>JAXECN010000124.1:0-2480 GCA_034093535.1 Pelistega sp.
GTATCCCATCCAAATGTCTGTGCCACCATCAGCACAGGAGGTGCAGCATACGAAGTAAGTACCCCACCAATGGAAATATTCACAAAAAGAACCCCAATCACTAAATATTTAAAGCGTAAATTGCCGGTCCGCTGAAAAAAAGCCTCTTTTAGCATTAGCGCCGCTAAGGTCATTGCAGCAGGTTCAGTAATCAAAGATCCTGATAAAGGAACAAGACTTAAGGTAATGAAAAAAGTCGCTACCTCAGTTTGCACAGGAACCACCTTGGCTAATAAACGAACCAAGGACTTGACCAACTCAATAATGGGGCGACTTGCCGCAACAATCATAATGGTGAAGACAAATAAAGGCTCAGTAAAATTACGCGTATCCATATAAGATACCGCTGACTCTACCCCCGTACTGACCGCCATAAAAAAAATCAATACCGTTGCCCATACGCCAAAAACAGCCTCTACCTCTGACATCAAATGCCAAATACCGGCATGCGGTCCACCCTTATGAGCCAATTTCGCAAAAACTGGTACCGAAAAGGTATGAATAATAGCTAAGAAAAATAATACCGTCGCAATGACTTCAATGGTACTTGACATAGTGCTTTCCCCCATGAGGAAGTCGTAGAAAATAACACCCTACTACTTGATAAATAATTAGTCGATTGAGGCTAAAAATACCTCACATAAAGCTTGCATACCCGCCTTATCTTCCTCGTCAAAGCGAGCCAGTTTGGGACTATCTACATCCCATACCCCAATTAATTGACCATTCTTCACTAAAGGCACCACAATTTCGGACTGCGATGCGGCATCACAGGCAATATGCCCCGGAAAACTATGCACATCTTTCACTAATTGCGTCTCTCGAGAACTTGCGGCCGCACCACAAACGCCACGATTAAGTGCAATACGCACACAAGCCACTTTACCTTGGAAAGGGCCCAGTACCAACTCTGTACCATCAAATAAGTAAAAACCACACCAATTCAAATCAGGCACTTGTTGATAAACCAACGCACTCATATTGGCTGCATTCGCAATTAAATTACGTTCACCTTCTAATAGACCCTTTAATTGTTCTGTCAGAAGACGATACATTTCTGTTTTGCCTAATGAGGCATCCGCTGTTTGAATATCGAACATACTTTAAATCCTAAATAATCGTCACTTCAGCATACTAAAATGCCACCTATCATTACATTCTAGCATTGAATTAAATTTTGCGTAAAAAGCCTCTAAGTGAGCAAGACCTACACCTTAGAAATCGGTACAATAATACCTCACTGTCCTTTTCTTAACATCATTATGTCTAGTACCAAACCAGATTTAAGCGATATTCACCACGATGATTGGGTAGCCAAATATTTACCTGCGAGTTGGGGGCCCTATGCACGTCTTGCACGCCTTGACCGTCCTGTAGGTACTTGGCTAACGCTACTTCCCTGTATTGCTGCTCTCATTCAAGCAGCAGGAGGCATGCCTGATGGTTGGCGATTAGTTATTTTCTCACTCGGTGCTTTATTAATGCGCAGTGCAGGTTCTACCGTTAATGATATCTGGGATCGTGATTTTGATAAGCACGTCGAACGTACACGTTTTCGTCCCTTAACAAGTGGACAAGTTTCGCTCAAACAAGCTATCGCTTTTCTAATTGCGCAGTTTGCCTTATCTGCACTACTACTCTTTTTTATTAATCCCTTTAGCCGTTGGTTAGCACTTGCCTTAGTACCATTGGTGATTATTTATCCACTTTGCAAACGCTTTACGTACTGGCCTCAAGCCGTCTTGGGTGCGGCTTTTAACTGGGGGATGCTGATGGCATGGTCAGATACCACCAATACCCTACCGCTGGGCGCTGTATTGATGTGGTTAGGTGCTTTAACATGGCAAATCGGCTATGACACCCTCTATGCCTATACCGATATTCGTGATGATGAGCGTTTAGGTTTGCGATCTACCGCCAGACGTTTTGGCAATCAAGGCATCTATTGGCTGAGTGCTTTCTATGCAGTGAGCGTACTACTTTGGATTATCGCGGGGATACTTCTCCATATGACTTGGGCATATTATCTTGCGATTGCTTTGGTTGCTGCTCATTTATTCTGGCAATTACACGTATTCGATTTAGAACGTCCCGAAAAAAGTCACTACCTTTTTAAAGCCAATATTCACACAGGATTATTGCTAATTCTAGCGGCTATTTTAGGTACACTTTGATTGTCTAATGTAAAAACATTAAAAATAATACCCTCCATGTAAGGGCAATGTAGGCTCCCGTTTTACGCTATAAATCCATGAAAGCCCGTAAATAATCATTTACGGGCTTTTAACTTTTACATCAAAGAGAACAACGTTTGACTATCCTCGTTCTCGTGCCGCAATATCTGCAGCCGCCGTAAACAACACATCCGTTGAGGAGTTTAATGCCGTTTCAGCTGAGTCTTGAATAACGCCAATAATAAAGCCGACTGCCACCACTTGTGC
>JAXECN010000125.1:0-2994 GCA_034093535.1 Pelistega sp.
GACAGCGCCTTGATCTGTGCTTTCTAACATCTCCATAAAGCCAGCAGGCAAGGTCCATTTGCCATAGCGAGGCTCAATGGCACGTTTGCAAAGCAATACCTTTCCTTGATAAATCGGCACCGTGCCCACCACAAGGAGTGGGTTACGATAATGTACAGCACCACAATGGGTGCAACAATCACGCAGGCGGTTATCGAGAGGAGGCTGCATACGAGTCAAAGGGCTTGCACATTGGGTGCAGAATTTTTGCTCGACAGGAGCAGGAAAATAAAATGATGCGTCTTGAGTCATAATGCCTCTCATTCTAATTACTAGCCTAGCTGTATTGTAGCTGATTGTGTGTAAGATGTTTTGCTATGAGTGGCGATATGGATGCACTTCCCATATTAAATGACAAAAATTTTTTCGGACTTCTCTGTTGTTTGATAGCGGTATTTGATGGTTTCTTATGATTAATCGCTCAAATGAATAAAGTGATAGGTGAAAGAAAAGCCTAAAAAATAAGCGAATTTTTAGCTAAAACGAGAACAACGGAGGAATAGATGGCGAATATATGACTGGGAAATATGTTGTTTTTTTGAAACAAAAGTGTAAAAAAAGGGTTTTTGACGGTATAAGACTAGACAAAAAATAACAAAATCTGTATAGTTATATTCTTCACACAACGCACTCGTGGTGAAATAGGTAGACACAAGAGACTTAAAATCTCTCGGGCATTACGCCCGTGCCGGTTCGATTCCGGCCGAGTGCACCACTAATTTTTTAGTTTGTTGCGTGATTGGAAGCTTGGCAGAGCGGTTGAATGCACCGGTCTTGAAAACCGGCGAGGGTTTGTAGCCCTCCGTGAGTTCGAATCTCACAGCTTCCGCCAAACACTCTAAAGCAGTCGGGGCATAGCGCAGTCTGGTAGCGCATCTGGTTTGGGACCAGAGGGTCGTAGGTTCGAATCCTACTGTCCCGACCACTTTTAAAAATTGAAATTACCGTCCAGTATTATTCACGAGGACGGTTTTTTTACGTCTGTAGGTTTTTCAGAGATCAAGGATAAGAATGTTAGGTCAATTCGTTATGGCGATTGTAGCCAGTGCATTTTCTGGTCAAGCGATTGATGCCCCTGTATTGGCAGAAGGGCAATCAAAACCTGCTGGTATTTGGATTGATGTACGTACACCGGAAGAGTTTTCTCAAGGTTATTTAGAAGGGGCGGTAAATGTCCCTGTACAAGTCATCGCAGATGAGATTTATAAGGTGACGGTCGATTTAGAGGCGCCTATTTACGTCTATTGCCGCAGTGGAAATCGCTCTCGTAAGGCAGCGGAGATTCTTCACCAAAAGGGCTATAAGAATATCGTCAATTATGGTGCTTATGAAGAGCTAAAGGCCAAAGGTTATCGCTAAAAGCCCGTTTGAAAGCTCTGTTTTCCACCTTGTGAGCACGGTTTTCTGTGGTCAGCTTCCATTTGAGTAGTAAAAAAGGTGTGATGATCATATGATGTCATACCCTAGGATATTTAAACACACGGACGTTTACGACCACGAGCGTCTTTGCAGGAGGGTTTTTCTTCTTCTGCGATTTTCCATGCTTCTAGTTGTATGGCAGGAATGCGTGGTTGACCATTGACACATTCAAAATATTTAAGACCAATGGGAAGTTGATGTTTTTGCCAAAAAGCAATAAATTCTGCTTCACTACGAATTTCACGACCTTGACAGTCCTTGGGCAGTTTGGGGGTATCACCATCGCAGATAAAGTTACCGCCGATTTCACGGGGTAAGCCATAATTTTTTAAATAACTACCCCCTTCCCAAGGGGACTGTTGTAGTGCAAGCGCAGAAATTGCCATGTATGATTTGCCCATCAGTCAATGCCAAAGACAGCCCACCTTACTCACCAGTTCGCTGATTGGCATTTCAAAGAAAATATTGCAACTTATTTTTGGTAAATATAGAGGACTTACCGCAGATGAGCGTAAGCTTGTCATGCCGATATTTAAAGACAGCATTGACTATGATAAAGTTAAGATTCATCATGGACGATTTATCCCAATCTTTCAACCCAGTCAAACTGCCATGACACCCTTTGGTACCATTCATTTTCCTGACGATATTTACAAGAGGCTTATACTTTACCTAGCAGGGTATTTCAGGATGTTATTTTTTCAAAAAATCTTTTTGTTCACGAAATGACCCATGTATGGCAGTACCAATATACCACTCAACTTGCAGATATTAGAATGATTATAGCTAAATTTGATAGGAATCCAAAAAATGCGGCACTTTTACCAAAACACAATGATGTATAAGTTTTTTATTATTTTAATGGCGCTATCTTCTCATTCAATGGGTTATGCTAATTCATTTGTTAATCTTAGTAAAGAAGATGGCGAAGTGGTAATTTCTTTGGTGGATGATTATCCTTGTTTCAGCCTAAATGCTAATAAAAAAATCAGTAGTTTTTATCTTAGAGATATGGGGGGAGCAGACCCAAAATTACTGCCGTTACAAGAAAATAATTTTCATTATAATGGTTATTGTATCAGTTATGGCTATGATATTTCACATAAATTTATTTACAATTATCCCTATGAAATCTATATAAAAGTCGCCACCGAAGATATGAAAAAATACCCTTATCGTTATCACAAGGCAAGCTTTTGTGTCCTAAAATCCCAAACAGAAAAAACACGACTGGTCAAAGCCAGACAATCGCATTTTTGGGAAACTGGCAGTCAATTTAAATGTACCAATCAAGACTGGATACCAAAATGATGATTGCTACTTTAAACTCATTGTTGTATCCAGTCCAATATTATTAATTTATGATAAGCAAATACAAGCGGTGGCTGCACCACGACTAAAGCCATAGACGTTGAAGCTGATACGATGAAATCGTTGATAAACAGTTCAAGTTTAACTTATTCACGCCACTTATTTCATCATTAGACACACGGACGTTTACGACCACGAGAATCGGTGCAGGTGGGTTTTTCTTCT
>JAXECN010000126.1:0-5332 GCA_034093535.1 Pelistega sp.
ACACCGTCTGGACCATACATAAATAAATCACCAAATAATGAGCGTTTCCAGCCCCCAAAGCTTTGATATGCCACAGGCACAGGGAGAGGGATATTCACCCCGACCATGCCAACCTTGATATTATCAGTAAAGTAGCGAGCAGCTTCACCGTCACGGGTATAGATACACGTACCGTTGCCATATTCGTGCTCATTGATAAGTTGCATAGCTTCATCCATGGTCTTAACACGAATAACTTGTAGTACAGGACCAAAAATTTCTGCTTTATAGCTTGTCATGTCTTTAGTCACGCCATCGATGAGGGTGGCTCCTACAAAGAAACCGTTCTCATAGCCTTCGGGTGCTGCATTTGAACCATCGACAAGAATTTTAGCGCCTTGTTCTGCCGCACTACGAATATGACCTACCACTTTTGCTTTATGTTCAGCCGTGATAACAGGGCCAAAGTCATTGCTTTTGTCTGAATGTACGCCGACTTTGAGTTTCCCCATCGCTTGTTGGAGAGCTGCAATCATTTTATCGGCAATTTCATCACCGACAGCCACGGCAACGGATAGTGCCATACAACGTTCACCAGAAGAGCCAAATGCGGCACCTAATAATGAGTTAACGACATTGTCTAAATCGGCATCAGGCATCACAATTGCGTGGTTTTTAGCGCCTCCTAGAGCTTGACAGCGTTTGCCATTGGCTGCAGCTGTTTTATAGATATATTCGGCAATAGGTGTTGAGCCTACAAAACTTACCGCCTCAATATCCTTATGTTCAAGAATAGCGTCTACGGTTTCTTTACCACCATTCACAACGTTTAATACGCCGTCGGGTAGACCTGCTTCTTTGAGTAATTGGGCAATAAAGAGCGTTGAGCTTGGATCACGCTCAGAGGGTTTAAGTACGAAGGTGTTGCCGCATACGATAGCCATCGGGAACATCCATAATGGCACCATCACAGGGAAGTTAAATGGTGTGATACCAGCGACAACGCCTAGCGGGTGGAATTCACTCCATGAGTCGATATCTGGACCGACATTACGGCTATGCTCGCCTTTGAGTAATTCTGGAGCACCACAAGCGTATTCTACATTTTCAATACCACGTTGTAATTCACCAGCAGCATCATGCACAATCTTGCCATGTTCTTCACCGATGAGACGACAGATTTCATCAGCATTTTTCTCTAGCAATTCTTTAAACTTAAACATAATACGAGCGCGTTTGAGTGGTGGTGTTTTACGCCACTCAGGAAAGGCAGCTTTAGCGGCAGCGACAGCCTCGTCAATTGTTTTTGCATTGCCTAATAGGACTTCTTTGCTGATTTGACCTGTTGATGGATTGTAGACGGGCTGAGAACGATCGCCCGTCGTAATGACTTGACCATTAATAAAGTGTCCGATTTTATTCATATGTCTTACTCCGTGAATGTATAGTTTTTAAGGTATAAAAGTTAATTAAATTAAGTCCATAATGAGCGATAGAGGCTTAACATCTCATCTTTGCTTGGAATTCGAGGGTTATTATTTGGTGAACCTGAAGCAAAGGCTTGCTCGCACATGGTCTCGACAATGCTATCAAAGTAGGCCTTTTCGACACCAAACTCGGCAAGGGTTGGTACTTTTAACTCTACATTGAGGGCTTTTAAGAAAGCCAGTAGCTTGTCATTTGCTTGAGTGTCATTGTCGTTGGAGTCTGCTACGCCTAAAGCACGCGCACAATCTGCATAACGTGATGGAGCGGCAGGGATAGAGAACTCTGTAATTGCGGGCAATAGCATAGCGTTAGATAAACCATGAGGAACATGGAAGAATGCACCAATTGGGCGGCTCATGCCGTGTACGAGGGCGACAGAAGCATTGTTAAAAGCGATACCTGCCAATGTAGAGCCTAGCATCATCGCTTCGCGTGCTTGTTCATCTTTGCCGTCATGGTAGGCTTTTTGTAAGTTTGGTCCGATTAAGCGTAGGGCAGCCAACGCCTGTTGCTCGCTATAGGGATTCTGTTTTTGACTAACATACGCTTCGATAGCGTGTGTCATCGCATCAATTCCGGTATCTGCGGTGGTACGAGCCGGGACGCTTAGGGTGAGCGTGTAATCAATGATTGCTGCAACGGGTAAGAAACCGACGCCTACACATAGTAGTTTTTCATTTTTTTCTTCATCGGTAATGATAGTGAATTTTGTGGCTTCGGAGCCTGTGCCTGCTGTCGTCGGAATGGCAATGATAGGTAGACCGGTTTCATTGACTTGGCGAGGGAATTTGTAATCGCGAATTGTGCCACCGAATTTACCCAGAATAGCGATGGCTTTAGCGCTATCAATTGGACTACCACCACCCAAGGCAATAATAGAGTCGTAACCACCCGTGCGCACCTTTTCCACCCCAGAGAGGATAGATGATTCTGTTGGTTCCGGGATAGTATCATCATGTACGTCAGAGTCAATTCCTTGTGCTGCTAGAATATCTTGAATTTGTTTGATATACCCAAGCTGTACCATTATCTTATCCGTGATGATAAGCGGTTTATTAACGCCTAATGCGGCAAGTACAGAGGGTAGTTTTTGACATGCATTTTTACCGATTTCCATCAGACGTGGCAAGGTAATGGTAAATGACATAATGGCTCCTTTGATTAAATATTGTTCTATAATGATATATATTGTATCGTTATACGAAAAAAATTCAATAAAAATTAGTATAGAGGGTTCTATTTCGCTATGGAAAGAAAAAAAGGTTCGAGTGTTGAGCGAGTTTTACAGATTGTGGAAGAGGTGGCAAAGGCGACGCGTCCACTAAGTGCAGGGGATTTATCAGAGATTTTGGATATTCCTAAGCCTAGTATGCATCGCTTGTTACAACAACTGCAGGAGACAGGTTTTTTACGCTTAGATTTGCAAGGGCGAGTGGTTTGTGGTGAACGGACACATAAGCTTGTTTTTCATGTTTGGAAAAATGGTGCTTATAAATCTGATCGTGAGGCGGTTTTACAGCGACTTTCTCAGCATATCGGTGAGACGGTAGGGATTTCTATCTTGGATCGTTTGTCTGTGGTGTATATTGACCGCGTGTTATCTAATTGGCCATTGCAAATTAATTTGCCTGAAGGGATGAATGTCCCTATCTGGGCAAGTGCAAGCGGGAAATTATTATTGGCACAAATGCCGACCTCCTCACTTCAGCGAGTGATTGAGAATTTGGAGCCTTATGCCTTAACCAAAAATACGATAGTGCATAAAGCCGACCTATTAGCCTCTATTAAGCAAATTAAGAAACAGGGTTTTGCGGTTGATGATGAGGAATTTATTCCGGGGATGGTGGCGTGTGCTGTGCCGATTATTAATCCAGAGAGAGGAGAAATATTTGCGACGCTATTTACACATGCCCCTTCGGTGCGTAAATCATTGAGTGAGTTGCAAGCCTATATCCCCGCTATGCAAGAGGCAGCACAGGAGTTATCTCAACTATTTAGCAAGATGAAATAAAAAAGATTGAACCTATTTAAGATAAGTTCAATCCTTATGGGGGATAGGCAAATAAAAATTGCCTAGCGATTAGAAGCTACCAAAGACGGTGCCGAGTGCAATCAATGCTACTAAAGCAATCAGTGGAATGACGACCGCAAGGACAAAGATGTCTTTATAAGATTCTTTGTGAGTGAGGGCGCAGATGGTGAGTAGGGAAATAATCGCACCATTGTGTGGTAAAGCGTCAAGACCGCCTGATGCAATCGCCGCTACACGATGTAGAAGTTCTGGGCTGATGCCAAATTGGGTTGCTAATTGCATATAAGAGTCAGCCATGGTTTGTAGGGCAATACTGAGACCGCCAGAGGCAGAACCCGTAATACCTGCCATCACATTAATAAATACAGCTTCTGAGATAAGAGGGTTGCCCGGCGCAATTCCTAGCATAAGTTCTTTTACAATCGCAAAGCCAGCCAGTGAAGCGATGACTGAACCATAACCTACCTCTGAGGCAGTATTGAAGATAGGTAATAATGAGCCTAATGCACCTTGGGTGATGGATTCTTTTACATTGGTGAAGCTTTTTAGGTTCACTAGGATAAGAACAATACACGCTAGACCAAGAGCGAGGATAATTGACCAAGTTCCGAGGACGCTGCTCAGAGAAGCATTACCATATTTTGGGTCAGCAAGGTATGAGGTGTCCATGCTAGGCACAAACCATTTTACCGATAGGAAGTTCACTAGAATCACAAGAACAATCGGCAATAAAGCAATCCACACATTGGGGTCGTTTGGGTGGTTTTCGACAGGAAGATTTTCTTTGTGATCACCATAGCCCTCACCAGCTTGAACCGCTTTATTTTGTTGATAGTTAAGCCACATCATACCTAATACGAACATGATAAGACCGGCGATGATACCTAAACCTGGTGCGGCAAATGAGTCTGTATCAAAAAAGCGCATAGGAATTGCATTTTGAATAGCAGGAGTACCGGGGAGTGCTGTCATCGTAAAGGTAAATGCACCTAGAGCAATGGCACCCGGGATAAATCGTTTAGGAATGTTCAGTTTGCGGAAAAGTGTTGCAGCAATAGGGTAAACAGCAAAACCTACCACGAATACGGAAACGCCACCATAAGTGAGAATTGCGCATGCTAATACAATTGAAAGAACAGCATGCTTAGTACCTAGCTTATCGACTAAATAGGTGGCGATACTGCGAGCAGAGCCACTATCATCCATCAATTTACCGAATAGGGCGCCAAGGAGGAAGATAGGGAAAAAGTTGACGACAAAGCTGCCTAGACCTTTCATAAAGACTTGGGTATAGGTGCCAAGTAGGACATGAGCATCGCCGCTAAAGATAACGGCAAGCATGGCAAGTAGTGGGGCAAGTACAATGACGCTAAATCCTCGGTAAGCGAGATACATCAGCAATATTAACGACAGGGTAATACCTAATAAACTAATCATGGGAAAAGTCTCCTTATTTTCTATAAAAATTATTTAGGAGCAATGTTATAGGAAAATCCAGACAAAATATATTAAGGATAACCTTAGTTTTACTGGGTATTTGGGGGGGCGTGAGTGAGAAAATGAATGGGTAAATTGAAAACAGGAAGTGTACAAGAGCAGAAAAGCAAAAAGCCTTATAGCAAGGCTATAAGGCTTTTTAATCTGTGGCGGAGCGGACGGGGCTCGAACCCGCGACCCCCGGCGTGACAGGCCGGTATTCTAACCAACTGAACTACCGCTCCGCGCGGTAACTTATAATGTCTGCCACTTTAGTGTAGTGGCGTCCCCTAGGGGATTCGAACCCCTGTACCCACCGTGAAAGGGTGGTGTCCTAGGCCTCTAGACGAAGGGGAC
>JAXECN010000127.1:0-7728 GCA_034093535.1 Pelistega sp.
CCATTTAAGAACGTGCCCGCTGTCAGTACTACCGCTTTTGATCGAAATTTAACACCAATCTGCGTAACTGCACCAACAACCTTATCACCTTCTAAAATCAAATCATCAACTGATTGTTGAAAGATAAATAAATTCTCTTGATTTTCTAGACGACTACGAATAGCTTGTTTATACAATAAACGGTCAGCTTGTACTCGTGTAGCACGCACAGCAGGACCTTTTGAAGAGTTCAATATTCTAAACTGAATACCCCCTTCATCAGCTGCCAATGCCATCGCTCCGCCTAGGGCGTCAATTTCTTTGACCAAATGCCCTTTTCCAATTCCACCAATCGATGGATTACAAGACATTTGTCCCAATGTTTCGATATTGTGCGTTAATAAAAGCGTTTTAGCACCAGTCCTAGCAGAGGCCAAGGCGGCCTCTGTACCTGCATGACCGCCACCAACAACGATGACGTCAAATTCTTCTGGATAATTCATTGATAATTGTGCAAATAAGAATGCGTTCTTGCGAACAAATTGAAAGATTATATGCTCACTATTTTAACATCAAATAGCACCATTGTTTCACATAGGCTGGTTGGAGTGCTAATTGATTGTTCCACGTGAAACTTGGCACCCCGCCGCTAAGCACGACGTTCATACCAGCCTATGTGAAACCCTGAAAACAGGCGCCACACAGGCTCTCTGAGGGTTCTTGTTGCTGACCACCTAAGTGATTCACTTCACAAGCTCAACGGGTATGCCCTACCCTGAAAATATTTGAATTACTTTAGTTTAGTGAAATTAAAAACTATTAACTTATGTACTAAAAACTGATTAACTTAATTTCGGTAAATTACAATTATTTTTTCTTAAACATATTGATTTTTTCCTTTGGCTAAAATATTCAATGCACCTACAACATCAGCATTATTTGAATAATTGCATTTAATACATTTAAATACCGATCGACTTATTCTATTATCAGATGAAATAAAATGACAAGACGGACATTCTCTACTAGTATTTATTGGTGAGACTTTAATACTTCTCCCTCCTCTCCAATTTGCTTTATATTCAAGCTGTCGTCTAAATTCATACCATGATTGATCCATAATTGCATTATTTAAAGCTTTTTTCTTTTTCTTCAATTCATCAACTGGTAATAAATTACCTGTTGTCGCCATCTTACTAATTTTTAAATCTTCAACATAAATTCGGCGATATTTCTTCGTTAAACTATCAGAGAGCTTATGCAAAAAATCTTTCCTACAATTAGCTATCTTATTATGTAATTTTGCGAGCTTATCTTTTAGTTTTTGTCGATTATTACTATTCAATTGTTTATGTTTTAATTTTTTCTCTATTTTTTCTGCATAATGTCTATATTTTCGATAAACACTTAATGGCGTATAGACACTACCATTAGACAAAGTTGCAAACTGTGCTACTCCTAAATCTACCCCTACTTCAGCTATAGAATGTTTAACTAGTTTTTTCTCACTCATCATTAAAACACTCATAAAAAATTTATCGCATTTATGGTTAATAGTAATATTTCTAATAGAACCTGCTAGTTCCCTACTATTGATATATCTTATCCAACCTATTTCTGGTAGATAAACACGATTATTATGTTCTTCAATCTTAAAGCCTTCTCTTATTTTGAATGACTCTTTGAGACCTCTAGCTTTAAATTTTGGATGAGCTAATCTTTTTGCATAATAATGCTTAAAAGCCATTTCTAAGTCATAAATAGCTTCTTTAATGATTTGCTCAGAATATTCCTTTAACCATGGAAAATCTATCTTCCATTGTTCTAACGCCCTCATTGCATCTCTACTATCAAATCTTAATTTACTACCATTTTCTTTATTCTTTTTATACCAAGCTAAAGCATGATTGCTAATAAAGCGAACACACCCAAAATTTCTTTTGAAATATCTAATCTGCTCGTGATTAAGAATTAACTCAAATTTAAAAGATTTATAAATAATCATCTCTAAATCTCCAAAACTGTTTAATTCATTATTTATCTAAATTCATTAAATAACAATAATGGTTAATCCCATTGGATAAATTTGTCCTAGTAAAAATACGTATAACTCAAGTTATCCACACTGTTCCACGTTTCACGTGGAACAGTGTGGATAACTATGTGAATATCTTATTGATTAGTTTTGAATAAGCTTTTAATAACTGTTTATAACTCTATTGTTTATTTACTAAAACTCTACTAAACTCTTGTTCTAAAGGTGTTTTTAATAATTAAGTTATAAAAGGTCATTAAATGATTCAATCCAAGTTACCTGATATTGGTACCACTATTTTTACCGTAATGAGCCAATTGTCAGCAGAAAATCAAGCTATTAATCTAGGTCAAGGTTTTCCAGAATTTAATCCTGATGCAAAACTTATTGAATTAGTTAATAAAGCAATGAAAGAAGGGCATAACCAATATCCTTATATGCCAGGCGTAGCACCATTAAGAGAAGAATTAGTAAAAAAAATGGGGGCTTTATATGGTGCAAAATACGATTCTTTAACAGAAGTAACAGTAACTAATGGTGCTACAGAAGCTATTATGGCTGCTATTATGGCATCTGTTAATACTGGAGATGAAGTTGTTATTGTCCAACCTTGTTATGATTCTTATGCTCCAAGTATTCGATTAGCAGGTGGAGTACCTGTTTATACTTCTTTAACACCTCCAAATAAAGATAATCCTTCTTTTACGGTAGATTGGGATCGTATTGAGAGTGCTATTACAAACAAAACAAAACTTTTAATCCTCAACTTCCCACATAATCCGACAGGTATTACATTAGAAAAAGAAGACTTAGATAGAGTAGAGCAGATTTTAGAGCGTCATAATATTCTTATCTTAGCTGATGAAGTTTATGAGCATATTGTCTTTAATAATAAACCTTTCTTAAGTTTAGCTAGCCGTCCAGCTATTGCCAAACGTGCCTTTGTTATTTCTTCGTTTGGTAAGACATATCACACAACGGGTTGGAAAGTCGGTTATTGCTATGCACCTGCTGAACTAAGTAAAGAATTCCGTAAAATCCATCAATTTATGGTCTTTACCGTGTCTTCTCCTATGCAGTATGCACTTGCCGAATACATGAAAGATACAACTACTTATTCGAATTTATCGAATTTTTATCAAGAAAAACATGATTTATTATTTGAAGGTTTATCTGAAACGAAGTTTAAACCTATCAAAAGCGCAGGAACATTCTTTTTATTAGCTGATTACTCGGCAATTTCTTCTAAAAACGAATTTGATTTTGTTAGCGATTTGACAAAAGAATATAAAGTAGGGCTTATTCCCGTTTCTGCTTTTTATAAAGATCCAAATAGTAAAGAAGCTAATAATAATTTAGTACGTTTTTGTTTTGCTAAATATGACGATACTTTAAAAGAAGCTATTCAAAGAATTAAAAGTATTTAATATATATAAATAAGAGAAATAATAATACTCTGTGGATAACTAGAATAAGTTTAAATTTATTTAATTAATCAATAAGTTATACAGTTTTCTAATTATAGATATTCATTTGCTTCGAGAATGTCTAAAATAGGATAATTTTTCTACTTTATAACTATTTTAAGCTTATTAAAACTTCATAAATAGCTTATTCACAGAGTTATTTTTTAATTCATCCTCACTAGTAATCTGCCCTTAGTCAATGAATTTCAAGCTTCTATTAGTAATCAGACATTGATGGTGGCGATATTAAATCGATTACTACACCATTGTCACATCGTCCAAATAATAGGTCAAAGCTACCAATAAAGGATAAACATGAAATCGGTATTGTCCATACTACTGAAAACCTAACTTATTATTTAAAAAGAGTTAGTTTTAAATTATTATCGATATAGCAGCTGTAATTAATAATGTATAAGATTGTTTGTTCTAAAAATTCTAATAGAGTAGAGGAAGGACTAAATATTAAAAATTTTTTGATTCTCCCTCGTTTAAAAGCTTTCTAAATTAATTTTAAATACTATTTCTCAATCTAAAAAAGATAATTTTTAAATATGCATTGATAAGATACTGTTAAATAGATTTTTAAATATATATATAAGAAGAATAATAAAGGTCTGTGGATAACTAGGGTAACAATAAAAATTCTTTATAAATCATTTAGTTAAAATAATTAATTCTTTATTAGAACTCTTTTTTATATTGATTCCTAAAATTGGATAAAAATTTTTCTTAATACTAAAAATAGAGTTATTCAAACATTAAGAAAAGCTTTTATACAGAGTTTTTAAAATCTATCTAAAATGCTTTTATAGCTTAAAAATACCTACGGACGATATCTTGATAGGGATGCTATTAGAAATGCTGATGAGAGCCGTTTAAACTCGTTACAAGAGCTTGCCAAAGAACATCAAGAGCATAAGGATATGTTTACAAGAAAAAATTTATATTAGGTATTTAATGTGTTATTGC
The DNA here is from genome assembly GCA_034093535.1 of Pelistega sp. Taxonomy (GTDB): domain Bacteria; phylum Pseudomonadota; class Gammaproteobacteria; order Burkholderiales; family Burkholderiaceae_B; genus Taylorella. The sequence continues at coordinate 4,453 of JAXECN010000127.1, forward strand.
ACAACCAACACCTTATCCATTAGTATATAAACCATACAAGTTATATTTGAAAAGGATGAAAACAGAAAATGGTGTATGACAATAATAATGTTTTTGCAAAGATTCTTCGTGGTGAGTTACCGTCATTTAAGATTTATGAAGATGATAAAACTTATGCGATGATGGACATTATGCCTCAGACAACAGGGCATTTATTGGTCTTAACTAAAGAGCCAGCTGCTACGTTTTTTGATTTATCAGAAGAGGGGGCAAAGGCATGTATTGCTACAGCAAAAAAAATTGCTCCTGTATTGATGAAGGTAACAGGGGCTGATGGTTTAATAGTTTCTCAATTTAATCATGAATGTGCTGGTCAGACAGTTTTCCATGTGCATTATCATTTAGTACCACGTTATATTGGTCAAACAGTTGATAAGCATGCTCATACACCAGGTAATATGGAAGAGATTAAAGCTTTAGCCGAAAAATTAGCGAAAGAATTATCTGCATAATAGTTGAAATTTCAACTATTCTATCAAGTAATTTTTAAGCATTAAAGGAAATTTTTTAGATTTTCTTTAATGCTTTTTATTTGTGTTTTTTGTATTGTTTGATAATCTAAAAAAGAAGGGATATTTATGAATAACTATAAAGAATTCTTAATTTAAAAATTAATTAAGAATACTTACATCAATCAATAAATTTCTGAGTTTAAAAATATAAAATTATTGATAAATCATATAGTTATTGATTTTTGACTTAAATAATCTATAAAATGGGATAGCTTGCAATATTCAATTTAATTATATTTACGGGGGGAGAAAAATGGATGCTAAGCTTGTTAGAATTTATAAGGTAAATTTTGTACCTAAGAATATAAAACAATTAAAACGGTTAACAATTGATGATAAGGCTATTAAGTTTCTACAACCAATCTTATTAAGTGATTGTCATTACTATGTATTAGATGATAATACATGGTATTTCACGTTTTTTTCAGGTCATTCTTATCAACAAAATTTCTATATTCATTTTTTAAAATTACCTACTTTAAAAATTTCACATAATGAATGGATTAATACAACTAAAGATTCATTTAAAAATACTGTAGAAGATGGTAGAGAATTTACTTTATTAACCCATTTAGTCTATTTACAACCAGAAGATGGACAACTTAGTACAGAATTGGCTGAAAAAGCCTCTATTGCCATTAGAGGAACTAAAGCGATTAAGGTAGAAAATTACCGTCAAGGAACAAATCACTTTAATCATATTGATGGTCGTGGACTATCATTTATCTCATTTATAGGCAATATCTCAGACCATTTTGAACGTCATGTAATCCTATTAGCACTAGCATATGCTTACTTAGGAGCGATGGAATATCTTAATAATGAGTTAGCAAAATATTCTGATCAAGAAGATAATATTGCCTTGTTAACTAAACTATATGAAGAAGCGGCAAAATTTAATGCCAAATTCTTTTTTAATCGTCCAGTTCAGATTCAAAATACAGGTCTTGTTGCTTCTTGGAATGCTATTGAAGAAACCTTAAAAATAGGAGCTATTAATCAGGAATTAGTATCTCAAATTGAAAACGTGCATTATATTTTAAATTTAAAATATCAACAGACTATGCATTCTTTAGAATTACAACGTAAAGAATTAGATGAAAAACGAAATGCCAAAATAGCTTTATGGGGTTTAGTAATAGCTGCTATCAGTGCAATATTTCCTGCTATTGAATTTTTCCTTAGATAAACTATTAATTAATAACAACACATAATATGAGAGTTTCCTTTTGTTTATTGAAAAGATTCATACCTTTTCTTTAAACAGGAAACTCTTTTTTTGTATAGCTTACTTCTTAGATTTGCTCTCAGCTTTTAATTAAAACCTTCATACATTTGATTATATTTATGAAGAATGAATACGCTTATGCAGAAAACCGTATTTCATCTACTAAATCGAGTTTTTTACGCTTTCCTTTTTTATGTTTAGTAGTAACTAAGCCAGCGAGTAAATCACTTAATTGTAAGACACTATTCTTTTTACTATCAGCATAATGAATATGCATTTGATGGTTTGCATTTTGTGACTTGAAGAGTCTATTGAAGTCTTGTTTAGCTTTTTCAATAATAGTATTTGTATCGAAAAACAATATATTATTACCGTTAGGACAACCCGTAGGGAATAGCTTTTTAAGCATATCTACATAAACTAATTCTTCTTGACCTTGATATTTTTTCATCTCTTTGTTGGTTTTTTTCATGGTTAAGGTTGTCAATGAAATATTAGGATTAGCTTTTACAAATTCGGCTAATTTTACTTTGACAATATCACGCTGATTATCTGATAGTGAAGACCATTTCAACTCTTTTTCTGTTGAGCGTGAGAATAGTGTATTTAATTGATTTAAGAATTTATCAATTTTATTTTTCGTTGCTTTTTCACGGAAAATGACAACAGCCAAAGAAAAATAAATACTTGAACCTATTTGACCTTCTTTAGGGGATAATTGCCACCCTAAATCACCACTTTCATCTATAAATATAAAACTTTTATGAGTAATGTTAGGGGTAGCTGGTGTTGTTGGAGAAATTGATATTGGAGATTTTTCTACAATTGGTGCACTTAGTCTTGCCTTTGAAAGCTGATTGGGTACAACTTCATATTGATTAGTATCTAAGCGTTTTAAAATGTCTTGAGGGCTTTCTTGAACCCACACTTTTTTAATTTTCTTACCCAACTGATACTGTAAAGTTGTAGTTTGATGTTTGTTGGAAGTTTTAAAAGCGAGGATACTTTTGACTCTAATTACAATTTGTCCTTCGCTTGCTAAGTTTAGTAAGATGAATTTATTTTGACTCATTGATTATCCCTTTTAGTATTTAGTTATCATAAAAATCTATCTTAAAAACTTATTAACAACAGTATCAATATCAAGCTTTTAAAGTCTTATAAATCTTCTCTAATAAAGCCTCACAACATTCATCCAATAAACGATAGGTTTCATCAAAATCACCGGTATACCAAGGGTCTGGGATATGGTCGTGACTGAGGTTAGGGCATAGGCTAGTAATCTGGAATAATTTCTCTGGATGTTTGCCAAATAGTGTTTCTAAATCACGTAAATTATGGTCATCCATCGCCACAATATAATCAAAGGTTTCCCAATCTGATTTTTTGACTTGGCTGCTTGTAAAACCCTTAGTATCAATTTGGTGCTGTTGCAAGATATGTGCAGTACCGCTATGCATATTTTCACCATTATGCCAACCTGAGGTACCGGCACTA
>JAXECN010000128.1:0-3529 GCA_034093535.1 Pelistega sp.
ACCTGTACCTAAAGCAGGAGAAGTGCTGATTAAGGTAAAAGCCGCAGGGATTAACCGTCCTGATGTGTTCCAGCGACAAGGCTCATATCCGCCACCAGCAGGAGCTTCTGATTTGCCGGGCTTGGAAGTGGCAGGTGAAATCGTCGCGGGTGATGTGAGTGGTACAAATTTTAAAATTGGTGATCAGGTGTGTGCCTTAACGCCGGGTGGTGGTTATGCGGAGTATTGTATTGCACCAGCAGGTAATTGCCTACCTATCCCAGCCGGACTATCGCTTGTCGAGGCAGCAACCTTACCTGAAACCTATTTTACGGTGTGGACCAATGTTTTTGACCGAGGTGCACTAAAAGACGGTGAAACACTATTAGTTCACGGTGGTGCTTCAGGTATTGGTACGACTGCCATTTTATTAGCTCGTGCATTTGGACATCAAGTGTTTGCAACAGTGGGCTCTGATGAGCGTGTTGCGGCTGTAGAGGCGCTAGGAGCGACCAAAGGGATTAACTACAAGACACAAGACTTTGTCCAAGAAGTTAAGACTTTAACAGATGGCAAAGGTGTTGATGTGATTCTGGATATGGTGGCTGGTGATTATATTAATCGTAATTTAGAATCGCTTGCCGAAGACGGTCGCACTGTGATTATTGCACAATTAGGTGGTAGTAAAGCGACGATTAATAGTGGTCTACTTATGCGTCGACGTCTGACCATTACCGGTTCAACTTTGCGTCCTCGTACTGCTGAATTTAAAACAGCAATTGCGCGCAATTTGGAGACTAAAGTTTGGCCATTATTTGCCCAAGGTAAATTAAAACCCGTAGTGTATGCTCAGTTCCCATTTGAAGAGGTACAAAAAGCACATGCTATGATGGACGCAGGTGAGCAAATCGGCAAGATTGTTTTAACCTTTTAAATCATATGCCAGATCATTTTTTTAAAGCGCTGAGTATTCGTCCTGCAAGGGTAGAGGATGCAGCAACGATTTTTTCTTTACAAAAGCTTTGCTATAGCGAGGATTTTTACGAGGAAGAAAGTGCTTTTCGCTCAAAAATCACTAGTGCGCAGAACTTGTGTTGGGTAGCTGAAGATAGTGCAGGCTTATTAGCTTATGTGCTCAGTGTCCCGGCGAAGAGAGGGCAATTACCTTGTCTTAATACATTGGATTACCAAGCACCCGATGACGCCGATGTACTGTATTTACATGATTTGTCGATTTTTCCTCGAGCAAGAAGACGAGGGCTAAAACGCTTATTATTGGATAAAGTTTTTGCGCAAGCGTCGCAATATGGTTTTCTACAAGTCTGCTTGATTGCTGTTCAAGGGTCTGTGCCGATGTGGCAAAAAGAGGGCTTTACAGTTGTTGATTGTGTGGCTGAAATCTTACAAAGCTATGGTGCTGACGCACAATTAATGGTAAAAGCGCTAAAAAACATAGACGAGGCAAAATCTAATGACAAATAGCCTATATTCATCTTATAATAGTTGGTTAAATTTTAATAGCTAGAGTTATAAGGGGCCTATAAAGATATGCGTAGACGTCTTGTGATGGGTAATTGGAAGATGAATGGCAGCTTGCAAACCAATCAAGCGCTGTTGTCGGCTATTGTCCGTGCAGTTCAGGCGGAACCGTCTATTTATCAAAAAGGTCAGGTGGTCGTTTGTCCATCTTTTCCTTATTTAGCCCAAGCGGCTCAATTAGTTGAGAGCTCGCCTATCGGTTTAGGGGCACAAGATGTCAGTATCGCTGAGTCAGGTGCTTACACTGGTGAAGTATCCGCAGCTATGCTTAAAGATATGGCATGTCAGTGGGTGATTGTTGGGCATTCGGAGCGTCGTGCTTATCATGGCGAGACGAGTGATACGGTCGCCACTAAAGCAAAGACTGCGATTGCTCATGGCTTAACACCTGTGGTTTGTGTTGGAGAGTCATTGGCAGACCGTGAATCGGGTCGTACCCTAGCGATTATTGAAGAACAATTAAAACCTGTTCTCGCCTTAGGTAGTAGTGCTTTGTCTCAATTGGTAATTGCCTATGAGCCAGTTTGGGCGATTGGTACAGGCTTAACGGCGACACCAGAACAAGCCCAAGAGGTACACGCGTTTATTCGTGCCCAATTAGTGGCATCAGGTGTTGCACAAGTACAGATTTTATATGGTGGTAGCGTTAAAGCGACCAATGCAGCAGACCTATTTGCAATGCCAGATATTGACGGCGCATTGGTAGGTGGTGCGGCATTACAAGCAGAAGAGTTTTTAGCGATTGCTGCTGCAGCTTAATTTTTATTCGGAGTTTTTATGTCTGCGTATTTATTTCCTTTGTTAATTGCTTTGCAAGTTATCTCAGCATTAACAATTATTGGTTTAGTGCTTTTACAACAAGGTAAAGGTGCGGATATGGGATCATCGTTTGGCGGTGGTTCGGCAGGTAGTTTATTTGGTTCAGCAGGTTCAGCGAACTTCTTCTCTCGCATGACAAAGTGGGCAGCTATTGTGTTCTTTGCATGTACACTAGGTCTTGCCTTTGTAGGTGCTGACGCATACCGTCAATCTGCACCAACAGAGAGTGGTAGTGTGATGGAAGGTTTTGCTCCTGTTCCAACAGCACCAGCTGCAGCACCAGTAGCTCCTGCAGCTGAAACAACACCTGCTGCACCGACGACACCAACAACAACGCAATAATAAGCTGTACTTTTTTTAAAAGGTACGCTATAATTTCTTTTTTGCTCACGTGGTGGAATTGGTAGACACGCTATCTTGAGGGGGTAGTGGCGAGAGCTGTGCGAGTTCGAGTCTCGCCGTGAGCACCATCAAAATTCTTAAAATCCCTTAAAATTCATAGAGATGAAAAATTCCCTTTTTAAAAAAGGGAATTTTGAGGGAATTGCCTATAAAATTTTATCCTATTTTGGGAATTCTATCGCAAGTCATTGCTTTACAGGTTTTTTCTATTGTGGTCTGCTAAGCAATGATTTTCTACTTTTGAGGTTTGTTTAAACCTAAAGTATAAAGTAAGTAAAAATAATCTACCCAATAAAGAAGGACTGCTGTCTGGTTTATAGACAACAGTCCTTATTGTTTGTGAGAGAGGTCAGTGTGTTAGTTTTCTAATACATCAATCTCTAGCACAGAGGCATAAATGCCGCCGGTATGGACATTATTAGTCGCGATTTGCTTTTTACGGGCTTGTCCTTCTGGCTCACCGCTATTGGGATTGCAATCAAAGTGAGGGAAGTTACTGCCAGCAATATCTAAGCGCAGACGATGTCCTTTTTTGAACACATTGCATGTCTCAAAAGGTTCAACCGTAATTTCGACGACTTTACCTTTTTCTAACCATTTAGCTTCAGTCCAGCTTTCGCGATAGCGCGCACGGAAAATACCGTCAGTAATGTTCATCGCATAGCCTTGTGGGTAGTCTTCGCTAGGTGGATAGACATCCACTAGTTTTGCGGTAAAGTCGGTATCAGGGACATCACTGTCAACCCAGAGCTTGATTTTCACCTTGCCAGCGACAGTTAAATCTTCATTT
>JAXECN010000129.1:0-19257 GCA_034093535.1 Pelistega sp.
GAAAAGCAAGTTTGGGCGAGCGTATATTTCCGGAGGAAATCCTTAGCGAGAACAAATCTTGCTTTTTTCTCAGTTGTATGGTTGTTAATGAGTAAGCTAAATTAGCCTCTCAAATTAACGCACAGGTAGTCCATAATGTAAACCACCATTCGTCCACAAATTATTCAAACCACGAGGAATTTGTAGCGCACTGTCTTTGCCCACATTACGGTCAAAACTCTCACCATAGTTACCTACTTGTTTGATGATGTTATAAGCCCATTTTTCATCTAGACCTAAGTTTTTGCCCGCACCTTCAGTAACTCCTAGCAAGCGCTGAACAGCAGGGTTTTCACTTTTTAATTGCTCATCAACATTGGCACTTGTGAGACCTAATTCTTCGGCATTTAATTGAGCTTGTAGCGTCCATTTCACGATATTGAACCATTGATTATCACCTTGACGTACAAAAGGACCTAAAGGCTCTTTAGAAATTAGTTCAGGTAAGACAATGTAGTCATCTGGGTTAGATAAACGAGAAATACGGATAGATGCTAAGCCTGAAGCGTCTGTTGAGTAAACATCACAGCGACCTGCGGCAAAGGCACTCACTACCTCATTGAACTGATCGAATACGACAGGTGTGTATTTGATATTGTTAGCACGAGCCCAGTCTGCCATTGTGTTTTCATTTGAAGTACCTGTTTGCATACATACCGTCGCACCGTCTAATTCTTTGGCGCTTTTGACACCTAGCGATTTTGCGACCATAAAGCCTTGACCGTCATAGAAGTTCACGCCAGGTGATTGGATACCTAGAGCAGTATCGCGTTGTTGCGTAACAGTAGTATTACGAGTGAGGATATCAATCTCACCAGATTGTAGAGCAGTGAAGCGTTGTTGAGAGTTTAACGGTACAGTTTTGAATTTTGTCGCATCACCAAAGACTGCCGCTGCCACTGATTTACAAACATCCACATCAAGACCTTTCCATTCGCCTTTATCATCAGGTGCTGAGAAACCTGCAAAACCTGTGGTTGTTCCGCAGACAACGTGACCACGTTGCTTAACGGTGTCTAGTGTCGCTGCTTGAGCAGCCCCTGTTGAAGCCAGTAGAATGCTTGCCAAAAAGATATTAAGCTTTTTCATAAATACTCCCTGTATGTATCTGTTGATAATCTCAATCCGCTTATTGAATGATTAAGAAGATATTCTCACTATAACAAAAAATTTGTTATTTACATCCTATATCTTAATAATATTTTGTTATAAGTTGTTGGGTGATTGAGTTTGTAACCATTCGCGTAAAGCATTATTCATTTTTGTTTGCCAACCTTTCCCCATTGCTTTAAATTTTTCAACAATATCAGCATCATAGCGAATAGTAATAATTTGTTTAGGTTGAGCAAGTTTAGGACGTCCACGTAATTTTTTTTGCAAGGTAGACGGCAGTTGATTGATGTTCACCGCTTGTTGAAACATCTCGTCTGTCCATGCTGGATTTTCATCGTCAGTGAGTTCAGGAAGCATGCGAGAGTATTTGAGAGTAGGACATAGGACAAACAAGTGTTTATCCATTGGGATATCTACGTAGACAATGGGGAATTATTTCTCAAACCAACGAGCGAGTAATTGATAGCAAGGTTGGGCGATGATGATAACAAAAATCATCCGTGCCACATGGAAAGCTGCTACTGTAGGGACACCTAACATCAATACTTTTGCCGTAATTGTCATTTCAGCGATACCGCCAGGGCTGACACTTAATACTAATGTGCTAAACGAGATATCGGTCATGTAGGACAGTAAATAAGCAAATCCAGCACTTAGTATGAGCGCAAAGACACTGACTAAGGAACTCACGGTTAAATAACGAGGGGCGCGACTAAAAAAATCAGGACCATATTTACTTCCCAAAGACCAGCCGATACAGAGTTGACCTAAGCTTTGAATTGTCGGTGATAGATGGGTGAGGTGGATTTCATTGCTCGTCAATAAGAGTGCCACTAGTAGTGGAGCTTGTACCCATGCATTGGGTATTCTGAAGCGTTTGAAGATAGCCACCATTGTTAAGCTGAGTGTAACTAGAATGACTAAACCGCTATAGCTAAACTGATAGGCTAATGTACTAGGGCTATGAGTATCACCTTGGACACCTAAGAATTTGTAAGCAAAGGGGATAATCATCACCACAATTAAGACACGGACACTATGTGATGAGGCAACGCTATCAATGCGAGCATTGTAGCGAGAGGCGAGATTAGCCATTTCACTAGCGCCACCAACGGCACCAGCAAACCAAGCGGTTTTAAAATCGACCTGTCCCCAGCGATAGAGTGCGGCTGCATTGACCCCACTTAGTACGAGTGCAAATAGTAAACTGAGTCCAATATAAGGCCAGTAGCTGACAATGGCTTGTACGGTGTGGGGAGTGAAATAGAGCCCGAGAGATGTACCAATCACCCATTGACCGGCACAGCGAACATAATCGTGAGATTTAGAGGGTGTCCCTAGCATAGAAGTGATGGCGGTTGCGATAAGCGGACCAATCAGCCAAGGAAGAGGAGAGTTTAGCCAGTTGGCTAATAAGGCACCGCCCAATGCAATTAGAAATCCAAACACATAGGGGAGAATATTCTGTTGCATAGGGCGGTGTGAAAGATAGTTAAAACTTAAAGCGTTATTCTACCTTAGTTTGCTGGTGCTGTCGCCACCTTTTTACGCATTCTGCGTAGTAGAGGAGGAACAATTGCGACAAAGGCAGCAGCAATCCATAGACCAATTGAAAGTTTACTTTCAAATAGAATACCGATATCACCGCTAGTCATTGATAGTGCACGACGTAAGTTTTGTTCCATCATATTCCCTAATACGACACCTAAGACTAATGGAGCCATTGGGACGTTAAATTTACGTAAAAAGTAACCCAAAATACCGACTAATACCATAAGTACGAGGTCGAAGGTTGTACCGTTAATTGCATAAACACCGATAAAACTAATCGCCAGAATACCCGGTACTAATAACCATGGTGGGATACGTAACATCGCTGCAAACACACGAACCATTGGGACGTTCATGAAGAACAACATCACGTTAGCGATAAATAATGAAGCGATAAGACCCCATACGATTTGTGGTTGAGCATCAAATAGTACTGGACCCGGGGTGATGTTATAGAGTGTTAAAGCACCCATCATCACGGCTGTCGTACCAGAACCCGGTACGCCTAACGTTAGCATAGGGATAAACGAACCTGTTGCTGCCGCATTATTAGCTGCTTCAGGTGCTACTAAACCACGAATATCACCCTTACCGAATTTTGCTTCAGGGTCTTTGCCTTCGATAAGTTTTTTCTCGTTTGCATAAGCTACGGCAGATGCTACGCTCGCACCAGCACCTGGTAGGATACCGATGAAGAAGCCCATAGAACCAGCACGTATAGTTGTCCACCATGTTTTGCAGACTTCAGCAAAGTTGAATAGCTTACGAGTGCTCTTTGGTACTTCGATAGAGTTACCAGAGAGTAAGTTTTCAAGCATTTGTAGCATTTCAGCAATAGCAAAAAGACCGATTACCACGACAACGAAATCGATACCGTCCGCTAAGCTTGGTAAATCAAAAGTATAGCGATATACGCCTGAGTTAGCGTCTACACCTACGGTAGAGATAGCTAAACCAATCATTGCCGCTAAAATACCTTTGACAGGTTGGTCGCCTAATAAGCTGGTTAGTGCAGCAAAAGCGAATACCATTAATACAAAGTATTCAGCAGGACCGAAAGCAATTGCCCATTTAGCAAGCATTGGTGCCAACGCTAAAATACCTAAAGTCGCAATGGTTGAACCAATAAATGACGCCCAAGCAGATAATGATAAGGCAACGCTTGCTAAACCTTGACGAGCAAGAGGGTAGCCATCTAGCGTAGTCATCACTGAAGCCGCTTCACCAGGTACGTTTAATAAAATTGAGGTAATACGACCACCATATTCGGCACCCACATATACCGCCGCTAACAGAATAAGCGCTGTTTCTGGAGGTAGTTTCATCGCAAAAGCGATAGGTACAAGCATAGCGACGCCGTTAATCGGACCTAGACCTGGCAGTACACCGACAATCGTACCGATAAATGAGCCAATCGCGGCGACTAATAAGTTAAGCGCTGAGAAAGCAACGCCAAAACCTAGACTTAGATGTTCAAAAAATGCGCTCATAGAATATCTCCTAAGATGCCTGTAGGAAGAACAACGTCTAGGCCTCTATCGAATAGGAAGAAGAATAAAATGCCCATACATACACCACCGATAATAGCTTTAACCCAGCTACCACCAAATAGGCGAGCGACAAAAATTGTCATTAACGCGGTTGAAATGACAAAACCAAGCCATTGGAATAAGAAGGCATAAGCTGCTACATAAACGAGCATTGTAAAGATACGGAAATTTGCACCTTTTGGATTAGGCTCAACATCATTACCACCCGTGATGATTAAGCGTAAACCACAAAGTCCAATGACTAAGGCAATAAGAAGAGGGAAGGCTTTAGGACCAACAGGTTCATAAGAGAACTCTGGTTCCAAGTTATAGCCAAATGCGGTTAAAAATGCAGCGATAATCAACGCCGCAAAACCGAGAACACGATCATTTAAAGGCATAGAACACCAAAGTGATATAAAAAGAGATAAGCGTGCAACTTGTTTAAGGTTGCACGCTGCCTGAATTGAAGCAGGTGCTTAATTATTTCTTAATTAAACCAAAAGAGTCCGCTAAGTCTTTGTAGCTAGCTACACGCTCTTTTACAAAAGTTTCTAGCTCTGCACCTGTTTTGTTAAATGGGAACAAGCCTTGTTGCTCTTGTAGTTTTGCAAACTCAGGTGTTTTCATGAGGTCTTCAAAAGCTTTAGTCCAGAAAGCATATTCTGCATCAGTCACTTTAGGACCTACATAGAAACCACGGATAATTGGCCAGTTAATGTCAAAGCCTTGCTCTGCTGCTGTTGGGATATCAGCAAGAACGCCAGGTAAACGCTCTGTATTAAATACCGCTAAAACACGGATAGGTGTACCACCGTCAAGTAGTGTGCGAGCTTCTGCTGCGTCACCCATATAAGCTTGGATATGACCACCACGTAGTGCTGTTACTGCTTCACCACCACCTTCAAACGCTACAAAGCGCATTTTTTTGTAATCAACGCCAGCTGCTTTTGCCGTTAGAGCGGCTTTCATCCAGTCTTGGCTACCTACAGAACCACCAGCACCTAAGACAATCTTAGTTGGGTCTTCTTTTAGGGCTGCCATGAGTGATTTGAGGTCTTTGTATGGTGAGTCATCACGGACGATAGCGACACCGTAGTCACTACCGATAGAAGCGACCCAGCGTACATCGTTTTCGTTGTATTTACCGAATTTACCTTGAGCAAGGTTCAATAAAGAGCCACCAGAGAATGCTACGATAGCATTTGGGTCATTAGGACGTTGAGCCACGATATTGTTGTAAGCCACTGCTCCTACACCACCTGGCATATAAATCGTACGCATTGGCTCAGTTAATAAGCCAGTTTGTTGGAAGCCGTTTAGCGCTACACGACAAGTTAAATCAAAGCCACCACCTGGTTGTGCAGGGGCGATACATTCAGGCTTCTTAGGCTGCTCTTGAGCAGTAGCAGAGCCAAAGAAAGAAAGGCTTAAAAGACCAGCTGCTAGAAGTGCTGAAGATTTTTTTACAAACGTCATCGTCATATCCTTATAGAAAAGGGTTGATGGATTATTCATGCTGCTAACGATAACGAATAAAACCTTTCGATTAGCTTTCAAAAGAGGGTGTTTTTGTCAGATTTAAGGGTAATCCCTAGGCTGTTCGAGTGAATTGAAGCGTAGCTTGTAAGCCACCTGTGGTAGGGGATAATAGGTGCAATTCAGCATGATTGATTTCAGCGATGGTTTGTACAATCGCTAGCCCTAGCCCAGAACCTTGTTGTTCACGACCAGCATCACCGCGTCGGAATCGCTTCCCTGCAAGGGCGATATCTTCAGCAGACATCCCTGGGCCATTGTCCTCGACAGATAAGCTGATATGGGTGTCATTTTCTCGGATAAATACGGTAATTTGAGAGTGAGGCGGTGAGTATTTAATCGCATTGGTGATGAGATTGCTTAGAGCCTCTTTAATTAGCCAAGATACCCCCTTAATCCAGACGGTATGTTCTGGAATATCTAAGCCATAATCCATTTTCTTTTGGCGGGCAATAGGCAACAGTTCATTGACGGTCTGACGGGTAAGTTCTGAGAGGTCTACATGTTCAAACTGCAAATGTTGTTGTAAGTTATCTGCTGCGTCTTGTACTTTGGCGAGCGTTAATAATTGGTTGGTGATATCAATAGTCTTGCTGAGACGGTGTTGAATGGCGGAGAGAACTTCTACCATTTCACTGTTTTTATCGGCAAGATTGCGTGCATAACCTAGTTGCGTATTGAGGACAGCCAGTGGCGTGCGTAGCTGATGAGAAGCGTCATCGAGAAATTGGCGTTGTAATTTACTCTTTCGAGCATAGCGATCCATATGGCTATTAATGGCATCAACAAGAGGGGTGATTTCAGCAGGTAGCTCTTGCTCCACAATAGGGCGTAGGTCATTTTCATCTCGATAGGCAATTTTCTCGCTCAGGCGTTGTAGTGGTCGTAGGGCGAGGATAATCCCACCGGAAATAATCGCGGCGAAAATAAAGAGTGTTAGCAAATCGCGTGTAAGTGTTTGCCAAATCATCTGTGTGAGTAGGCTTTCACGAGCGTTTATTCCCTCAGCAACGAGAATAATCAAGCGTGTATCTGGTGCATAACTTAAGCCTTGTTTTGGGTGTATAGCAATGGCAGCAACACGAATCTCTTCATCGAGATAGCGACTATTATAAAAGTGAGGATTAGGTGTGAGGGTATCGAGATTGTCAGGTGATGGGATGCCAAAGCCAATCTCGGTTAAACCATCCTCAGAGAAGACGCGGAAATAAACGGGACTTTGAGTAGCCAGCTCTAAAAACTCAAAGAGATAAAAGGGCTGCTCCATCGAAAGACCGCCGTGGTCTGTATGAATATTCACCTCAATCGAGCGTAAAGCACCTGCTAGGGTACGGTCAAAGGCTTGATTCACCTGTGTTCTGAGTGTTTGCAGAGAAAGCACGAGAGAAGTCAGCATAATCAACACGATAATCGGCAGCAGTAGCCATAGTAGCGTTGATTTTAGGCTGCGTTGTTTATGTTTCATTAATAGGTTCCAAGCAGTAACCAATTCCTCGTAAAGTGGTGATTTGAACATCACTACCTTGAAGTTTTTTGCGTAGACGATGTACCATGACCTCAATAGCGTCAGCGGTGAGTTCATCATCGGTGTCACTTAACCGGTCTAGGATAAAAACTTTACTGACAGGTTCCCCACTTTTTTGTAGTAATATGCGTAAAACCTCGCTTTCTCTCGGGGTTAAAGAGAGCGTTTTTTGATGTAAGGAAAAGCATTTGGTTTGTATGTCATAAGATAAACTTGCACAACTCATATGTGGTTTATCACGACCACGACTCCGTCGAATAAGGGCACTGATTCTAGCAATGAGTTCTTCTACCATAAAAGGTTTGGGAATAAAATCATCAGCCCCAATATCCAGTGTTTGTACCCGAGAGGATAAAGAGTCTCTTGCAGTGAGTACAAGAATAGGCGTGAGATTTCCCTCGTTTCTGAGTTTGGTGAGTAGAGTATGCCCATCCATGCTTGGTAGACCTAGATCTAAAATAACAGCATCAAACTCCTCAATGGATAAACGTTTATAAGCGAGTAAACCATCATTTGCCCACTCAACATTAAAATTGGCGGTTTGAGTAAGGCTTTTACTGAGCCAATGGGCTAAGTCAGGTTCATCTTCGACAAGTAAAATTCGTAGAGCCATGATTGAGGTTTTGCGAGAGAGAAATATTACTATTTTAGTGGGGTATTTTAACTTTTTATATGGAAACTGTGTTAGGGTTATCCCTAGTATTGAATACAACAGAGTGTTATAAATGAAGTTGATTAATATCCGCACGAGTTATATTGCAAACTTTCCAATGCTATTGAGTATGAGTATCGCTGCCTTTTGTGTATGGTATTTTCATGCGATTTCGGAAAGTGCCGCCTTGTTTTTGGGGATTATTGCGGGTGGATTAGTTGATTTAGATAATCGTTTGACAGGGCGATTGCGTAATATCTTTTTTACCTTAGTTCATTTTTCTGGGGCTTCATTAGCGGTGCAATGGAGTTATGGCCACTCATGGTTGTTTTCATTGTTGATGATGACGGCAGCATTTTTAGTGACATGGGTAGGGGCAATTGATGTACGTTATCGTACAATTGCTTTTGGTAGTTTGTTAGTTATGCTTTATACCGTACTAACCTATAATCCAGAAACGGTTTGGTATATGAATCCACTAATGTTAATTTGTGGGACGTTGCTTTATAGTATGCTGACCATTGCTGTACATTTACTATTTCCTCACCGTCCTGTGCAGGATAGCGTAGCAATGTCTTATCGAAAACTGGCCGATTATATGCGAGTAAAGGCGGGTTTTTTTGATCCAGATGAGATTGAGTTTTTAAAAGAAAAAGAAATCGCTTTAGCGATGAGTAATCGTGAAGTTATTCAGTCATTTAACCAATCTCGTGGAGGCTTATTCTACCGTTTGCGTAGTCAATATCGACATCCTAAGACGGCGAGAATGTTGCAATATTATTTTGCAGCACAAAATATACATGAGCGTATTAGTTCTCGCCATGTGGAGTATTATGAATTTGCACACCAGTTAGAGCATACGGATTTGATTTATCGTATTCAACACCTTATTGTATTGCAGGCAAATGCGTGTCAGGTGATGGCTGAGGCGCTCTTGGAGGATAAAGAGTTTGTTTACGATGAACGCTTATCTCGGTCGGGAAAAGGGTTACAGCAAGCATTTACACTCTATGAGCAGTTGCATCCTCAAGAAACAGCAGTCCTACATGTTAAGCAGTTAATCACCAATATACTGGCAATTAGTGAGCAGTTACAACGACTATCACGAGTAAGAGAAACGCTTAGTGTTGATGATAAGGAGCAAATGCAAATTGCAAGTCAGGATATTGAGGGGTGGCATGATATTTTATCGACATTGCGAAGTCATTTAACCTTTGAGTCTTCGGTATTTCGGCATGCGGTTCGTTTGTCGATCTTAACAGCGATAAGTTGTTTTATTGTTGAATTTTTTCAATTAAAAATGGGGTATTGGATATTGTTGACAGGGGTTTTGGTCTGTCAGCCTAACTATTCAGCCACGACTACACGACTTAAGCAAAGAATATTGGGGACGATACTGGGGGTCTTAGTGGGTTCTACTGTACCTTACTTTGCACCTAGTTTGGAAGGACAATTGCTAATTGTTGTGGTTAGTGCAACCTTATTCTTTGTTTTTAGAACGAGCCGATATAGTTTTTCAACTTTTTTTATTACCTTACAGGTATTAGCAGGATTTGCCATTTTGGGTATGGATACCTCAGCGACTTTGTTAATGAGAATTTCTGATACGGTTATTGGGGCTGGTCTTGCATGGTGTGCTGTGTCATATCTCTGGCCAGATTGGCATTACCTTACCTTAAATAAAACAGCCAGTCGGGCACTATCTGGTAATGCAGAGTACTTACAACAAGTGATATGGCAGTTATTACACGGTCATGCCGATCATGTGGATTATCGCAAAGCACGAAGAGTAGCACATGAGCGATCCGTGGCATTGAGTAATACGGTCTCGGATATGTCAATTGAGGCAAAGAAGTATGAGAAAAAGCTTCCTTTGGCGATGACCCTATTGCAGTTAAATTATGCTTTGATCAGTGCGATTTCTGCATTGGGGTCAATACGGCTACAAATTACCGAGACGAAAGGGGAAGGTCATGATGATTTTATGAATAGTATGCGAGAGGTGGCAGAGCGTCTGGTCTTGCTGATGCGAACTCCTATTAGTATTGATACGCAAGAACAGCTCACGACTATCCAACATCAGTTAGAGACTTTGGAGCCTATTGGTATTGAGATGAGTCGTTATGTTCTATGGTCACAATTGCAGAGAATAGTGGTGAGGTTATTAGAGTATAATCAGGCCTTGCAGCAGAACGAAGCACATTATGGAGAAGTTTATGTATAAATGGCAAACTTTGCTTGTTATGGGGAGTGTGATGGTGAGTGGTGTGGTATATGCACAGACATCAGGACATCATATGCATCAGCATACCCAGCATAATCATCATGTGATCGCAGCTAAAGAAAGTTCACGTCATATTGAATTGCAGCAATGCTGGGGTCGTTTTCGTGTCGAGGGGCCATCTGCGGTTTATGTTGAAATGCATAATAGCGATAAACAGCAATCGGCGTATGTGGTAGGGGTGAAGTCAGCCGCTTTTGCAGAAGCCATGTTGCATGAAAGCTATGAAAAAGATGGGATGAAAGGCATGCGTCATGTCGATGAGGTAGAAATTCCGGCTGGACAAACCTTATCTTTAAAACCTGGCGCTTATCATGTGATGTTATTTAAGTCGCAATCCGTTAAAGAGGGTGATAAAGTGCCCGTGACTTTTGTATTGAGTAATGGTCATGAAGTCACCACAGAGTGTTTAATGAAGTCGATAGCGTCTCGATCATTTAATGATTAAGAGGTGCGGTAGTTCACTTAATCATTCATTCTGTGAGATAAGGAATGATGTGGGATAAAGCCAGATAAATCGTCATATCTGGCTTTATGCTTTTGGAAAACGAATTTATTGTATACGTTGAATATGTTCGTGCACAATATGGTTAAACTCATGGGGTAATGCGAGATTCATGCCATGAGAGGCAGGTGTCATGATATGGCGTTGTGCATGAGGCCATAGTTGTGACAGTGCCGTATTGATTTCTGGAAAGGGGTGAGGGCTATCCGAACCACCAATTAAAGTAATCGGTAATTGCGAAAGCTGTAAAAGTTGCTCATTGATAAGAAAGGGTGGCTCATAGCGTTGTAAATAGAGCGTATGGGCATTATCCCTTACCATTTCTTTAAACCAACGAACCATACGCTTAAAGGTACCAGCACCACTGACCGTATCAATAAATAGGCTAAGCCCTTCATCAACTTGTCCAGCCTCAATAAGGCGCAAGGCTTCTTTTTTAAATTCTACACTTTCTTGTAATTGATTAGGATTGCGGATACCTGGGTCGGCGAGTATCATAGATGTGACACTTTGCGGGTGTTGTAATGCCATATCAATAGCCACCGCCGCACCACGAGAATGCCCTAAAACATGCGCTTTTTCAATATTGAGTAGGTCGAGTAAATCGGCGATATCTTGTGCGTGTTGCGTAAAAGAAAAGCCTTCTTGACTCTCTAAGGTGATAGGGGCATAGTGACGCAGGCTTGGTGCAATGACACGATAGTGTTGTGCCAACTCAGGAATTTGCCACTTCCAATAGCGATAGTCACAGAGAGAACCGTGAATAAGCACTAATACAGGACCACTGCCCATATCAATATAAGCATAAGGTGTTTGTCCGAGTAAAATTTCTTGTAGTGGCATAGCGATATTAATCAAAAGAAGAATAAAAAATGCCAACAAGGCGTTGGCATTTTGCACAGATGAGCCGACAGCTTAGTATAAAGCTAGACGCTCTTTAGCGGTATCAGCAGCAGGTGTGCCAGGGTATTCTTTAATGGCACGTTCTAGCGTAGCTTTTGAGCCTGCAATATTGTTGAGTTCGAGTTGGCTACCTGCAATTACTAATAGGGCATCACCAGCTTTAGAGTCTTTAGGGTAGCTCGCTAACATCTCGTTTAAGGTTTTAATAGAACCTTGGAAATCACGATTTGCGTAGCGGCTGCTGCCTTCGTAGAAAAGCGCACTTGGTGTGAGTGGGCTAGCTGGGTAGGCTGCAGAGAAATTGGCAAGTGCTTTTGATGAAGCCGCATAATCACCTGCACGGAATAGATCTAATGCCGCATCATAAGCGCGTTGTTCTGTTGGGTCACCTACTTGAGCAGAAGGACCGATATCGTCATTGGCACGAGCTTCTAGTGCTTGTGCTTGACCTGCATTGCCTAGCGCCTCTAATTGACCACGGATTTGGCGTAGTTCAGTTTGAAGTTGTTGAACTTGTTTTGCTAAGTCATTGCGAACCATATCGCTTTGTTTGAGCTGCGAGCGCAATTCTAAAATGGCACGACGAGCTTGTTCGTCTTCTTGCGCAAACGCTGGTTGAGCGAGACCTAAAAAGGCAGTAGAGAGCAATAAAGCAATAGATTTTTTATGAAGCGTCATTTGTTATCTCTTAAAAATAAACGCCGCAACAGTAGATAACCATTGCGGCGTGGACAATCAATGTCGAGTTAAAACCGCGAAGGATTAACGTAAGTAGTTAATGTCTGCACGACGGTTTTCAGCGTGAGCTTGCTCAGAAGAACCAGCTGCACGTGGGCGCTCTTTACCGAAGCTTACTGCTTCGATTTGTGCACCGTTAACGCCTTGTTGAACTAATTGACGAGCAACAGCTACTGAACGGCGTTGACCTAACGCTAAGTTGTACTCAGAGCTACCACGTACGTCAGTGTTACCTTCGATACGGATACGTTGACCTTGGTTAGCCGCTAAGTATTGAGCGTGCATTTGAACTAAAGGTTGGAATTGAGCTTCAACAGCGTAGCTGTCAAATGCGAAGTATACTGAACGGTTTTGAGCTAATGGGCTGTTTGGGTTGAATGGATCCATAACGCCAGCACCGTTAGCACCAGTACCAACACCAGCACCGTTAGCGCCAGTATCAGATGGTGTAGAAGAACACGCAGCTAGAGTAACAGCTACAGCAGCTGTAGAGAAAAATTTTGCTAAGCGAGACATAGCATTTCCTTTAAATTAATAAAACAAAAACAAAACAAAAACAATTTACTCTATGTTTACTCTGTAAACGGACCCCAAGCAGCTGCTGTGACAGAGCCATTACTTGGAATTGTTGTCGAGAAAGAACCGTCAGCATTAACAATGCCTAGACGACCACTCGCTGCGTACAGCACTTGCATTCCGTTAGGAGAGAAACTTGGAGACTGGTCATTAGGGCCAGATGTCAGTAATTGGTCTGACCCCGAACCTAAACCATTGATGGCAATAGAGTAACCACCACCTCTCATACTAGTATATACCAATTTAGAGCCATCTGGTGAAATCTTACCTGAAACATTTTGTGAACCGTTAAAAGTAATTCGGCTCGCTTCGCCACCATTAATCCCTGTACGATAGATTTGTGGGCTACCTCCACGGTCTGATGTGAAGATTAATCCACTGCCGTTAGGGAAGAAATATGGCTCGGTATCAATCTCTGGAGAATTGGTGATTTTGCGAGGGCTACCACCGCCACCACTACCGATTAAATAGATATTAGAGAGTGCGTCCATACTCAGTGCTACTGCAAGCTGTGAGCCGTTTGGTGACCATGCAGGGGCACTATTATTGCCTTTGAAATTAGCCACGGCTTGGCGACCACCTGAACTTAAGTTTTGCACATAAACAACAGGTTTGCCGGTTTCAAAGCTGACATAGGCTAAGCGAGTACCGTCAGGTGACCATGCTGGCGAGATGATTGACGCACCAGAAGCAACGGCTTGTGCATTTTCACCGTCAGCATCTGCAACAAAAAGTGTGCTGCCAGTTACATAAGCGATTTTTGTTGCAAAAATACCACGAACACCGGTGGATTGCTCATAAACAGCATCGGCAACTTTATGGGCTTGACGACGCATATTGGCATCAGAAACCGCTAATGATTGTAGATTGGTTTGTTGAGCTGTATCACCGAGGTTGTAGTTAACCGTATTGCCATTGACGCTACCGTAGACGACGTTTTGACCGGCACCAGCTTCTGCAAGTGCTGCCCAGTTTGGTGATCCATTCGCATCTGTACTCATAACACCGATACGCGTCACTTCAAATTGACCTGAACGGTTTAAGTCGGCGGCAATAATATTAGCGATTTCTACACCATTAGGGCCAGCAAAGTCGGCAACTACGATAGGGAATTTATTGCTAGCTGCACCTGATCCTGAAAGGTTGACGTTCACTTGTGCATGAACGGGGGTAAAAGAGAGCGTTGCGCCCATTAATAAAGTGCCTAGAAAGGCTAAACCACGTTGTAGTGGGCGAGTACGGAATAATGACATAGCTTTATTCTCCTAAAAATTAAATGCTTTAACGAGGACGGAACTCGTAATTACCTTCCACATAGTTATTGCCACTAGGTGGTTTAGGGAAAGGGTTACATTGTTTAAGTGCATTAAGTGCGGCAGTGTCAAAGGCCTTATTACCTGATGTGCGGGTAATACGAGCGTCGGTGACTTTACGATTGCCGTCAAAGGTAACTTTATAGCGAACCGCTAAACGTTGATTACCACTAAAGCGTAGGCGTGGCTCCACACAAGCTTTTACAAGACGGGCATAGCCATCGGTACCACCACCGCCACCGACTTGGTTACGGTCATTTTGACCGCCTTTAATACCGGCACGGCTATTGATGTCACCACGCATTGCTGCGCGTAATGCATCACCTTTCGAGTTGGCTTTGGCTTTAGCTTCGGCGGCAAGACGTGCGTCAGCTTTGGCTTTAGCGGCGGCTTTTGCCTTGGCTTCAGCCTCTGCTTTAGCTTTCGCCTCAGCAGCGGCTTTGGCTTTGGCTTCTGCGGCAGCTTTCGCTTTTGCCTCAGCGGCGGCTTTTGCCTTAGCTTCAGCAGCAGCCTTAGCTTTTGCATCGGCTTCTGCCTTGGCTTTGGCGTCCGCTTCAGCTTTAGCTTTGGCGCGAGCATCTGCTTTTGCCTTAGCGTCACGTTCGGCTTTCTCTTTCGCTTCTTTTTCCGCTTTTTCTTTAGCGGCTTTCTCTGCTTTCTCTTTGGCTGCTTTTTCAGCTTTTTCCTTAGCTTCGCGCTCGGCTTTTTCCTTAGCTTGCTTTTCTGCTAAGGCTTTTGCTTTTGCCTCACGTTCTTGTTGGCGTTTTTTCTCTAAAGCGAGTTCTGGGTTTTCATCACCAGAAGCCGCTTGTTTAGTTGCCTTTGGTTCAGCTTTAGGTTCAGGTTTTGCCTCTGCCTTTGGAGGAGGGGGCGGAGGAGGTGCGGGTGCAGGAGGCGGAGCAGGGGTAGGTTCAGGAGCTGCTTCTGGTTCTGGAGCAGGCTCAGGCGCTTGTTCTGGCTCGGCTTGTGCTTCTTCCTCTTCGGTACGAGTATCCTCTTCAGCAGGGTCTGGTGTGCGAGTTTCAGCCGGAGGGGCAACAATTTGTTCTGTACCCTCCGTCCATAGCTCCAGTTGTAATGGTCCTGCTGCCGAATCTGGCTTATCTAATGCACCCACAATAATACCAGCTACCAGCAATAGGTGGATGACAACAGAAGAGGCTACGCCTTTTTTGTCATCCTTTTGCTCGTAGAAATCGTTGGGGTTTTCAAATTTACTCATTGGTTCACTACTGTTAATAACACAATATATTCACTGGCTCAGCTTATTTCTTTGCTGGGGCAGCTTTTGTTTGGTTAACCATTAGACCTAAACGAGTTAGACCGTTGGAACGCAATGTATCCATAATTGTCATCACTTCTTCATAAGGGACTTTACCGTCTGCTGAAATCACAACAGGGGTATCCACTGCTTGAATCATTGATTGGATGCGAGATAAGACTTCTTCTTTAGGGATTTTTTCAAAATCAGCACCGGCTTGACGAAGTCGTACAGAAACATCACCATTTTCTTCAATCTGTACTTCGACTGGTGTCGCAGGTACTTCTGCTGCTTGACCAACAGAAGGTAGATTGACTAAACCTGGTGTAATCATCGGTGCCGTCACCATAAAGATGACTAATAGTACCAACATCACGTCGATGTAAGGTACTACGTTCATTTCATTTTTCATGCGGCGTGCACGACCACGCCCTTTTTTCATTCCAGCCATAGGACTACTTAGCCTGACGTTGTAAGATATTTAAAAACTCATCCATAAAACTATCGAAGCGGCTAGAGGCTTTATCGATAGAATTTGAGAAGTAGTTATATGCAAGTACTGCAGGAATCGCGGCAAATAGACCAATTGCGGTTGCAATCAGTGCCTCGGCAATACCAGGAGCTACTGCAGCGAGTGTCGCTGTCGCATTGGTGGTCAGCCCTAAGAAAGAGTGCATAATCCCCCAAACCGTTCCTAATAGACCGATGTATGGGCTCACAGAACCTGCTGAGGCGAGGAAACTGAGTTTGGCATCTAAAGAGTCTACCTCACGTTGATAGGTTGCACGCATAGCACGTTCGGCTCCTTCGACTTGTGCTTCAGGAGAAGCCTCTTTTTGACGTGATTTTAAAAACTCAGTCATACCTGCATCAAAAATACGCGCCAATGGACCTGCATCATCAGGATTGCGAGAAATTGTTTGGTGTAAAGAAGTTAAATCACCGCCGCGCCAGAAATTTTGCTCGAACTCACGAGTTTGTTTCATCGTGCGTGTAATGGTAAGGTACTTACTGATAATAAATGCCCAAGAAACGACTGAAATCGCTACTAAGATAAGCATAATCAGTTGAACGGGAATACTGGCGTCAGCAATTAACCCGAGAATAGACATTTCTTCGGCGACTGCTGGTGCTGGAGTGACGGGATTCATAATACTAAATATCCTGAACAGAAAGTAAAAGAGATCGGACAGAGTCCGGGATAGGGGTTGCTTTAAAGGATGTTAGGTCAACACAACAGATTTGAATATTGCTGTGAACAAGAGTTTGTCCTTCTCGTTCGCAGACTTGCTCAAAATCAATGGAAGCACTACCAATTTTTTTAACGCGTGTTTTAATCGTTAATAAATCATCCAGACGAGCAGGGCGCTTGTACTGCACTTGCGTGCCGACCACGACAAAAATAATATTGAATTGCTCAACCAGTGCAGTCTGGTTAAAGCCTAAGTGGCGTAACCATTCGGTACGGGCTCGCTCGAAAAACTTCAAATAATTGGCATAGAAAACAACACCTCCCGCATCCGTGTCCTCGTAGTAGACACGAATGGGGAAAGTGAATTCTGCAGTCTTTTCTGAATTCATTAGCTTATAAAAACGATAAAAATGCTATTAAATCAAAAAATTATAGCGTATTTTTAAGGTTGTTATATAGCTTTAAAACGTAAGCATTTACTTCAGAAGGTGACAGTTTTGTTGATTCTGTGTCACGACGGGCTTGAACTTCAATGATACCGTCTTTGAGACCACGTTCACCGACTGTTACACGGATAGGTACACCAATCAGTTCCCATTCAGAGAACATCACACCCGGACGTGCGTCACGATCATCAAGAATAACATCAATACCTTGGGCTTTTAAGTCTTCGTAAAGTGCGGTCGCTTGTTGACGGACTTCTTCACTTTTACCCCAACCAATAGGGCAGATGACGACTTCAAATGGTGCCATAGGCATTGGCCAAATAATGCCGCGTTCATCATTATTTTGCTCAATAGCGGCTGCCATAATACGGCTGACACCAATACCATAGCAACCCATTTGGATAATTTCAGGCTTACCTTGTTCATTGAGGTAAGTGGCTTTTAGCTTCTCTGAATATTTATCGCCAAGGAAGAAGACATGACCGACTTCGATACCATGCTCAATCGCAAGCGTACCCGGCTCACCAACAGCAGGGTCGCCAGCGACAACATTACGGATATCTGCAACGATAGGCTCAGCTAAGTCACGACCCCAGTTGACACCAACCCAGTGAGTGTCTTCTTTGTTGCCACCGCAGACAAAGTCGCTCATATTAGCGACAGTGCTATCTGCAATCACGGTGACTGGCTTGACGGTTTGTACCGGACCTAAGTAGCCCGGTTGAGAGCCAAAGTGCTCGAGGATTTCTGCTTCACTGGCAAGTTCAAAACCATGTTCAAAGCCAGCGAGTTTGCCCACTTTAATTTCGTTGACTTCGTGGTCGCCACGGACTAAGAGCAAGTAGATAGATTTCTTACCTTCTTCATCACTGACACTATACACGACTGATTTTACTGTATGGTCTAATGGTAAACCGAGCTGTTCGGCAACCAGTTCACATTTACTTGCCCCCGGTGTTGGGACTCGCTCAAGTGCTTGTGTCGGAGCGGCACGCTCTGCAATTAAGCAAGGTGCTTCAGCTAATTCAATATTCGCTGCGTATTCTGAGTCTGGGTTGTAGACAATAAGGTCTTCACCTGTGTCTGCAATCACTTGGAATTCATGACTGCGAGAGCCACCGATAGAGCCTGTGTCAGCATTGACGGCACGGAATTTTAAGCCTAATGCCGTGAAGATACGTTTATAGGCATTAAACATATTGTCATAGCTCTTTAATGCACCAGCTTCATCACGGTCAAAAGAGTAAGCGTCTTTCATGGTGAATTCACGTCCGCGCATAAGACCAAAGCGAGGGCGACGCTCATCACGGAATTTTGTCTGAATATGGTAAAGATTTAGAGGAAGCTGACGCCAGCTATGAACTTCGTTGGCAACGATATCTGTAACCACCTCTTCTGATGTTGGTTGTAGCACGAAGTCACGACCATGACGGTCTTTAATGCGGAGTAATTCTGCACCATAAGCGTCCCAGCGACCGGTTTGCATCCACAGCTCAGCAGGCTGCACGACTGGCATTAGAATTTCGATAGCACCAGAGTTATTCATCTCTGTGCGAATAATATTCTCAATCTTACGCAATACTTTAAGCGCAAGAGGCATATAAGTGTAGATACCGCCAGCGTGTTTGCGAATCATGCCCGAACGCATCATCAATTGATGACTGATGACTTCGGCATCTGCAGGGGCTTCTTTTGAAGTATTTAAATGAAAATGTGATGCTAACATGGTTACTTGCTCAATAGAAACGTATAATCAAACATAATTGTATTTGAATTTAAGGGGCGGTGCATGCTTGATCGCGAAGGTTACCGTCCTAATGTTGGTATTATCCTTGTAAATCACAAGAATGAAGTATTTTGGGGCAAAAGAATACGAGAAAAATCGTGGCAATTCCCTCAAGGTGGCATAAAGTATGGTGAAAATCCCACACAAGCCATGTATAGAGAATTGTACGAAGAGCTCGGTCTTAAACCTGAACATGTACAAATATTAGGGCGAACGCGAAACTGGTTACGTTATAACGTACCAGAAAATTTTGTGCGACGTGAGTCGCGAGGTCATTATAAAGGACAAAAGCAGATTTGGTTTTTATT
>JAXECN010000130.1:0-4729 GCA_034093535.1 Pelistega sp.
TTAAAACCAAACTGACGATAATCCCACCAACTAAAGCTTTTCTCTTCTTGTTCAAATAAGCGGAAAGAGTCTTTCATCCCTAAGTCTAATAAGGCTTGGAAGTGAGCGCGCTCCATCGGCGACACTAAAATATCACCATTATATTTAGCATGAGCGTCACGGTCCTCGGGAGCGATATTAAAGTCACCGGTTAATACCACTTGAGGGTATTGTGCGAGTTGTGCTTGCATATACTGACGTAGTGCCTCGAACCAAGCCATTTTATAGGTGAATTTATCGCTTTCTAGCGAGCTGCCGTTTGGGCAATAGACACCAATCACGCGTACTGTTGTTTCGCCGTTTTTAATATCTGCGGCAATCAGGCGTTGTTGTTCGTCAGGGTAGAGTGGGTTATTGATTTGGACGTTCTCTAAAGAGGTTTTACTCAGAATAGCCACGCCATTGTACGTCTTCTGACCAGACCAGGCGGCATGATAACCAATCGCTTTAAATGCCTCTTCAGGAAATTTATGTGTTTCCATCTTAAGTTCTTGTAAGCAGAGTACATCGACTTGGCTGCTATTAAGCCAATCAATAACTTGGTCTAGACGAACCGAGAGAGAGTTTACATTCCAACTAGCGATTTTCATATTTCAAATTTAGGCCTGAACGGTTATACTGTTTTAAATAAAAACACTATTGTATATCTATTTGTCAAAGGAGATGTTAATGTCTGAGGTTTATGTTGTATCTGCAATGCGTACGGCAATTGGTTCTTTTGGTGGAGCATTAAAAGATTTCGCCCCTCATCAATTAGGTACAGCAGTGATGAAAGCTGTCCTAGAAAAAGCCGGTGTAGCAGCCAGTGAAGTGGGGCATGTTGTTGTAGGTCAGGTCATTAATACGGAACCGACAGATTTATATTTATCGCGTGTGGCTTCAGTCAATGCCGGTGTCGATATTTCTACGCCAGCCTTTAATGTGAATCGTCTTTGTGGTTCGGGTTTACAGGCGATTGTCAGTGCAGCACAGGCGATTAAATTAGGTGATACTGATGTAGCATTAGCCGGTGGTGTGGAGAGTATGAGTCGTGCTCCTTATATTGCGCCAGCGGTTCGGTTTGGTACTCGTATGGGTGATGCGACGCTACAAGATATGATGTTGGGGACATTACACGATCCATTTAATAAAATCCATATGGGGGTTACGGCTGAGAATCTCGCGTGTGAATACAATATCAGCCGCGAAGAGCAAGACCAATTAGCATATGAGTCACATACACGTGCGCTCAATGCCATTGATAAAGGCTATTTTAAAGAGCAAATCGTCCCAATCATGCTAAAAACGCGTAAGGGTGAAGTTGCCTTTGATACCGATGAGCACCCACGTCGTGATGTTGATTTAGAGAGTTTAGCGAAATTAAAACCTGTTTTTGTCAAAGAAAATGGTACGGTGACAGCAGGTAATGCATCAGGGATTAATGACGGTGCCGCAGCGGTGTTATTAATGAGTGGTGAAGCGATTAAAGCCCGAGGTATTAAACCGATGGCGCGCTTAGTTGCTTATGCACACGCGGGTGTTGACCCTAAAATTATGGGGATTGGTCCCGTTCCTGCGACTAAACTCGCTTTAGAAAAAGCAGGCTTAAAAGTCGAGGATATGGACGTAATTGAGGCAAATGAAGCCTTTGCTGCTCAAGCCTTGGCGGTTAGCAAGGCATTAGGTTTTGATCCGGCTAAAGTGAACCCAAATGGTAGTGGTGTGGGTTTAGGACACCCTGTTGGTGCGACAGGTGCTATTATTACAACTAAAGCAATTTATGAATTACACCGCATTCAAGGCCGCTATGCACTGGTTACAATGTGCATTGGAGGAGGCCAAGGTATTGCAGCAATATTCGAAAGAGTCTAGAAGTATGACAAAAACAGCGCCAGATGCTGAACGTGATATGCCAACCCTGTCTGAGATGGATGGGGTGCGCTGTTTACATTTTGATAGTCCTTGGATTCAAGGTGCTATGCAAGTCTCCAATCCATCAAGTTTGGTATTTCTCTATACCCGACAGATGATGGGTTGGTTGCTTTTTTTAAGTACTGCTTCGGTTAAGCGTATTGATATGCTTGGCTTAGGGGCAGGCTCTTTGACACGCTATTGTCTAAAACACACTAAGGCGGATATTCATTGTGTGGAGTGGAATCCTACGGTGACGGCTTTTTGTTATCAGTTTTTTAAACTGCCTAGACAGCACAAGCGTCTTTCGATTACACATGATGACGCGCAACGATGGGTAGCTGATCCACATAACCACAATCAATCCCAAGTGCTTTTAGTGGATTTATACGATTACACGGCACAGGGTCCAGTGGCGGATTCTTTAGCGTTTTATGAAAACTGTTACCGTGTTTTAGGTGAGTATGGTGTGATGGTGGTTAATTTATTTGGACATCATCCAAGTTATCGCAAGAATATCAAACACATCCAAAAAGCCTTTGGGCAACGTGTATTGGTCTTTGATGAAACAGAAGACGGTAATCGTATTGTCTTAGCTTTTAAAGGACCAGAGATTCAAGTTTCTAAGCAGGATTTACAGGCAAGAGCTCGCGTGTTACAGCGTCATACAGAGCTAGAAGCAGTAGATATGGCAGAGATGATTATTCCGCAAATGGAGAAAAAAGCGATTAAAAATAAGGTTTACCCTAATTTTTTAGTTGTGTAAAAATCGTTATATTGTGGAAAATAATATTGGTAAACACTCAGTTTGCCTCAGTTAGCAAATTTTATTTTGTGGTTAGGGAGTTATTATGTTGCTTAAAAAATTTAAATTATCAGCATTGGCGGTAGTTCTAGGTATGAGTGCTGCTGGTACAGCATTAGCACAAGATAAATTTGTCGCTATCACTGCCATTGTTGAGCACCCAGCTTTGGATGCTGTACGTGATGGCGTGATTAAGCAACTTGAAAAAGATGGCTTTGCAGAGGGTAAAAACCTTAAAGTCAAATATCAAAGTGCTCAGGGTAACACTGGTACAGCTGCACAGATTGCACGTCAATTTATCGGTGAGAAGCCAGACGCTATCGTCGCGATTGGCACACCTTCTGCGCAAGCGGTAGTTGCAGCAACTAAGACTATTCCTGTCGTATTTGCGGCGATTACTGACCCAGTAGCCGCACAACTGGTCAAGGCAAAAGAGCCATCAGGCACTAACGTAACTGGTGTATCAGATGTTTTAGAGTTAGAACCACAAATCAATCTAATTAAACAAGTTGTCCCTAATGTGAAAAAAGTAGGTGTGGTTTATAACCCGGGTGAGGCAAACTCGGCTGTGGTGGTTAAACAACTCAAAGAAATGCTAGCTGCTCAAAATATCGACTTAGTTGAGGCTTCAGCTCCTCGTTCGGTGGATGTAAGCTCAGCGGCGCGTAGCCTTATCGGTAAAGTAGACGCTATTTATACCACAACCGACAATAACGTCGTATCTGCTTATGAAGCTCTTGTTAAAGTAGGCAATGAAGCGGATATTCCTCTAATTGCATCTGACACCTCTAGTGTTGAGCGTGGTGCGATTGCAGCATTAGGCTTAAATTACTTTAATATTGGTGAGCAATCAGGTGCGATTGTCTCTCGTGTATTTAAGGGTGAAAATCCAGGTACTATCGCTTTTGAGACATCTAAAAACTTATCATTACACATCAATAAGAAAGCTGCTGCAGAGCAGGGTGTTACTTTAAATGATGAGCTTGTTAAAACTGCTGAAAAAGTTTTTGAGTAATCATCACTGATGAAAGTGGCGTAATGGGCGATTACTGCTTATTACGCCATTATTGTATATAATCAATGGTTTTTATAAATAATGAGTATTTAGACCTTAGACCTTAGACCTTTAAGCACTCATTATGTTTATAAGCATCCATTCTGGATTTTAGATTATGTCATTATTCGCATCATTAGGCGCTCTAGAACTAGGCTTTATTTATAGTTTAGTCGCTCTTGGCGTATTTATTTCTTTTAAAGTCTTGCGGTTTCCTGACTTAACTGTAGATGGAACCTTTGCTACAGGCGGTGCTGTGGCGGCATTGATGATTAGCCAAGGTGGTGACCCATTTGTGGCTTGTCTAGTAGCTATGCTCGTCTGTGGATTTGCTGGCATGATTACTGGCTGGTTAAATGTCAAATTGGGCATTATGGATTTATTGGCGTCTATTTTGATGATGACGGCATTGTACTCAATTAATTTGCGTATTATGGACGGTCCTAATATCCCATTGATTGTGAGTGATACTGTCTTTAGTCTCACACAGCTCAGTTTCCTAGAGGATTATCACTGGCGTCCTATCTTACTGGCTATTGTAGTCATTGTGGTTAAATTCCTGATGGACTGGTTCTTTGCGACAGAAACAGGTTTAGCGATGCGCTCAACAGGTTCCAATCTCCGTATGGCACGTGCCCAAGGGATTTCTACTGACCGTATGGTGATGTTGGGGATGGCGATTTCCAATGCTCTTGTCGGTCTAGGTGGTGCTTTGTTCGTACAATCACAGGGTGGAGCAGATATCTCTATGGGTATCGGTACGATTGTGATTGGTCTAGCGGCAGTTATTGTTGGTCAGAGTATTATTACCGCACGTCGTTTTGTGTATATCACTTTAGCCGTGGTCGTGGGGGCGATTTTATATCGTTTCTTTATCGCCTTGGCACTCAATAGTGATTTTGTCGGCCTAAAAGCTCAGGATTTAAACTTGGTGACAGCTT
>JAXECN010000131.1:0-13147 GCA_034093535.1 Pelistega sp.
TGTTGTTATTACCAATGATATCTATACCAAAGAGGATGCTGAATTCCTAACGAAAAATAGTTTATTGCCTTCTGAGAGAATTATGGGGGTGGAAACAGGTGGTTGCCCACATACTGCCATCCGTGAGGATGCCTCGATGAATTTGGAAGCTGTTGATGAAATGGTGGCTCGTTTTCCAGAGGTCGAAATCGTTTTTATTGAGTCTGGTGGGGATAATTTATCGGCAACATTTAGCCCGGATTTGGCTGATGTGACTATTTTTGTGATTGATGTTGCTCAAGGCGAAAAAATTCCTCGCAAAGGAGGTCCCGGTATTACACGTTCAGATTTGTTGGTGATCAATAAAACTGATTTAGCACCTTATGTGGGGGCGGATTTATCGGTTATGGAGCGAGATGCTCGTCGTATGCGTCAGGGACAGCCGTTTATCTTTACTAATTTAATGACTAAAGAGAATTTAGATGGCGTCATAGCTTGGATTGAAAAGTATGCCTTGTTGCAATCTAGAGATGAGCCAGAGAGTTTGGTTCGGTAACTTTGTATGTATAGCAAACTTTCACTTTCTACCCAACTGACGTCTGCAGGTCGGACTGAGTTAAAAGATTTGTTTGTTTCCCCTCCCTTTAAGGTGATGACTTTACCTTATCAACAAAAGGGCTTGGAAGCTATCCAGATGAGTGCCTCTCCCGGATTGTTAGCAGGAGATCGCTTGCTAATGGAAGTTTATCTGGCGGAAGGGACGACATTTTCTTTGCGTACTCAGGCATATACGCGGGTTCAGTCGATGAATGAGAGTGAGTTTGCTGAACAAGAGTCTCGATTTATATTGCAGCCAAAGAGTTGTTTTATTTATTTGCCCCATCCTCTCGTTTTACATAAAGATAGTGCTTTTAAGCAACGTACTGTGGTAGAGATGGGTGATGAAAGCCAATTCCTCTATGGTGAGATTGTGACGATAGGACGAGTGCTAAATAATGAGCGATTCATGTTTCGTGAGTTTTCTTCCTATTTGCGCATTGTTCATCAAGGAGTGCCTTTATTATCTGACAGGATTAAATGGGGGCCTCATCGGATACCGCTTAATGTACTGAGTCAGATGGAGGATTATTCTCATCAAGGAACATTGGTTTTTGTCGATT
This sequence comes from Pelistega sp., assembly GCA_034093535.1. Classification (GTDB taxonomy): domain Bacteria; phylum Pseudomonadota; class Gammaproteobacteria; order Burkholderiales; family Burkholderiaceae_B; genus Taylorella. The sequence continues at coordinate 1,140 of JAXECN010000131.1, forward strand.
TGTCCATGACGCTACACTCCTTAAAAGAAAAGGTTGCGCAGTTACAAACGCATTATGCGGATTTTAAAGAAGGGCTGTTAGGGATTTCTTTATTGCATAAAGGTGGGTTTATTGTTCGTGTGACGGCTTATCGAGCAGATGTAATAGAAAGTTTATTTGCCGAATTAGCTAAGCAACTTAAGCCAAGTGAGAGGGACTAAACCCATCCCAAAACTGCTGCACTAGCACTGCTGAGGGCTAAGCCTGCTGTTTCGGTACGTAATATGCGATTGCCAAATTGCACTCGAATAGCGTCTTGCTTATCCATCATTTCCATTTCTTTGGCTGACCAACCGCCCTCTGGACCGATAAAAAAGCCAATATCTTCGAGTGTTGGGTGTTGGTATAAGTGTTCTGTCAGGGATAATTGACCGTCTGGGTCAGCGACAAATAAGTCGGTATTGCCAGTCGCATTAAAGACATTTTTTAAGCTTTGAACAGGTAATAATTCCATCAGGGTATTGCGTCCGCTTTGCTCACAAGCTGATTGAATAATCGCTTGCCAATGTTGTTGACGCTTTTCTAGGCGAGCCCCTGATAGTTGTAAGACACTACGTTCTGCCGCCACAGGGATAAAGCGACTCACCCCTAGTTCAACAGCTTTTTCAATAATCCAGTCCATTTTATCGCCAGACGCTAAAGCTTGAATGAGCGTAATCCTACCCTTGAGACTACGATTATCTTCAATAAAGGTATCCAGTTGTGCTTGTGCGACTCCCTCATTAAATTGTAATGTTCCATGGTATTCGCCACCTTTTCCATTAAATAAAACAATTCTTGTCCCTTCGCGTAGACGCAATGAGCGACCGGCATGATGAGCGGCAGCAGGAGGAAGAGTGATTAATGAATTATTTACCAAAGGAATAGGGCAGAAAAAACGAGGTAACGCCATTGTCTAAGCAATATAAAATGATAGAAATGTTAAAATTATACGTTGAAAATAGTTTGTCAGACCTCACAGGACTCAAATGAATACCGAATTAAATGTTCAGCCTAACGTATTAGCAAATGCTATTCGTGCTTTATCAATGGATGCCGTTCAACAAGCTAACTCAGGTCACCCCGGTGCGCCGATGGGTATGGCAGAGATTGCGGTAGCTTTGTGGAACCGTCATTTACGTCATAATCCAGCTAATCCACAATGGTTTAACCGTGATCGTTTTGTTTTATCAAATGGTCATGGCTCTATGCTGATTTATGCTTTATTGCATTTGACAGGCTATGACTTACCGATGAGTGAGCTTAAGAATTTCCGTCAATTGCACTCAAAGACACCTGGACACCCAGAAGTTGGTATTACTGCAGGTGTAGAGACGACGACAGGTCCTCTTGGTCAGGGTATTGCCAATGCGGTTGGTTTTGCATTAGCTGAGGCACTTTTAGCGGAAGAGTTCAACCGTGATGGTCATCAGATTGTAGATCACTTCACTTATGCGTTTGCTGGTGATGGCTGCTTGATGGAGGGTGTCTCTCATGAGGCGTTTTCATTAGCGGGTGCACTTAAGCTGAGTAAACTTATCGTGTTATACGATGATAACGGTATTTCAATTGATGGTCAGGTTGCGCCATGGTTCTCTGACGATACGCCAAAGCGTTTTGAAGCGTATGGTTGGAATGTCATTCGTGATGTAGATGGTCATGATGTGGCAGCTGTAGATGCGGCTATTGCAGCGGCTAAAGCCAATGCTGCCGTTGCAGGTGCAGGTCCTACCTTAATTTGCTGTAAGACTGTTATCGGTAAGGGTGCCCCAAATATGGAGGGTACGGAGAAGGTTCATGGTTCACCACTAGGTGCTGCTGAGATTGCAGCTGCTCGTGAAGCTTTAGCTTGGACTGCTTCACCATTTGAAGTGCCAGCAGATGTGGCTGCTGCATGGAACCACACGGCTAAAGGCGCTGCACAGGAAGCAGAGTGGACACAAGTATGGAACGCTTATCAAGCTGCACATCCTGCATTAGCTGCTGAGTTTGCGCGTCGTATGGCAGGTGAATTGCCAGCCGATTTTGCGAGCAAATTCCAAACCTATTTAAATGAAACTATCGCTAAGGCAGAAACAGTGGCTTCTCGTAAAGCCTCTCAATTTGCTATCACTGCTTTAGCTGAAATTCTTCCTGAGTTCTTAGGTGGTTCTGCCGATTTAACAGGGTCTAACTTTACCGATTGGAAAGGCGTAGCACCTGTGCGTGCGGCTGACCAAGGTATTCAATTAGGTCGTCATATCAATTACGGTGTTCGTGAGTTTGGTATGGCAGCGATTATGAATGGTATTGCTTTACATGGCGGTTTCTTGCCATTTGGTGGTACGTTCTTAACCTTCTCTGATTATTCTCGCAATGCTATCCGTATGGCAGCATTGATGAAACAGCGAGTGGTGCATGTATTTACTCATGACTCTATTGGCCTAGGTGAAGACGGTCCTACTCACCAATCCATTGAACATGCTTGGAGTTTACGCCTTATCCCTAACTTAGATGTATGGCGTCCTTGTGATACCTATGAAACAGCGGTTGCATGGCAGTCATCAGTGACTCGCCCGGCGAGCTTAGGGATGAATGTTAAACAAGGTGGTCCGAGTGCCTTATTGTTGTCGCGTCAGAACTTACCATATATTGAGCGTGATGAAGCTACTTTAGCCAATGTCGCTAAAGGTGGCTATGTATTGCGTGATGTGGCTGATGCTAAAGCAGCGATTATTGCGACAGGCTCAGAAGTAGAAATCGCTCTAAAAGCCCAAGCCTTATTAGCTGAGCAAGGGATTGCCGTTCGCGTGGTATCTATGCCAAGCACCAATGTATTCGACCGTCAGTCAGCGGATTATCAAAATAGTGTATTACCAGCAAATTTACCGACAGTCGCAGTAGAAGCTGGCTGCTCTGGTGCATGGTTTAAATATACCGGTCGTCAGGGTGCTGTCGTGGGTATTGACTCTTATGGTGAGTCAGCGCCAGCAGGTGTATTATTTAAACATTTTGGTCTCACGCCAGAAAATGTGGCTAAGACAGTAAAAGAGATTTTATAAATTTTATTTTAGGAGAGTGCAATGACAATTCGTGTTGCAATTAATGGTTATGGTCGTATTGGTCGTATGGTTTTGCGCGCTCATTATGAGTACGGTAAAAAGCATGATATTGAAATCGTGGCAATCAATGCATCTGGCTCAGCAGAAACCAATGTTCACTTAACAAAATATGATACAACGCATGGTCGTTTTAATGCGGATGTGTCTTTAGACGGTGATTACATGGTTGTAAATGGCGACCGTATTCGTCTATTTAGCACACGTGATCCACTAGAGTTACCATGGGCAGATTTAAATGTTGACGTGGTTCTAGAGTGTACAGGTGCTTTTACAACAAAGGAAAAAGCTTCATTACATTTGCAAGCAGGTGCTAAGAAAGTGATTATTTCTGCACCGGGTGGCAAGGATGTTGATGCAACGGTGGTTTATGGTGTTAATCATGATGTATTAAAAGCAGATCATACGGTGATTTCTAATGCGTCTTGCACAACAAACTGCTTGGCTCCATTAGTAAAACCTCTCCAAGACGCGATTGGTATTGAAAATGGTTTGATGACAACAATTCATGCCTACACTAATGACCAAGTGCTTATCGATGTTCGTCACAAAGATTTACGCCGCGCACGTTCTGCAACGATGAATATGATTCCAACAAAAACAGGTGCAGCAGCAGCTGTGGGTCTAGTATTACCAGAGCTTAACGGTAAGTTAGATGGTTATGCTGTTCGTGTACCAACTGTTAATGTATCTATGGTGGATTTAACTTTTGTAGCTAAGCGTGATACGACTATTGATGAAGTTAACCAAGTCTTAAAAGCGGCTTCAGAAGGCTTCTTAAAAGGCATCTTAGCATTTAATAGTGACCCATTAGTCTCGATGGACTTCAATCACACACCTGTATCAAGTACATATGACTCAACGTTAACTAAAGTGAATGGTCGCTTAGTTAAAGTATCAGCATGGTATGACAATGAGTGGGGCTTCTCTTGCCGTATGTTGGATACGACAGTAGCTCTAATGAATGCTAAATAATTAATCTCGATTCATTGAATAAAACGACACTCCTTGTGGGTGTCGTTTGCACAAGGAAAATTTATGCTTAATGTAAAAACATTATCAGCGTTGGCAAGTGCTGGCGAACTAAAAGGTAAACGTGTTTTTATTCGTTCTGACCTGAATGTCCCTTTTAATGATCAAGGTGAGATTTCTGAAGATACGCGTATCCGAGCTTCAGTCCCGGCGATTAAATTGGCGCTAGAGGCAGGTGCGGCAGTGATGGTCACTTCACACTTGGGTCGCCCAACAGAGGGTATACTTAACCCAGAAGATTCGTTAGCACCTGTGGCTAAACGGTTGAGCGAGCTATTAGGTCTTGAAGTGAAGCTTGTTCAGAACTGGGTAGACGGTGTTGAGGTACAAGCCGGTCAAGTTGTGTTATTAGAAAATTGCCGTGTTAATGCGGGTGAAAAGAAAAATAATGAAGACCTCGCCAAGAAAATGGCAGCGCTTTGTGATGTCTATGTCAATGACGCTTTTGGTACTGCTCATCGTGCAGAGGCAACAACACATGGTATGGCAAAATTTGCACCGATTGCTTGTGCTGGTCCATTATTAGAAGCAGAATTAACGGCATTGGGTCGTGCTTTACAAGAGCCTAAGCGTCCGCTTGTCGCCATTGTTGGTGGTTCAAAAGTATCGACAAAACTATCTATCCTACAATCCCTAGCGACTAAAGTAGACCAATTGGTTGTCGGTGGTGGTATCGCGAATACCTTTATGTTAGCTAAGGGTTTAAACATCGGTAAGTCACTGGCTGAACCTGATCAAGTTGAGCAAGCGAAAGCAGTAATCGACTTGATGGAGCAACGTGGAGCAGGTGTTCCTATCCCTAGCGATGTTGTTGTGGCAAAAGAGTTCTCGGCAACAGCGACACCAACCGCTAAAAAAGCCACCGAAATCGCTGATGATGAGATGGTCTTTGATATTGGTGCTGAGACAGCACAGACCTTAGCGGATATTATTGCCAAGGCGGGCACTATCGTATGGAATGGTCCTGTGGGTGTTTTTGAGTTTGATAGCTTTGCTGCAGGAACAGAGAAAATTTCTCGTGCAATTGCTGACTCAGATGGCTTTTCGATTGCAGGCGGTGGCGATACCTTAGCGGCAATCGCTAAATTTAATATCAGCGATAAAGTCGGTTATATCTCAACGGGTGGTGGTGCTTTCTTGGAGTTCCTCGAGGGCAAAGTGTTACCAGCCGTAGATATCTTAGAGCAGCGTAATAAATAAATTTGACGCATGATTAGGTCAGAGTATTGCTCTGACCTGTTTGTTTTTTTACTCATAAAAAAATTTACACCCCTGGGGAGAGAAAGGGATGTTTAAAAAATCTTTATTAAGCTTAAGTCTATTTGGTGTTTTGGTTTTACCTAGCTTTGCTCAAGAGGAAACCCCGACACTGTCTACTGTCTATCCAGTAGATGGCGCTCAAATTGATGAGGACGCTATTTTCGCATTAGCGTTTAATCAACGCATTAGCATGAACTCTTTAGCGGCTAAAGCAGCTTGTGTAATCGAAGGTGTTGGCGAGCAGGTCCCTGTACGTGTCTTGAGTGAAGATGATAAACAAGCCTTATGGGAAGAACACCTTTCTTGGGTTGATGATAATAAAGACAATGTTGCTCTCGTGCAATGCTCGCGTGAGTTACCGAGTGGTGCAAAAGTCGCTTTGCAAATTCAATCTGGATTAGAAAATAGCCAAGGTGTCGCAACGAATAAAACATTTTCTCAACACTATGTAGTGAGAGCGCCATTTTCAGCACAGTTCCAATGTGAGCGGGTTAATGCCAAGGCAAACTGTTCGCCTTTAGGTGATGTGCGACTACAATTTAATAGTGCTGTTAAGACAGCGCTTGCTCAGTCTAAAGTGCACCTATTGGTCGATGGTGTAGAAGTTCCAGCCTATCAAGAAGAAAATGAAAAGAGTGATAGCGTTTATAGTTTGGTCTATAAAGGTCCTTTTAAACCACAAGCTAAAATTACAGTTCAGTTGGATAATAGCTTAGAAGATGATATGCAGCGTCCGCTGGGCAATGCTAACAAATTCCCTATCGAAACACAGTTTGATAACTATCCGCCTTTACTTAAGTTTGCGACAGGAGACTTTGGGATTATCGAAAGCTATGCGCATACTCAAGTAGGGAGTGATTTGCAAGCTAATCCTGCCTTAGTGCCATTAACTGTTCGTAATATTGAAAAAGATATCAAAGTCGCTCAACAATATCGAGCAGGACAAGTGGCTCAACTACGTACACAGAATGATGGACAAGTTCGTAAGTGGCTGCAATTAGTACCGAATTTAGCGACTAATTCCTATAGTGAGCATAATTTACGCCGTTTAGTGGATGGTTTGCCGACAGAATATCGTGCTGATGACAAAGAGATTGACGCTCGTAATTTTGCGGTAATTAGTCAAGACCCCGCCACGACAAAATTAAGTTTACCTAGCTTGCAGACCGCTCAAAATGAAACAGAAGTGATTGGTTTACCGGTTACTGCACCCGGATTTTATATTTTTGAAGCGGAATCCCCAGCCTTAGGAGCGCAATTAACCGAAGAAGCTCGACCGATGTATGTGCGTTCAACAGCATTGGTGACGAATATAGCAGTTCACTTAAAAACCAGTGAGACAGGTGCATTGGTATGGGTGACGCGTTTAGATGATGGGCAGCCTATTCCTAATGCCAATATTCGTTTGAGTGCTTGTGATAATAAAGACATTGCTACTGGTCTGACGAATGCCCAAGGGGTTTTTGAGTTTAAAGGTAAGTTGCCCGAATTAAAAGCATGTGCTTATGATAAGTACGCTTATATGGCAAGTGCGACATTGGATAAAGAGCATCCGATGTCTTATGGTGTAGAAGACTATTCTTTTGTCTTTAGCGACTGGGATAATGGTATCCAACCATGGCAATTTAATGTTGATGATAGTCGTTATTATGCCTATGCAGATAAGCCGAATACCTTATTAGTACATCCTGTGTTAAGCCGTACGTTATTGCGTGCAGGTGAAGTGTTAGATATGAAGCATATCATCCGTCAGCAAACACCCCAAGGCTTACAAACACCAGCGAGTGGTGTTATTTTGCCTAATCAGCTGGTGATTACCTTAGAAGCGATGGATGAAGAAATTGAGTTGCCGTTGACTTGGAAGACGGCAGCCAATGGTGGTGTCTATGCAGATACCAAATGGGAAGTCCCTAAAACGGCTAAAAATGGCGTGTATTCACTAGAGTACCGTCATACATCAGCGCAAGAATTAAATATTGCTAGCCCTGCAGTGACATTCCAAGTAGAGGAATTTAAGCTGCCATTTTTGACAGGTAGTATTCAAGTTTCTGCTGAGCAACAAGAGGGAGCTATCCTGATTAATCCGCATGAGATGACGGCAGATATTCAAATTAACTATATGGCAGGTGGGGCTGCTGCAGAGTTACCTATTGAGGTGTCTGCGGTTTTTGTCCCTAGTCAATTTACTGTGCCGGCATTAAAAGATGTGGATTTCTCTGTGGTTGAGACAGAGGCTCGTAAAGTTTTTCTGGATAAGCAGAAACTTCAATTAGATGTGAATGGTCATGCTCGCGTGAATATTGAAAATATTCCACCTATCCAAGGCAAAGCCGATTTATTAATTGAAGTGAGCTTTTTAGACCCTAATGGTCAGGTACAGACGATTAGTCATACAGTTTCTGCAGTACAAGCAGCGGTGATGACAGGGATTCGTAGTGCAAGTTATTTTGAACCTGAGCAGGATTTTACATTTGATGTGGTTGCAGTCAATCCTTTAGGTGAGCTACAAGCTGATAAAAAAGTGACTGTACATGCCACACGCCTGATTGACAATGTTGTGCGTAAGCGTCTTGTGGGTGGCTTTTATACGATGGAGTCTACACCTGAAGTCATTGATTTAGGCAAATTGTGCGAGGGAGTAACAAACTCACAAGGGGTACTTCAATGCACTGTTAAGCTAAAAGAAACAGGACGTTTAAATCTAGCGGCAAGTGCAGAGGGACAAGCCTTTGCTACTCGTGTCCCGTTGTGGGTATTTAAAGGGGCAGCATGGTATACCGGTAATGATACCGACCGTGTAGATGTCATTGCAGATAAGACTAGTTATCAGGCAGGTGAGGAAGCTGTTTTTGATGTGCGTATCCCTTTTGCCCAAGCAACGGCGCTGGTCAGTATCGAGCGTGAAGGGGTGATTGATTATCAGCTTGTCAATTTTGAAAAAAATAGTTCAAGTTTTAAATTAAAGGTAGCCGCAGATTGGTCGCCCAATGTTTATGTCAGTGTATTGTCAGTACGAGGACGTATTCGTGGTGATGTCAATGATATGGGAATGGCTTGGTTAAATGATAGTCAGCAAGCACAGGGGGCAAGTACCCTAGTAGACTTAGCAAAACCATCTTTCCGTTTTGGTGTTGCTAAGATTAAAGTGAATAATCCTGATACCCAATTACAGTTAGCCTTAAATTTAGATAAGTCGGTTTATCAGGTGCGTGATACAGCGAAACTGACCATTCAGGCTAAGCGCGCTAATGGTGAAGCATTAGCACGAGGCAATGTTGCCATTTTTGTGGTGGATAAAGCCTTATTAGAACTGGCTCAAAACAAGACCACTGACCTATGGCAAGCCATGTGGCCTGAGCGAGCATGGCAAGTGGGTACGGCGACAGCACAGGGTGAGGTCGTAGGGCGTCGTCATTATGGTCGTAAAGCTGTCCCTGCAGGTGGTGGCGGTGGTTTAGCACCAACACGAGAGTTATTTGACGCATTAGCATTTTGGAAGTCTGATGTTGTCCTCGATGAGCAAGGGCAAGCGATTGTTGATTTCAAGCTAAACGATAGCATTACGCAGTTTGAAGTTGTCGTGATTGCCGATGATGGTCAAGCTGCCTTTGGTACACAAAAAATTGATTTAGCAAGCCGACAAGACTTACAGATTATCTCAGGCTTACCGACACTGATTCGTGATATGGATAAGTTTGAGGCGACAGTCACTTTACGGAATACGACAGATAAAGATATGACGGTCTTAGTCAAAGGTCTGGCGAAAAAAGGTCATCGTACGGTGGCAGAGTTGGCTGAGAAAAAAGTAACCGTCTTGGCAGGGCGAGCCATGCGCACGAGTTGGTCGATTGAACCTATCCATCTGAGTGATACGGAGGGAGCGCAATCGTTGGACTGGATGTTTGAGGCGCGAGAGCAAGCGGAGAAGGGTGTAAAAGTTGCCCATGACCGTATTGCGATTAAACAGCAGCTTCTACCCTATGTGCCTGTGACTGTGCGTCATACTCAACTGGTACAAGTCAGTGATAAGCCGATTAGCTTAACGGTACAAGCACCGACCCGTGCAATTACAGTGGATAATAAGATTCGTGGTGGTATTCAAGTACAAATGCAAAAGAGCTTGAGTGCCAGCTTAGATGGCGTGAAGCGTTATTTCCAAGACTATCAGTTTATGTGCTTTGAGCAGCAAGCTTCGGTGGCAATGGGACTGCAAAACCAATTAGCTTGGGATAGGTTAATGCAAGAGAGCCATAGCTATTTAGATGACTTAGGCTTACTGCGTTATTATCCTAATCCACAGATGAAGGGTAGCCCACTCTTAAATGCTTATGTATTGGCGATTGCGGCAGAGGCAAGCCAGTTAGGTTGGTCTTTTGCCTTACCGCAACAAGTGCAAGAGCAATTACTCAAAGGGTTAGAGCAAGTTGTCTTGGGCAAGGTTAAGCAGCAAGGTGATTGGCTAGCAAGTCCAGATAAAACCGATTACCAGTTGAATTTGTTAGCGGCGTTGGCTCGTTATAACTTAGTGACTCCTCGTATGTTGGAGAGTTATCCGTTGACAGAAAGTTATGGCGCTGCTGCACTCGTTAATCTCTACATTATCCATCGCCATTTAAATGCGGATACTCAAGCATTGGCAACCTTACGAGAGGCTTTATTAGCGAAGATGAGCCGACAGGGAGACCGTCTCGTCTTTAAAGATAGCGATACCTTAAATAAACTTTGGTGGCTGATGGAGGATAGTAATGCTGTCCATGCGAAGCTGTTACTAGCTGTGGCAGATGATAAGGCGTGGCAACAAGATGTACCTTATTTAGTTCAAGGATTATTAGGTGCGCAGCAGAGAGGTCAATGGGGTATGACAACCAATAACCTCTGGGGTACATTGGCAATGCATGCTTTTAGTCGTGAGTTTGAAAAAACACCGGCGACAGGTGAAGTGAATATGTCGATGAAAGGGGCTGGCTATGATTTAGCACAACAATGGAATGGTTTAAGTTTAAATCAGAAAATTGTAGCACCTTGGCTTGATAAGAAGTCAGCTGAATTAACCTTAAAACTTGATGGTACTGGTTCAGCGTGGGCGACAGTATCATTACTTGCCGCAGTTGACCCAGTTGAGCATGTCTATGCCGGTTATCGTGTAGAAAAATTGATTGAGCCAGTCAGCCGACGTATTGCAGGACAATGGTCAGTGGGTGATGTCTACCGAGTGAAATTAAAAATCACTGCAGAGGCACCGATGACTTGGGTAGTAGTCAGTGACCCTATCCCAAGTGGGGCGACTATTTTAGGTAGTGGCTTAGGTCGTGATAGTGCGATTGCAGCTGCTAGCGATACCGAAGCTCAGACAAATACGCCAAGCTTTATTGAGCGTAAAGCTGATGTTTTCCGTGCTTATTATCGCTTTGTGAATGAAGGGGAAACAACACTTGAATATACTGTTCGCCTTAACACCTTGGGTAAATTTGCTTTACCTGCGACACGCGTAGAGGCAATGTATGCGCCAGCGGTATTTGGTGAGACGGTTAATGCAGATATGTGGGTGAAGTAGAACTTGAGTATTCAAGTAGTGTGTTGATATAAAGTAAACAGTGATGAGTAAATGTATACGAATGCTAGGGTGGACATTTGTCGTGCTTGTCCTGTTTGCTTTTATAGCGCTGCGATGGCTAGTGGTGAGTATTAGCTTACCCACCTTTGCAGAAGTTAAACAACAATCTTCGGCTTCCTATATTCAAATACTTGCTCGAGACGGTGAACCTTTAGAGCAAATTCGTACAGACTTTGATAAGCGTCGTCTGGCGTGGACGGCATTATCTGCACATTCTGCCACGTTACAAGAGGCGATTCTACGCTCAGAAGATAAACGCTTTTATCAACATAGTGGCGTGGATTGGTTAGCTTTGGGTAATGCCATCGTTGGGCAGTTAAAGGGTGAAGCCAGTCGAGGAGCTTCTACCATTAGTATGCAACTGGTGGGGATGTTAGTTCCTGAATTACAGCGTCAAAATGGCTCTCGTGCTTATACCCAAAAAATCCAACAGTTATTCTATGCGATGGCATTAGAGGGGAGTTGGACAAAACAACAAATTTTAGAAGCTTATATGAATCTAGTGCCTCTGCGTGGTGAGGTGGTGGGTTTAGCAGCAGGGGCACAGACCTTTTTTCAGAAATATCCAGATAATGTAAACCGACGAGAGAGTGCTTTATTGGCAGCGATGTTGCGTGCACCCAATGCCGATATGACAAAATTAGTGCAGCGTAGTTGTGCCTTAATAAAACCTGATAGTTGTGATTATCTTGAGCGGTTTGTGAGCAATGCACTTAAACAACGTCATAGTCAGTGGGTGGATAGTCCTACAGATGCCCCTCATTTGGCTAGACGATTAATTAGTCAATATCGTACTCAATATCTTCATATCCCTGAAAATCTTCCATCAACTATTGATGCCCCTTTGCAGCGTTTTGTACAAGAGAGAATACACTCTCGTTTAGTAGAGCTATTTGCTGAACGAGTTAGTGATGCGGCGGTTGTTGTTCTGGATAATAATAGTGGTGAAGTATTAGCCTATGTAGGGACGTCAGGACAACTTTCTA
>JAXECN010000132.1:0-14149 GCA_034093535.1 Pelistega sp.
GAGCCCCCCGCTTTAAGAAAGAAAAAACGACTTACCAAGGGTCATAAGTCGTGGAGTTAAAAGGAAATGGGATTATAGCCCAAATATAAAAAAAGGGGAAATTTCCTTTTATATATTAAGGATTTCCCCCTGTCATCTAGCTATGCCAACTATTCGCCAGTGGCAACTGGGCGAGAAGGATCCGCCACCCACTCACTCCACGATCCCGAATAAATCGCATAATTGCTTAATCCAGCCTCTTCCATGGCTAAAGCATTATGGCAAGCAGTCACACCGGAGCCGCATTGGTGCACAATCAAATCATGTTGGTCATATTGAGCAAACGCTGCCTGAAGTTCTTCTGGTGATTTCATCAAGCCCTCTGCATTTAAGTTCAGTGCAAATGGGCGATTCATCGCACCAGGGATATGCCCTGCAACGGGGTCCATCGGCTCAACATCACCACGAAAACGCTCTGGTGCGCGAGCATCCAATAACGTAAAACGAGGCTCTTTTAAATTAGCCAATACATCATCTGCCGTATAAATCGTCACTAGGCTTGCTTTTGGTGACCACTCCACTGCGGGTAAAGGTGCTGCTACTCCTGTTTCAATAGCACCCCCAGCGGCTTTCCATGCTTTAATACCACCGTTTAATACGCGGACATTAGTAAAACCTAACCAACGCAACATCCACCATACATGTGCTGCAAACATCATATTATCCTCATCATAGACCACAATTTCTCGGTCGATATGGATACCACGTTTGGCTAATAACTCGGCAAAAACTTCGCGTTTGGGTAAAGGATGGCGACCATTTTTCCCTGTTTTCTCTGCACATAAATCAGTCTCATGATCGAGAAATACCGCTCCCGGGATATGCCCCTCAGCGTATTGCTGTGCACCTAATTGATGATTAATCAAATCATGACGTGCGTCAATAAATTGACGTTGCTCAGATGGGTTGGCAAGCAAAGTTGCCGCCTCTACTAAATATTTAGACATCACTGTCTCCTTTCAAATTTGCTATTCATCTAGGGTTATTTTTGTGCACAATCGCTTTAAACTTATGTTTAAGTGCCATTTGCTGATCTGCCAATACAATACCTGCACCCGCTAAAATAACCATCAGCATACCTAACCAAGCAATCATATCAGGAATTACGTCCCAGAATAAAATACCTAATAAGGCTGAAAAAATAATCGTAGAGTATTGTAAAACAGCTGCAATAATCGGTGAGCCGGCACCATAAGCTTGCGTCATCGCCAACTGCCCAAACATACCAAAAAATCCTGTGAGTACTAAAACAATCCAAGTCTGAATAGGTACTTCAGTCAAATCGCCTTTTTCCAACATAAAAAGACCTGTTAAGGTAGAGATTAACGAAAAATAAAAAACAGTCCGCCAAACTGGCTCACCCAACTTACCCAAGGCTTTAACTTGGAACATCGCAAAAGCAGATGCCAATCCTGCACATAAGCCAGTCACGACACCTAACCATAAATCAGCATTAATACTTGGTTTTAATACCAAAGTAATCCCTGCAAAACCGAGTAACACCGCACATAAGCGTACTAAATCTGTCTTGATATGTTTAGCACTCCAGACGACATAAAGCCCGATAAACAATGAAGAGGTATAACTCAAGCTCGTACTTGTCGCTAATGGCAACATCCCTAAAGTAAAAAAGGTTAGCCACATCCCTGACACACCGAATATATTACGCTTAAGGTGGTTCATAGGGTAACGTGTTTTCAGGCTATGATGAGTTAATAACGCCCAAATCAGGATACACGCGACTGAAGGAAAGGAACGAAAAATAATCACTGATGACAGTGAAGCACCATTTTCTAAAGAGTATTTAACCCCCGCCCCCATACAAGCAAACATAATAGAGGCGACAAGGTTCCAAAAAGATTGCATAACGTTGAAGTATGTTGAAAAAATTAAATGTTTAAATATTGTAGTCTTTCTGTTTTTTTCGTCAATGATAAACTTTCTACTTTTATAATGGCACTGGAAATTTTAATTATTATCCCTATATCACAGGATAATAGTTCAAGTAACACCTTTTATAGGAAACACATTAATGAAGCGTGTATTTTTATTCTTATTAACCAATCTCGCTGTTATGGCAGTCCTGAGCGTCACCTTGACACTAACAGGTGCTAACCGCTATTTAACGGCTAATGGTATTGACTACCAACAATTGCTCGTTTTCTCAGCCATTGTGGGCTTTACCGGCTCTATTATCTCGCTATTAATGAGTAAAAAAATGGCGATTATGAGTATGAATGTACAGCTTATCGACCCTAGCCAACCACGCAATAAAACTGAAGCATGGTTAGTCGATACCGTACACCAGCTGGCTGACCGTGCGGGTATCGGTCGCCCAGATGTAGGTATCTACGAAGGTGCGCCCAATGCCTTTGCCACAGGTGCTTTTAAAAATGAAGCCCTAGTTGCTGTTTCAACAGGTCTTCTTCAAAATATGAATGAAGAAGAAGTGGCTGCCGTCCTCGGTCACGAAGTCGCTCACATCGCTAATGGTGATATGGTGACCTTGACCCTAATCCAAGGTGTGGTCAATACCTTTGTCGTCTTCTTCGCTCGTATTGCTGCATACTTTGTGGACCGTGTATTATTGAAAAACGATAATCGTGACGGTGTGGGTATCGGTTACTATGTGACTAGCTTTGTCTGTGAAATCGCCTTTGGTATCCTTGCCTCTATCATCGTAAACTGGTTCTCTCGCCAACGCGAATACCGTGCAGACGCTGGTTCAGCCCAATTACTCGGCTCAACTAAACCGATGATTAATGCCCTCGCTCGTTTAGGTAATTTAGAACCGGGTGAATTAGCCAAAGGTATGCAAGCGATGGGTATTAGTGACAAAATGGGTATGGCGGCGCTATTCTCTAGCCACCCTCCGATGGAAAGCCGTATCCGAGCACTCCAAAACCTAAATGCGGGTTAATTAACTCTCTGCAACAAACCAAATCCCGTCTAATCATCATGACTAGACGGGATTTTTTATAGGCATATTATCAATTTAATAAGAGATTAGTCCATGCTTAATGGGCTTGCTCCCAGTTATCTCCCTCACCCACTTCAGCTAATAACGGTACAGCTAACTGAGCCACCCCAGCCATCAGCTTAGGTAAATGCTCTTTGACCAATGCTGCTTCTTCGTCTTTCACTTCAAGCACGAGTTCATCGTGTACTTGCATAATCATACGAGATTGCAGTTTCTCCGCCACTAGCCATTGCTGCACAGCCACCATCGCTTTTTTGATTAAATCCGCAGCAGTTCCCTGCATAGGCGCATTAATCGCTGCTCGCTCTGCCGCTGCTTTGCGTGGACCTTTTGCCCCTTGAATTTCTGGTAGCCATAGACGACGACCAAAGACAGTTTCGACATAGCCATCGCTATTTGCCTTGGCTCGAGTAGTTTCCATATACTCAGCCACCCCCGGATAACGAGCAAAATAGCGAGCGATATAATTCTGAGCCGCCTCACGCGTAATCCCTAGATTCGCCGCAAGACCAAATGCCCCCATACCATAAATTAGACCGAAGTTAATTGCCTTGGCTGCACGACGCTGTTCACTTGTTACAGCGTCAAGACTGACTCCAAACACTTCTGCCGCTGTTGCTCGGTGGATATCTTGCCCCTCAGCAAAGGCTTTTTGTAAGTTCTCATCCCCTGAAATATGTGCCATCACACGTAATTCAATCTGAGAATAATCGGCAGACATCAGGTGGTAGCCACTTTCGGCAATAAAGGCTTTGCGTACACGTCGCCCCTCTTCGGTACGAACTGGAATATTTTGCAGATTAGGGTCAGAAGAGGATAAACGCCCTGTTACGACTGCCGCTTGAGCATAGTTAGTATGCACTCGACCGCTACTTGCCAACACCATTTTCGGTAATTTATCTGTATAAGTTGATTTTAGCTTCGCTAGACTACGGTACTCTAAGATAAGTTTTGGTAGTGGATAATCTTCAGCAAGTTTACTTAATGTTTCTTCGTCAGTAGACGGTGCACCTTTACTCGTCTTACTCACGACAGGTAATTGCAACTTATCAAATAAAATCTCGCCTAATTGCTTTGGTGAGTTTAGGTTAAACTCTTGTCCTGCTAGCTCATAGGCTTGTCGCTCTAATTTACTTAAGGTCTCTCCCAATTCATAGGACTGTTGTGCAAGCTCTTTTTCATCTAACTTGACGCCGATACGCTCCATTGCATAAAGCACTAACCATACTTGCATTTCTAACTCATAAGTCGCTTTAAATCCTGTCACTGCCTCGACTTTAGGTAATAAAACTTGGGCAAGTTGAAAGGTAAAATCAGCGTCCTCACACGCATATTGCGTGGCTTTATCCAAAGGCACATAGTCAAACGTAATGGCATTCGCCCCTTTGCCACAAATCTCTTCAAAGCTCAGCCCCTGACGACCTAAATAACGTGTAGCCAACTCTTCAAGCGAGACTTTTTTATTAGACGCAAGCACATATGCCATCAACATCGTATCATGCTTCACCCCATTGAGCTGGATACCCTCATTTGCTAAGACATGCTTATCAAATTTTGCATTTTGTAAGACTTTACGTGGCGTATTATCTTCTAACCAAGGCTTTAAGATATTCAGTGTTTGTGCCTTATCCAACTGTTCATCCAATAAACCCATATGCGCTAGTGGAACATACCAAGCTTGCCCAACCGCTGTTGAAAAAGATAAACCAACTAAACTCGCTTGCATAGGGTCTAAGTGATTGGTTTCTGTGTCAAACGCCACTAATTCTGCTGCCTGAATCGTGTTCAGCAATGTTTGCAACTGCTCAGCCGTATTCACCATGGTATATTGAATATTGGTAGGTACTGCTGGCAAGGTATCATCCACTCTGCTATCTTGCGCTGGCACGGCTTCGGTATCACCACTCACTTCACGCAAGAATGTTTTAAAGCCAAAACGATTAAATAGTTCAATAAGTTTTTCTTTATCTTCGGCTTTAGGTGTGAAATCCTCTAATCCGGTATAAAACTCATGCATATCACAGTCTTTTTTAATCGTGATAAGCTGACGCGTTAATTCAAACTGCCCAATCGCTTGACGGAAATTTTCACCAATCTTGCCACCAAGCTTATCCGCATGAGCAATCAGATTATCTAAACTACCATATTCATTAAGCCATTTTGCCGCTGTTTTTTCACCGACCTTTTCAACACCGGGAACATTATCAACCTTGTCCCCTACAAGCATTAAATAATCGATAATTTGCTCGGGAAAGACACCAAACTTTTCTTTGACGCCATCACGGTCTAAACGCTCATTGGTCATCGTATTAATGAGGCTAATATGCTCATTCACCAACTGGGCGATATCTTTATCCCCTGTAGAAATAACAGTTTTGACATCATTTTGTCTTGCAATTTCTGCTAAAGTAGCAATGATGTCATCAGCCTCTACGCCAGGCTGTGCAATAATTGACCAACCTAAAGCACGAATCGTTTCGTAAATAGGATCAATCTGCGCACGTAAATCATCTGGCATTGGTGGGCGTTGACCTTTATAATCAGGATATAGGTCGTCACGGAAAGTTTTACCCGGTGCGTCAAAAATGCACACCATATAATCAGGTTGAAAATCCTGACTAATGCGACGCATCATATTAATCATTCCGTAGATTGCCCCTGTTGGCTCCCCAGCTTTATTGCGTAGATTAGGCATCGCATAATAAGCACGGTATAAATAACTAGAACCATCAACAAGTAATAAGGTTTTATTTTTCATGATTGATTTAAGAGCATCTACTATTCAAGGACAGATTAAAGAAATTTCCGAAGAATTATCAACCGCCGCCGAACACCTCAAAGAAGTATCCCAAGCCGTCAGCATTTTCGGAAGTGCACGTACAAAACCAGACAACCCTTACTATACTAAAACGATAGAAATTAGTAAGCAACTTGTACAAGCTGGTTTTAGCATTATATCAGGCGGTGGACCTGGAATTATGGAAGCAGCGAATAAAGGTTGTTATGAAGCTGGCGGCACCAGTGTCGGTCTAAATATTAAATTGCCTTTTGAAACCCACAATAATGTCTACCAATCGCATAGTATTGATTTTAAATACTTCGTCTCTCGCAAAACGACTTTCTTTATGAATAGCTGGGCATATATTATTATGCCGGGTGGGTTTGGTACGCTAGATGAGTTATTTGAAGCCCTCACCCTCATCCAAACAGGCAAGGCGAATAAAGCACCCATTATTTTTGTTGGCAAAGAATTCTGGCAAGATTTGCTCAACTTCTTTAAGAAAGGTCTACTCGCTAATGGCTATATTTCGCCAAAAGACCTCGACCTCTATCACGTCACTGATTGCCCAACAGAAGTCGTCAATATTGTCCAAAAAGCATTTGAAGAAAATGCCAATAGCCCACATTGCTTAGGATTGTGTTAATTCACCCTAATCCTGAATTTCCTTCTTCACTGCCTCTTCAACATTTGGAGTGATATGTGCATCTTTAGGTTTGACTTCTGAGGTGCCTTCTTGTTTAGGGTCGACTGGTTTTGCTGGTCGACACTGAACAATCGCTGATTGACCTTTGAGATAAGCCTCTATGATTTCACCTTGGCATTGTGTCTTGAGCTTATTTAATGTCTTTTCACAAGACTGCTCAGCACAACGCTCAACATAATGAATATCTGTTTCTTCATACAGAATACGTGAGCAAGCACTCACTAACAATACCGGCACAATGCACAGAAGGAGCTTTTTCATCATATCAATCCATCTACAAATTTAGGCATTAACCTCATCGAGGTTAACTGTCTCACCATAGTTCAGGGTACGAGCTACTCGTGTCCGTAAGACATTGGTATGGGCATGTCGCACAATTTGCTTCACTTCTGGGATATGTGCCGGATGCATAGAGAAACTCTTTAAGCCAAGACCTAACAGCAGCTTGGTATAGTTGGTATCCCCCGCCATCTCACCACAGACGCAAACTGGCTTACCGGCACGGTCACCTGCTTGAATGGTATTATGGATTAAACGCAAGACAGCTGGATGAACAGAGTCATACAAATTAACGACTTCATCATCCACACGGTCTACCGCTAAGGTATATTGAATAAGGTCATTGGTCCCAATCGACACAAAGTCCAGCTCTTTTAAAAAGGGCTCAATCGCAATCGCAATCGCAGGGATTTCCACCATCGCTCCGAGGTCAATACGCTCACCAATCTCATATCCCTCAGACATCAGCTCGTTTTGTGCTTGGGCCAGATAACGCTTCACCTCATAGACTTCATGCATATGAGAAATCATCGGAATTAAAATGCGTAGATGTCCATGTACAGAAGCTCTTAACAAGGCTCTTAACTGGGTCAAAAACATCTCTGGATGGGCAAGACAATAGCGTACAGCTCGTAACCCCAAGGCAGGATTGACGGCCACGGTGGCTTCATTATTCAGGGTTTTATCAGAGCCAATATCCAGAGTACGAATGGTGACTGGTTTATCCATACCCATGGTCTTTAAGACATGAGAATACGCTTCGTATTGTTCTTCTTCACTCGGCAAAGCGTCGCGATTCATAAAGAGGAATTCACTACGATATAGTCCTATCCCTGTTGCGCCCATCTCTAAAGCGGCATCAGCCTCTTCAGGCAACTCAATATTGGCTTCTAATTCAATATGCACACCATCCACTGTAATGGCTGGCTCGTCTTTTTGTAATAATAAAAATTCACGTTCCGTCTGGTACTGGCGCTGTTTCTTACGGTATTGTTCGAGAATTAAGGGTGAAGGATTAACAATCACCAATCCCTCATCTCCGTCAACAATGAGAATCTCACGCTCTTTGACTAAAGCACGAACATTCTTCATCCCTACGACGGCTGGCACATGCATACTGCGCGCCACAATCGCCGTATGTGAGGTCGGACCACCTGCATCAGTAATAAAAGCGGCAAAGTGTTTCTCTCGCAGATTTAACATATCCGCCGGTGAAATATCATGCGCCACGACAATAAAGGGCAAGTCATCTTCACAAGCTTTTGGTAAGTGCTTGAAGTCAAAGCTATTAACCCCTGCCATAAATGACAAGACACGCTCAATCACCTGATTAACATCACTCGCCCGTTCACGCAAATACTCATCATCCATTTGCTCAAACTGACTGGCTAATATTTGCCCTTGGGTTGACAATGCCCACTCTGCATTGTAACGATGAGTGCGAATAATTTGTTTAGTTTCGCTTGCCAACATAGGATCGGCAAGTAATAAACTATGTACGGTCAATACCGGTGCTAACTCAATCGGTGCGTCTTCGGGTAAGTTGTCTTTGATATAGTCTAGGTCAGCCGCTACTGCTTGTAGAGCCTGATCCAAACGTGCGCACTCACCTTCAATATCACTCGGAGCAATCAAATGGTGCTTAACCTCTAATAAGGCGGCACCCATAATCACGGCATGCCCAATAGCAATACCCTTGGCAACACCTTTACCATGTAGTGCCATCACCATATCGGCAGAACTTGCTACTGATTGCTCCATATTCAACCCATCTTCTCTAATTAATCAGGCTCACCAAAACGGTCATTAAATAAAGCGGTAATCGCTTCTAATGCTTGTTCAGCATCTTCTCCCTCTGCATCAACAGTAACTGTCATACCCTTGCCAGCAGCCAGTAACATCACACCCATAATGCTTTTCGCATTAACACGTTGTTGTGCTTTAGAAATAAAAATTTCACTTTTAAACGTTGAGGCTAATTGCGTCAATTTTGACGCTGCTCGTGCGTGTAGACCCAAACGATTAATAATTTCAATATTTACGGAAGGCATAATTAAACTCCAAAATTTATTCTTTTTTTAATGACAGGAACAATCCAAAGACTGCATCCCCTTTTGCCCACCTTCAAGAATTTTTGTACGCAATTCTTCGATGGATAAATCAGCATAACGTACCGCATTTAACAGCATACACACATTCGTACCACCAAAAAAGGCAGTTTGCTTCCCCTGTTGATGTAAAGCTTGTGCAATACGCATACTAATATTTGACGGTGTTGCTCCAATAAGGTCACTAAACAAAAGGATATTTTGTACTGATGAATATTGCGACATGATGTCATCCATGATTTTTGCTTGTATCACATCTGGGTCATCAGTTGGCAAAATATCATAGACGAGCATATCCTTTGCCGCAGGAAAAACATGTAAAGCAACATCTTTTAACGCTGAAGCTAGTGGTGTATGCGTAACAACAACCGTCAAAGTATTCATTTAAACACCTAAAACTTTTTCAATTTGCTCGACAAAAAAGGCGGCAACATTAAAGTCTGTTTGTTGTGTGATTTCGACAAAACAAGTCGGACTGGTCACATTCACTTCAGTGAGATAATCACCGATAACATCTAAGCCCACTAAGAATAAGCCTCGCTCTTTTAACACGGGTGCCAAAGTATTGGCAATTTCCCAATCACGCTCACTCAATGGTTGCGCCACTCCGCGACCACCTGCCGCTAAGTTACCTCGTGTCTCACCCGCCAACGGAATACGTGCTAGACAAT
The DNA here is from genome assembly GCA_034093535.1 of Pelistega sp. Taxonomy (GTDB): domain Bacteria; phylum Pseudomonadota; class Gammaproteobacteria; order Burkholderiales; family Burkholderiaceae_B; genus Taylorella. Next base: position 9,563 of record JAXECN010000132.1, read on the forward strand.
AAGGCACAGGCTGACCGTTAATAATCAAGATACGTTTATCGCCTTTGACAATCTCAGGGATATAACGTTGAGCCATAATGGTTTCTTGTCCATTACGAGTCAATAACTCTAGGATAGAACTTAAATTAGGCTCTTTTTTCTGTAAACGGAAAATACCCATGCCACCCATACCATCTAAAGGCTTAACCACCACATCTTCATGTTCTTGGTGGAAAGCCTTAATACGCACCATATCACGTGTCACCAAAGTCGGTGAAGTAAATGGGGCAAACTCAGTAATGGCTAATTTTTCTGGATGAGCCAACATCGCTGAACCTGAATTAAAGACTTTAGCACCAAATTTCTCTGCATAAGCCAGTAAATGACAGCTATAGGCATATTCCATATCAAATGGTGGGTCTTTGCGCATAATGACTGCATCAAAATCCGCTAAATTACGCTCTTGCACGCTACCAACAGCTTGCCACCACGAATGCTCTTCTAGATTGGCTTGCTCAATGACGTGAATAGCCTGTGTACGTGCCCATACTTGTTCTTTAATATACAAGTCCTGCTGCTCAGTAATAAAAATTTCATGTCCCTTAGCGGCAAATGCGTACATCATCGCCACAGAACTGTCTTTATATGCTTTTAAAGACGCAATTGGATCAATCACAAACAATACTTGCATATTATTTCCTACAAACACAAATAGGGTAACCGGTATAAGTTACCCTGAGTCTAGTTACTTGAGAAGAAAAAGTGAGCCGAAGTCTACTTCTTCTTCGGAGCAACTGTCATAACAATCTATCTGCCTAAGCCGAAGATGAGTACTTTGGCTCACTTCGTTCGCCGAAGTCTACTTCTTCTTCGGAGCAACCACCATCACCATCTGACGACCTTCAAGTTTTGGCATAGCTTCTACAGAAACTAAATCACCTAAATCATCGCGAATTCGTTCTAATACTTTCATGCCGAGTTCTTGGTGAGCCATCTCACGACCACGGAAGCGTAGTGTGACTTTAACCTTATCACCATCCTCGATGAAGCGTTTTAGATTACGTAATTTAACCTGATAATCGCCCTCGTCTGTACCCGGACGGAATTTTAATTCCTTCACTTGTACTACTTTTTGTTTAGCTTTGGCTTCTTGTAAGCGTTTTTGCTCTTGGTAACGGAACTTACCATAGTCCATCAAACGACATACTGGTGGTGAAGCATTTGGGGCGATTTCGACTAAGTCTGTATCTGCCTCTTCTGCTTTACTCAATGCTTCTTTAATAGAAACAACACCTAACTGTTCGCCATCTAAACCAATTAAACGAACTTCAGGGCTACGAATTTCACCATTAATTTGGTGTGTCTTTTCGGCTGCGATGTTAGCACTCCTTAAAAAGTTAATAAAATTTCTTTGCTTTCTCTATACACTAGCAAAGTTCCCAAAAGCTGAAGCTTCAACTTCATTTCACGAAGCCTCTCAACTTTATCCAAAGCTTCAGCTTTTACTTTCAAAGCCTCAGCCTCATATCCTAAAGCTTCAGCTTTTTGTATATTTTGACGAACAGCGTTTCTGAAAGAAACGCCATTCGCCGAAAAACATCTACGCTTTTACATCAATGCGTTGTTCAACGTCATTGGTTAAGCGTGCGATAAAATCTTCTACAGAAAGTACGCCTAGGTCTAAATTACCGCGTGCACGGACGGCAACAGCATTCGCTTCGCGTTCTTTCTCGCCGACAACGAGAATGTATGGGATTTTTTGCATACTATTTTCACGAATTTTACGTGTAATCTTCTCGTTACGTAAATCAGCGTTTACTCTAAAGCCTTTTGCTTTTAATTGTTCGCAAATGCTTTGAGCATAGTCATTAAATTGTTCTGAAATCGGGCAAACCACCGCTTGTTCTGGAGCCAACCATGGTGGCATAGCACCGGCAAAGTTTTCAATAAGCATACCAATAAAACGCTCTAAAGAGCCTAAAATCGCACGGTGTAGCATTACTGGTGTTTTACGTTGGTCATCAGCATCAACATACTCTGCACCTAAGCGAGCTGGCATAGAGAAGTCAACCTGAATCGTACCACATTGCCAGTGACGACCGATGGCATCTTTTAGTGTGTACTCAATCTTAGGACCATAGAATGCACCTTCGCCCGGTGAGATTTCAAACTCACAACCTGATTGACGTAGGCTAGACATTAATGCCTCTTCGGCTTTATCCCAGATTTCATCCGAACCAATTCGTTTTTCTGGACGTGTTGCCACTTTATAAAGCACTTCGGTAAAACCAAAGTCTTTATAGACTTTTTGCAATAAAGCCGTAAAATTCGCACACTCTTCTAACAATTGATTCTCTGTACAGAAAATATGACCGTCATCTTGAGTAAACCCACGAACACGCATCATACCGTGTAATGAACCTGATGGCTCATTACGGTGACATTGACCAAACTCACCATAACGAATCGGTAATTCACGATACGAGTGTAAACCTGCATTATAAATCTGTACATGTCCTGGACAGTTCATCGGTTTTAGACCATATTCACGATTTTCTGAGTCTGTCGTGAACATATTCTCTTTGTAGTTGTCCCAGTGACCTGTTTTTTTCCATAGGCTTAAGTCAAGGATTTGTGGGGCTTTAACCTCTTGGTAGCCATTATCCACATATACCTTACGCATATATTGCTCAACTTGTTGCCAAATTTTCCAGCCTTTTGGATGCCAGAAAATTAAGCCCGGTGCTTCGTCTTGGAAATGGAATAAATCTAATTCTTTACCGAGTTTACGGTGATCGCGACGCTCAGCTTCCTCAAGCATAGTGAGGTAAGCTTGTTGGTCTTCCTTCGTTGCCCATGCTGTACCATAGATACGTTGGAGCATCTCATTATTCGAGTCACCACGCCAGTAAGCACCCGCCACTTTCATTAATTTAAAGACTTTTAACTTGCCTGTTGACGGTACGTGAGGGCCGCGACATAAGTCAATAAAATCACCCTCACGGTATAAGCTAATCGTCTCATTGCTAGGGATAGAGGCAATAATTTCAGCCTTATAGTGCTCACCCTGCTCTTTAAAGAAAGCCACCGCATCATCACGCAACCACTCTTCACGCACCACGACTTCGTCTTTCTTGGCTAATTCAGCCATTTTCTTTTCGATTTTCTCTAAGTCTTCTGGTGTAAATGGGCGCTTGTAAGAGAAGTCATAGTAAAAGCCATTATCAATGACTGGACCAATCGTCACTTGAGCATCAGGGAATAATGATTTCACTGCATACGCTAATAAATGCGCTGTCGAGTGACGAATCAAATCTAAACCTTCTGGATCTTTAGCCGTGATAATCGATAGTGCCGTATCTTGATCAAGCAAGAAACTCGTGTCGACTAATTTGGTCTCACCCGTCGTTAAACTAATCTTACCTGCTAAAGCTGCTTTGCCAAGACTTGGTGCAATCGCATGAGCGACTTCACCTACGGTTAAAGATTGTTCAAACTCTCGTTTTTAACCATCGGGTAAAGTAATTTGAATCATGAATAAACCTTAAAAAATAAAAAACGCGACCCCATCAAGGTAGCCGCGTTACCAATTAGACCAATGCTGAGTAGAAAACAAATGCACGAGCGGCCACAAGAATTAATACAATCTAGGCGTCGTTCGTGTTGTTGAATAACTCATAAATATCGGTCTCAAGTCTAAAATTAATACAAGGATTTTAACAGTTTTCCTTGAGATATTCACGACTTAGCCTTTTAAACAAAAGAAAAACCACTAATTTTTGTAAAGTTCTGTGGTATTGGTATAACACCCTCACCAGTTTTCTATCACAAACCCTTACAATATAAACATCTCATTTCTGCATCACTCTATTTCAGTGGTATATTGCTAGCAATAATAAGTACCCCAAAAAAAAGGATTTCATTATGTCTAAACGTGCGATTAATATCGTGCTCTTGTTGGTATCCCTCGGCATTATTTTCTTTATTGTAAATGCCTTCTACAGTGCATTTACACGCGAACACCGTGTACCAGGCACTGAACCAGAACAGACTACCAATACTGTCAGCGGTAAAATTCCTAGCCCTGCTGCTCCAGAAGCACCTACTGCAAGTACCGAAACTGCTCCAGCAGAAACCACAGAGCCAGCCGAACAAAACACAGAAAACACCAATGAAGAAGCCGGTCAAGTTCTAGAAGAGAATCCTGCTCTGCGTGATGCTCTTCCTCCTGTACCAGAGGCACCTGCTCCACAACAACCGGTAGCACCTCGTCCTGCGGCACCTATTACAGAAACAGTCCCTGCGGTACCAGCAACACCTGCGGTACGACCAGCAGCACCAGAAGTCGTCACCCCTCCTGCCGCGACAACAAGTTCATCGGCAAATCGCACATTCCGTCCAATCAATAGCAATAACGAGGCGATTCCTCTGAATACAGACAATAATCGTCGCAGTAATAATGCGAATAGTAACTTCCCAGCGCCTAGTAGCGGCAACAACAGTTTCCCTGCACCAGTGAGTGGTGGCAATAGCAATTTCCCCGCTCAAAGCAGTGGCGGCAGTGCGAATTTTCCCGCACCGATTAACTAAGTCAACTCAACACAACAA
>JAXECN010000133.1:0-2700 GCA_034093535.1 Pelistega sp.
CTATCAGTTCGCTAATCATTTGCGTTATCTAGATGCGAATAATCAAGAGGTCACATTAACCTTGTCGCAACGTAATATCGTGGTGAGTGAGTTATTGAAATCCTCTAAAAGAACTTTTGACCAATTGCGTAAAGCTTTGGATTTTCCAGGTACAGCCAAATTTAGCATTGAGGATGCAAAGACTAAAGAGATTCAAGGTGATAGAACAACGGGTATTTTGAGTGGGAAAAAGTACTTTGGCAATCAATGGTTCAAATTTGATTTTGAATTGCAAAATCAAATTGTTGAGAAGTTACTTTATGAGGAAAACGAAGCAGAGCTGATAGCTTGGTTGGTCGATTATACAGGAGTAAGCTCAGAAAATGCAGAGGAAATTTCAGGAGCACCTTTACCTGATGGGTATGGTAGTTTATCTGTAATCGCTTTACAAAGAATTTTACCTGAGCTGAAAAAAGACGTCATTAGTTATGATAAAGCTGTGGTGAATGCCGGTTTTGAAAGTCATAGTGCTTTGGCAACCTATCATGACGGTGAAATTTATCCTGAGCTTCCTTATTATGGAACGATATTGGCACGTCATATTGGTTTTGGTACGAATAATCCAGAAGATATTGATGAAATACGTTATGGGCGAATTAATAATCCTACTGTACATATTGGTTTGAATCAGTTACGTCAGGTGGTAAACGGTTTAATCAAAGAATATGGTCATCCGACAGAGGTTGTGATTGAGTTGGCTCGTGAATTGAAGATGGGGAGTGATGAACGTGCTCGTCTCAATAAGCAACAAGCAGAAAATCAAAAACAAAATGAACGTCGTCGCCAAGAAATTGCTGAGCTTATCGGTAAGCGACCAGAGCAAGTGACTAGAGCTGAATTGCAGAAGATGATTCTGTGGGAGGAGTTATCACCGACACCTTTGGAGCGTTGTTGTCCTTATACAGGCCAGCAGATTAGACGAACAATGCTTTTTAATCCAGAGGTCGAGGTTGAGCATATCCTACCGTTTTCTCGTACGCTAGATGATAGTTTAAATAATAAAACTGTCTCAATGGCGTGGGCGAATAGAGCAAAAGGGAATGCTACCCCATTTGAGGCTTTTGCTAACCAACAGATTGAAGGTATTAATTATGCCGATATCCTTAATCGTACTGGCAGAATGAAAAAGGAAAAGCGTTATCGTTTTGCTGAGGGTGCTTATGAAAAATGGTTACGTGAGGATAAGGATTTCTTAGCAAGAGCTCTTAATGATACGCGTTATTTTAGTCGCATTGCCAAAGAGTATATTAGCGTAATTTGTCCACAACGTACTTGGGCAATACCGGGGAAATTAACGGCACTACTACGTGCGCAATTAGGGTTGAATGCGATTTTAGATGAAATAGAAGAAAGAAAAAATCGTCATGATCATCGTCATCATGCTATAGATGCTTGTGTTATTGCGATTACTGATAGAGGTATGTTGCAACGCTTTGCGACAGAGAATGCCAGAACGCAAGGTAAGCAATATAGTCGTCTTATTCAACGTATTGAGCCACCATGGCTGACTTTCCGTGAACAAGTGCGACGAGCTGTTGGTGCTATCTGGGTGAGTTATAAACCAGACCATAGTCATGAGGGGGCGATGCATAATGATACGGCGTATGGTTTGTTAGGAGATGGGAAAGTACATCATCATAAAGTCATTGATGGACGTAGAACTGAGGTTATCGAAGCGTTGAATGTTATTCCTATGACTTGTGAGAAAGCAAATAAACGTCATGGCGTGAATGCTGACGGTTCTCCTAAGGCTTATAAGGGATATAAAGGCGATAGTAATTATTGTATGGAGATTTTCCTTAATGAAAAAGGAAAATGGCAATCTGAAGTCATTAGCACATATGATGCTTACCAAATTGTACGTAAACAAGGGTTGGAACAATTGCGTCATAAAACATTAGCGCAAAATGGTAAAGCATTAGTGATGCGTTTGATGCGGAATGATTTGATTAAAATGGAGCATGACGGTGTTGTTGGTGTTTATCGGATATGCAAGTTATCGGTAGATGGTGTGATTACCTTGGCTTTGCATAATGAATCCAATGTAGATGCTCGTAGTCGAGATAAGAGTGATTCATTTGCATATACGTTTAAAACAGCAGGCTCTTTACAAAAGAGCAAAGCTCGTTTGGTAACTGTATCAGCGACGGGGCGTTTAAAAGATCCTGGTTTTAAGGAGTAAATGATGTTAGGGCGAATTGTCGAAATAGCCGACGACAATCGCCATCTGTCTGTTTATCGTGGTTTTTTAGTTGTTAAAGCGACTGATGGCGATAAAAAAGAATTAGGGCGTATTCCTTGCGATGATATCTGTGCGCTTATAGTGAATGCGTATGGCGTCTCTTATACTAATAATGTATTAATTATGTTGGCAGAGCAAGGTGCACCCTTTGTATTGTGTGCAAATAATCATAATGCTATTGGTATGCTTTGGCCGATTGGCGGTAATTTTGAAGTGTCGAAACGCATTGATGCACAGATTAATGCAAAATTACCATTGAAAAAACGATTATGGGCTGAATTAATCAAAAATAAAATTGCTCAACAGGCGAATGTATTGCGAGCTATTGAAGCACCAGAAAAACCATTAAGTGCTTTGGTAAGTAAGGTGCGTAGTGGCGATCCAGATAATATAGAGGCACAAGCGGCTAGACGATATTG
>JAXECN010000134.1:0-7782 GCA_034093535.1 Pelistega sp.
AGAAATTTTGAGCCTGTCGGAAAAGAAACTCCCTAAACAAAAAGAACTCCAATTCGTTTGAACTGAAGTCCTTTGTTTAGATTTGTAATAAAGAAGCAATTTTTGCTTTGACTTGATTTAATACATTACTGGAGACTTTATAATGCGAAGAGCAAGACTATTGCCCCATTTTTTGAATGCCACTTGTTGCATAAAAGTCTCCTAAAGAAGAATTGATATTTTTCTGTCTAGAAATCCCCTGCGAACGCCATACTCATTTTTTCAATATTGAAGTATTTCTTCGCTACTGCATTGACCTCTGCTAGGGTTAAGGCTTTTACTTTTTCTTCAAAGGCTTTATTCCATTTAAAGTCACGACCGCTTTCTAAATAACGTAACCATGTTGAGCTAAGTACATTATCTTGGGCACGGGCGAGAGAGCGTAAATTAATGATAGCGGCAATGCCTTTATTAAGCTCTTCTTGTGTAAAGCCTTCTGTGCTCGCTTTTTTGACGGTATCAATAATAGTATTTCTAACAACCTCACGGTTAGTTGGTGAATAAATGGCTTGAATAGTCCATTCTGCCGAAGGTTCAAAAGAAGAGGCATTGATACCACTGTTGACGCTATAAGAGAGTCCTTTATCCGCACGTACGGCTTGGAATAGGCGAGAGGCCTCACTGCCACCTAATAGATGGTTCGCAACGACGAGAGCAGGGAAGTCTGCATCGTTATTTTGAATTGGGAGTAATAACTTACCAATAAAAATTGCATTGGCTTTTTCTGGTGTTTTAATTACAAACTCTTGCGGGGCGTAATCACCATAAGGGTCGGCAATATACTGATAGCGTGGTGCAGTTGACCATTGGCTGATTTCTGTTTGAAGCGTTTGAATAATGGTTTGAGGTTCAAAGGCTCCTACGATGGATACATCAATATTTCCCGCTCCAAAGTTTTTGCGATTAAAGCTGATTAACTCGTTACGGTTAATACGGTCAATAGCAGCGAGTTGTTCTTCTGGTGAAGCCACATAACGGAAGTCAGTGCTAGCAAAATCACTCAGATAACGGTTCAGGGCATGCGAGGCTTTAGATGCTGGCTCATCGCTATTGGCTTTAATTGCTCGGCGTACTTGAGTGATAAAGTTATTCAACTCTTGTTCAGGGTAATTAGCATGTTGTATCAATGATAAGCTAAAAGCCAATAGCTCAGCGATATGCTCTTGGGTGCTAGATAATGACACCACTAATTGATTGCCGCTGATATGGTAACTTAGTGAACCATTGAGTTCATCGACAGTATCTTGAATGTCTTGTTGTGAGAGTGTGTCTGTACCGCTAGTAATCAGGCTGGCAGCAAAGCTCGATAAAGTTGCTTGTCCTGAGAGTTTATCTAGTTCAGAGAATTTAATACGATAGTTGGCAAAGACACGATTGCCACGTGTAGGCTTGGGCAGTAGGGCATATTGAATGGTGCCATTGTCCAGTGTAATGGTGTCTTTTTGTGTTTTTGCTTGGATATTCTCTGCTGAGGTATCAAAGGCTTCAATCAGTTGGTGAGTTGGGTCGCCTTTATAATCAGCAAAAATAGTCGCTAAGTCAGGGCGCTCAATTTTTGGTGCTCTTGCTGCTTTTTCAGTAGGAATATATTGTCCGCTGATACGATTACTTGGGACAAAATATTGCTCAGCCGCTTGTTGGACTTCAGCCAAAGTGACCGCTTTTACATAATCACGCTCTAAGAAGAATAGACGCCAATCACCGGCAGCAATAGCTTCACTAAGACCGATACCGAGATGTTCAGTATTGGCATAGAGTTTTTGCCATTGGTTTAACCAATAGGTGCGAGCACGTTGTAACTCTTCTTCAGTGAGCGGGTGTGCAGCTAAGTTTTCTAATAGCTGATTGAGCTGTTCGGTGACGGTGGTGATATCTTTATTATCATTGAGTTGTGCCCCAAAGAATGCTAAACCACTGTGGTATTGTGTATGCACCAGACCAAAGGTATTGGCTGCCGTTTTTTTGTCTTGTACAAGTTCGCGATAGAGTAAGCCAGATGGACGGTCGCTGAGGATATTGACCGCCATATCCAAGGCAACATAGTCTTTGTGAGCAGCACTAGGGATATGGTAAGCATTGGCAACAAAGGGCATATTCCCTGTTTGACGTAAGATAATATTACGCTCACCGTCTTGGATAGGCTCAAGTGTTGGTGCTTCTTGTAAGTCGCGAGCTAATTTTTTAATTGGTGCAAAGATAGTCTCGATAAGCTGCATGGTTTGAGCTTCATCAAAACTACCGGTAATCACTAGCGTAGCATTATCAGGTTGATAGTAGGTATGATAAAAGTCTTGCAAATCTTTTGCTTGCATAGCTTTTAAATCATCGGGTGAACCAATAATAGGTGTGCCGGCATTACTCCAGTGATAGGCACTCGATTTGATACGCTCAAATAACACTTGCATAGGATTGTTTTGCGAGCGCTCTCGCTCATTTAAAACAATATCGACTTCTTTTTTGAGGTCATCGGTGGAGATACGCAAATTCTGCATAACATCCGCTTGCCAGCGTAGATACCATTCGAGGGTGGCATTATCCGAGGCAAAAATCGCATAATAATTGGTGCGTTCGGTATTCGTACTGCCGTTGGCATTAAGCCCTTTTTCAGAAAATTGCTGTAGTGCGTCAGGATAGCTTTCTGTGCCACGGAACACTAAGTGCTCCAAAAGATGTGCCATACCGGTTTGACCATAGCGTTCATGACGTGAGCCGACTCGATAAGTCATGTTCACCGTTGTACTAGGTTTAGAAATATCGGGAACTAATAAAATCTGTAAGCCATTATTGAGTTGGTATTCGGTGATACCTTCGATAGATTGAATTTTAGTAAAGGCTTGACTTACGGTAGACAGCATAAATAAAACGGAAATAAGTAAAAGTTTAAACATAAAAATTATTTGGCAAGAAAACGCATACCTTCTTCGATACCTTCGACCGTGGCTGGATACATACGAGACTGTATCAATTGTTGGATGAGTTCAATCGACTGGCGGTATTGCCAATAACGCATAGGTTCTGGATTGAGCCAGATGGATTTAGGCCATGTATCGACGATACGTTGTAACCAAGTCGCTCCGGTCTCTTTGTTGTAATGCTCGACAGACCCACCGGGATAGGTAATCTCATAAGGACTCATCGTTGCATCGCCGACAAGAATAACACGCCAGTCTTCATTATACTTGCGTAGTAGGTCCCATGTATCAATATATTCCCGTTGTTGCTGCGGTGTATAACGCCAAACTCGCTCATAAATACAATTATGGAAGTAATAGACTTCTAAGTGCTGGAACTCACTGCTAGCAGCAGAGAAAAGTTCTTGCATTTGTTGGATATAGTCATCCATACTGCCGCCGACATCAAGTAACATCAGTACTTTGACGGTATTGCGGCGTTCGGCAACCATACGGATATCTAGAAAACCAGCATTTTGTGCGGTATGCTTAATGGTATTGTCGAGGTCGAATTCGAGCTGACTTCCCTCGCGAGCAAAGCGGCGTAATCGGCGTAAGGCAATTTTGAAATTACGAGTGCCTAGTTCCTGTTCGCTATCATAGGCCTTGAATTTACGCTCGTCCCAGACTTTAACAGCGGTACGATGACCAGCACTGTCGCCACCGACTCGAATCCCCTCTGGGTGATAGCCACTATTGCCAAAAGCAGATGTACCCCCTGTACCAATCCATTTATTGCCACCGGCATGGCGACCTTTTTGCTCTTCTAATCGTTGTTTAAAGAGCTCCATCAACTTATCCCAACCATGTTTAGCGATAGCTGCTTTTTCTTCTTCAGTGAGATGTTTTTGGAATTCTTTAATGAGCCACTCCATTGGAATGTCTTTTTGTAAAGATGACATCTTCGCTTCTACACCTTTAGCAAAAAGGGCAAAGGCTTGATCAAATTTATCAAAAAGGGTTTCGTCTTTAACCAAGGTGAGGCGTGCTAATTGATAAAAGTCCTCCAGAGTCGGTGCCATGATAGGCTGACGTAAAGCTTCCAGTAGGGTGAGGAATTCTTTAATCGAAACGGGAATTTTATGATGGCGCAAATGGTAAAAAAAATTGATCAGCATAGGCTATCACCATTAGCGGTAGTTCATCTGCATTAAACGCTCGAGTAAAGCTAAGTCTTGTTCATTTTTTAATAAAGCACCAGCAAGTTTTGGTAGACCGGTTTTATCTTGGAGTTGTTGTGCGGCAATGTCTTGGGCATTTAAGAGAGCTATCCAGTCGATAAATTCCGATGTAGACGGCTTTTTCTTCAGACCCGGAATGTCGCGTAAATTAAAAAATTGCTTCAGTGCAGCTTGTAATAAATCTTCTTGTAGGTGAGGGAAGTGAACCTTGACAATGGCTTGTAGTGTCTCACTATCAGGAAATTGGATGTAGTGAAAGAAACAACGGCGTAAGAAAGCGTCTGGCAGGTCTTTTTCATTATTAGAGGTAATGATGACGAGAGGACGATGTTTAGCCTTAATGAGTTGCTGTGTTTCATAGACAAAGAATTCCATTTGGTCGAGTTCACGCAATAAATCGTTGGGGAATTCAATGTCGGCCTTATCAATTTCATCAATTAACACGACGCAAGGCTCATCAGAGGTAAAAGCCTGCCATAAAACGCCTTGTTTGATGTAGTTAGCAATGTCATGCACTTTTGCCTCACCGAGTTGTGAGTCGCGCAGACGAGAAACAGCATCATATTCATAAAGCCCTTGATGGGCCTTAGTGGTCGACTTAATATGCCACTGTAAAAGAGGGCGATTTAAAGCTTTTGCGACTTCTTCGGCAAGCAGGGTTTTGCCGGTACCGGGTTCGCCTTTGATTAATAAAGGGCGTTGCAAAAGTAGGGCGGCATTGACTGCCATGGTGAGGTCTTGAGTCGCAATATAGTTATCTGTGCCAGTAAATTGTGCTTGCATGGTGTCTCCTCGTGGTCTGTAAGGTCAAACGATATTAGTGAAGTCGCTTTTGGAGTAATTCGATATAGAGCTCATTGTTAAGAGGCGTACCTAGTCGCTGAGATTCCCAGATAACTTGTCCTAGACACTCCATAATCTCGTGCATTGCCTCATGAGGGTTGCGACGTTGGCTAAGCTGTTCATAAATGGCTTTTATCCCCGGAGGACTATTAATAGAGACTTGTTCTTCAATAGCGAGGTGCATAGATAAATGCAAAAAGGGGTTGGTTTGACCACCGCTGACAGTGAAATCTTGCTGCTTTGCCTCTGGTGAAGATAAGAGGTCTTGGTATTCGGGGTGCTCAAGAATCCATTTTAAAGCGATAGATTCAAGCGGAGAGAGGACACTTTTGTCGAGATGTTTTTGCCAAGTGCTGATAAAAAATTCGCGGACTTGGTCGCGTGTGGGATTAAACATAATGATGACTTCGGTAAAAAACGTCTAAGAATGTGAAAGACGTATGATAAGTTAGTGTTCTTTGTGTCTATTATAGAGGAAACTTCTGTATAATTTTTTAAGAATCAATTTATCTTCCTGTGAGGGCTATATGGCATATCAACATATTCAAGTACCAGTCGGTGGTCAGGCAATTACGATTAATGATGATGAATCTTTAAATGTACCGTTGCAGCCGATTATTCCTTTTATTGAGGGGGATGGTGTAGGTGTTGATGTTACCCCTGTTATGCGTCAGGTGGTTGATGCCGCTGTTGCCAAGGTCTATGGTGGTGAGCGTCAAATTCATTGGATGGAAATTTATGCGGGTGAAAAATCGACTCGTGTTTATGGTGAGGGACAATATCTCCCTGCAGAGACGATTGAAGCGATGCGTGATTATGTTGTATCAATCAAAGGTCCATTAAATACACCTGTTGGTGGTGGTATTCGTTCGCTAAGTGTAGCGATGCGTCAGGCACTAGACTTATATGTATGTTTACGCCCAGTACGTTATTTCAAAGGTGTACCTTCGCCATTACGTCACCCAGAAAAAACCGATATGGTGATTTTCCGTGAAAACTCGGAAGATATTTATGCAGGCATTGAGTTTGAAGCGGGTAGTGAGCAAGCGATTAAATTGATTGAGTTTCTGACTAAAGAGTTAGGTGTCAATAAGGTTCGTTTCCCGAATACTTCTGGTTTAGGTATTAAGCCTGTTTCGCAAGAAGGTAGCGAGCGTCTTGTACGCCAAGCTATCCAGTATGCAATTGATTTTGATAAACCGAGTGTGACTTTAGTTCACAAGGGAAATATCATGAAGTTTACCGAGGGTAGCTTCCGTGATTGGGGTTATGCTTTGGCTCGTCGTGAATTTGGGGCAGAGTTGATTGATGATGGTCCATGGTGTCGCCTGAAAAATCCAAAAACGGGTCGTGAGATTATTATTAAAGATACGATTGCGGATGCTTTCTTACAGCAGGTGTTATTACGCCCTCGAGATTTTTCTGTGATTGCGACGATGAACCTAAATGGCGACTATATTTCTGACGCACTCGCTGCACAAGTCGGTGGTATTGGTATTGCGCCAAGTGCTAACTTATCTAAGACGATTGCTATTTTTGAGGCAACTCATGGTACAGCACCTCGCTATGCTGGCAAGGATTATGTGAATCCGGGTTCCTTAATCCTCGCAGCAGAGATGATGTTGCGTCATATTGGTTGGATAGAAGCAGCGGATTTAATTATTACATCGATGGAAAAAGCGATTCTATCGAAAAAAGTGACTTATGACTTTGCTCGTCTCATGGAAGGTGCTGCTCAAGTCAGCTGCTCAGGCTTTGGTCAAGTCATGATTAATCAAATGGATAAATAATATGTCGAGTTTTACAATTGCGGCGCTCTATAAGTTTGTTGATTTGCCTGATTTTGAGGCATTGCAAGCCCCGATTCAACAAGTGGCAGATGAAAATGATATTAAGGGTATCTTATTATTAGCGCGTGAGGGAATTAATGGCACTATTGCTGGCTCACGAGAGGGTATTGATAAGATGTTGGCTTATCTGCGTAGTGATTCTCGTCTAGCAGATTTAGTGCATAAAGAGTCTATTTCAGAGGATAAAGCGCCTTTTCACCGTCTGCGTGTACGCCTGAAAAAAGAAATCGTGACGATGGGGCAGCCCAATGTGAATGCCTTAAATGCAGGGATTTATGTTAAACCAGAGGACTGGAATGCTTTAATTTCAGACCCTGACGTAGTGGTGGTCGATACTCGTAATGATTATGAAGTGGGTATTGGTACATTTAAGGGGGCGATTAATCCGCATACCGAGAGTTTCCGTCAATTCCCTGAGTGGGTACAAGAGCAATCTAAAGAGGGCGGTGTACTGGATAAGCAAAAGACCAAAAAAGTGGCGATGTTCTGTACCGGTGGTATTCGTTGTGAGAAATCGACTGCCTATATGAAATCACAAGGCTTTGATGAAGTCTATCACCTCGAGGGAGGTATTCTTAAATACTTAGAAACCATCCCAGAAGAGCAGAGCCTGTGGGAGGGACAATGTTTTGTCTTTGATGATCGTGTTTCGGTAGGACATCAACTGGTACCTGGGGCTTATATCCAATGTCGAGCCTGTCGTCATCCACTCAGTGAAGAGGATACAAAATCTGAACATTATGTCCGTGGCGAGAGCTGTCCTTATTGCTATGACAAAGTCACTGATGAGCAAAGAGCCCGTTTCCGTGAGCGTCAAAAGCAAGTGGATTTAGCGAAACAGCGCGCAGAGGCTCATTTAGGTGCAGATATGCAAGAGAAAATTCAGCAGCGTCGCCAACAAAAGGAAGCAGCAAAAGA
>JAXECN010000135.1:0-11875 GCA_034093535.1 Pelistega sp.
ATATCGCGCATCACCGAAGCGATAAACGGGATAATCATAATCGATAGGATTAAACCTGCCGTGAATAAACCCACCCCAAATGGTGTCCCTTGGAATAAGCCGCCAATCACAGGCACGCTACCAAAAACATCAATCAATACAGGCTGAACATGTTTCTGGAAAAGCGGTACAAAGACAAATAAGCCCCACATACCATAAATAATAGAGGGAATCGCCGCCAACATCTCTACAGCAATACCGAGTGGTCGACGCATCCACATAGGTGCAATTTCAGTCAAAAAGGTGGCAATACCAAAAGATACAGGTACGGCAATTAATAAGGCAATACCTGCCGTCACCACGGTACCAATAATAGGCACAACTGCACCATAAACATCATTGCCGGGATCCCAATCATTGGTCACAAAGAAAGACCAACCAAATTCCGCAATCGTCTCACGACTACCATAGATTAAGGATACTAATACAGCTGCCAATAAAACAAAGACAAAAAACGCAAAAAATCGCGTTGTGCCGGCAAACAGCATATCCGCGATTGTATTTTGTTGTTTTGAATGAGAGTTTGACATAAAGTTTGTTCTAATTGATTTATAAAAACTTCTCTCTAGTCAGGATAACCAGAGAGAAGCTGAGTGACATTAAGAGTCAGTAATTTACCAGATACTCTTACCGTCTGCTGTTTTAAGCTCTTCTTTCCATACTTGACGGATAGTATTGGTCACTTCGTCTGGTAATGGTACATAGTCTAACTTCGCTGCTGTATCCGCACCATTTTTCCAAGCCCAATCAAAGAACTCAAGCGCTGTTTTCACTTCTGTTGGTTTAGCCACGGCTTTATTTAATAAGATAAATGTTGCCGCTGTAATTGGCCAGCTATCGTCACCACTTTCGTTAGTTAACACCACACCCATACCTGGTGTGCCTTTCCAGTCAGCATTTGCAGCAGCGGCAGCGAATGATTTTTGCTCTGGTTGTACAAATTTACCTGCTTTGTTTTGTACAGCAGTCCAAGAGAGGTTGTTTTGTTTTGCATACGCATACTCAACATAACCGATTGAGTTCGCTAATTGACCAACATAAGCAGCTACACCCTCGTTACCTTTACCGCCTTGACCAACAGGCCATTTGACTGATTTACCTTCACCAACTTTTTCTTTCCATTCAGCCGATACTTTTGATAAGTAGTTTGTCCAACCAAATGTTGTACCTGAACCGTCAGAACGATGTACCACTACGATATTGCTATCTGGTAAGGTCACTCCCTCATTCAGCGCAGCAACTTTAGCATCATTCCATTTAGTGATTTTGCCTAAGAAGATGTCTGCTAATACTTCACCTGATAATTTTAATTGACCTGGTTTGACACCGGCTAAGTTCACCACTGGAACAGTACCACCGATTACGGCAGGGAATTGTAAAAGACCGTTTTCGTCTAATTTTGCTTGTGATAATGGGTCGTCTGACGCACCGAAATCTACTGTCTTAGCGATGATTTGTTTTTGACCACCACCTGAACCAATAGATTGGTAGTTAATTTTATTACCCGTAGCCGCATCAAAATCAGATGCCCATTTTGCATAGATAGGGTATGGGAAAGAAGCACCTGCACCTGTTACTGTAACAGAAGCTTGTACGGCAAAAGAAGCCGTGCCTAATGCAACAGCTAATGTGATACGTTTGAAAGCGTGTGTGAACATATTGATTGTCCTCTATTACCAAAAATTTCACCTAAAGAAAAAACCGATAGGTCATACCGATTTATTTAACTTAGACGAAATATTACAGATAGTTTGTGACAGTAATATTTCACACCCGCAAAAATTACACTAACCTAATAATTTCATCAATTGCTCGTGTAAATTAAAGGCTCGACGACGATTGCGTACTGGCTCATAACGCCCGTCAGCCGTACCTTGCCATGCGAGTTGATTGTCTTTTAATGCTAAGGTAAAAGCTTCATTAATGACACGCTTCTTCAAGGTGGGGTCTTTAATCGGGCATGCTAACTCAACACGGCGGAAGAAGTTTCTATCCATCCAATCGGCAGAAGATAGATAAACGGTTTCTTTGCCCTCGTTGTAGAAATAAAATACACGAGAATGCTCCAAGAAACGCCCTACTATCGAGATTAGACGAATATTCTCTGACAATCCCGGCACACCAGCTTTTAGCCCACACACACCACGAACGATAAGGTCAATCTCTACACCTGCTTGACTTGCCTCATAGAGGGCATTAATCGCCTGCGGTTCAATAAGCGAATTCATCTTCAACATGATTTTGGCTTTTTTGCCTTGTTGTGCTTGGACGATTTCATGTTGGATATGTTTCATCATCCCTTCGTGCAAGGTAAACGGCGATTGTAATAAGGTCTTCAATGGGCGACGTGTCCCTACGCCTGTTAATAAAGAGAAGACTTGATCCATATCTGCTGTAATCTCTTTATCACTGGTTAATAGACCAAAGTCGGTATATAAGCGAGCGGTGCGTGGATGGTAATTACCGGTACCTATATGACCATAACGGACGATTTTCTTATTCTCACGGCGTAATACAAGTGCCATCTTGGCATGGGTTTTATGCCCCACCACACCATAGACCACATGAGCACCGACTTCTTCTAATTTAGCCGCCCAGTTAATATTCGTCTGCTCATCAAAGCGAGCCATCAGCTCAACCACGACCGTCACCTCTTTGCCCGAGCGTGCGGCCTGTAAGAGTAAATTCATCAATTCAGAATCAGCACCGGTACGATAAATGGTCTGCTTAATCGCTACCACATCTGGGTCATATGCCGCCGCTGTTAAGAAGTCAATCACTGGCTGAAAGGATTGATATGGGTGGTGCAGGAGTAAATCTTGTTTGGCAATCGCCTCAAACATCTCACTAGGATTGCCACTCATACGATTAAATGGTGCAGGAATTGAAGCACAATATGGCGTAAAGTTTAAATCTGCCCCAACATCAATATCCGCCAGTGGCATAATGCGTGTCAAATTCACCGAGCCATTGGTATAGTAAGTATCTGCCTCTTCTAAGCCAAACTCTTTTTGTAAAAAGTTCACCAAATCACTTGGCATATCTTTAATCACTTCAAGACGTACGGCATTACCGAAGTTACGTTGAGATAGCTCACCTTGCAAAGCCAAACGCAAGTCAGAGACTTCTTCTTCCAAGTAGAGGTCACTATTACGAGTGACACGCCATTGATAAATCCCTTTGACAGTCAAACCGGGGAAAATCTCGCCGACAAAGAGCTGCATTAAGGTAGACAATAAGGTATAGCCATGTGGCTGACCACAAATCTCCTCAGGGATTTTAATCAGACGCGGTAAAGCGCGTGGTGCTTGAACAATCGCAATCGTGGCATTGCGACCAAATGCGTCTTGCCCCTCTAAAGGCACAATAAAGTTCAAACTCTTATTTAAGATACGCGGGAAAGGATGGGCTGGATCCAGACCAATCGGTGTCAATAGTGGATGAATCTCATCCATAAAGACTTGCTTTGTCCACTCATACATGGCTTGGTCATAATCTGGCTGCTTAAAAATACGCACACCATACTGACTTAATTGTGGAAAAATCTCATTATTTAATAAGCTATATTGTCTCTCTACTAGCTCATGCACTTGTTTCTGTACCATATCAAAGGCTTGTGCTGGTGTCAGTCCATCACTCCCCATGGTCTTGGCATTGTGGTCAAGTTTCTTTTTCAGGCTAGCAATACGAATCTCAAAAAACTCATCCAAATTTGAGCTTACGATACAAATATAGCGTAGACGCTCGAGTAGCGGCGTTTTCGGATTCGCAGCCATCGCCAAAACACGCTCATTAAAACGCATTAAAGAAGATTCACGATTAATAAAGTTAGGATATTGAATACGAAAATCAGTCGCCATTTTGGATTGCCCACATTAAATTTTTATTGATAAACGTTCTTTATACTATTAGTATAATTTCAGTTTGATAACAATGCTATGACTAGCGATATAAATCCCGTGTCAAACTGAAAATTTACGTTAAAATGGCTCGGTTATTCTCTACTTTTCACACGCGCAAAAACTTACAAAAAGGATGACACGCATGGAAATGACCCAACTTCTCGCTGCTATTGACCTCGGTTCTAATAGTTTCCGCTTATCTGTCGGTCGTGTTGTACAACACGAAGGGGTACAACAAATCTTCTCTATCGATCGCCTCAAAGAAACTGTACGTCTTGCCGCAGGTCTAGATGAGAACCGTGTCCTCAATGAGGAGGCAATTCAGCGTGCTGTCGATGTCTTACAGCGTTTCGGGGAGCGTATCCGTGATTTCCATCCGAGCCAAGTGCGTGCAGTCGCCACGAATACTTTCCGTGTCGCCAAAAATATCGATGAGTTATTACCACGTGCTGAGGCAGCGCTGGGTTTCCCCATCGAGATTATTTCTGGTCAAGAAGAGGCACGTCTAGTCTTCTCTGGGGTAGCACATGAATTACCGCCCTCTAAAGAAAGTCGTCTAGTCGTGGATATTGGTGGTGGTTCGACAGAATTTATTATCGGTAAAGGCTTAGAGCCGAAATTGATGAAGTCCTTACATATGGGATGTGTGAGCTATACCAAAGCCTTCTTCCCCAATGGTGTCGTCACCGAAAAAGGCTTTGAAAAAGCCGAACTCGCTGCCAGCAAAGAGTTAGAGATTATCAGTAAACTCTATCGTAAAACGGGATGGGAACAAGCTTTTGGTTCGTCAGGATCCGCAAAAGCCATTATTGCCGTATTGCGTGAATCTGGCTTTTCAAATAAAGGGATTACACTAGAGGGTATGCTCAAGTTAAAGCGTGTCCTCATTAAATATGGTTCTGCACGCTCACCTGAACTAAAAGGCTTAAAAACAGACCGTATCGAAGTACTCCCAGCAGGTCTTGCTATTATGATTGCGATTTTCCGCTCACTCAAGGTAGAGCGTATGCTCCAAGGTGAAGGTGCGCTACGTGTAGGGGTGCTCTATGATATGCTCGGTCGTCATGTCGCCTCTGATAAGCGTGATGAGACGGTCAAGATTTTTATGCGTCGCTATCATATTGATACTAAGCAGGCACTACGAGTTAAAACGCTTGCCCTCGATTTTTATGATGAAATTAATCCCGATGACAAAGAAGGGATTCGCCTCAGTCTATCTTGGGCAGCGGATTTACATGAAATTGGCTTAAGTATCTCACAATCCTCTTTCCATAAGCATACCTCTTATGTCTTAGAGCATGCCGATATGCCGGGGTTCTCTAGCGATGACCAACGCCGCCTATCTATCCTCACTTTAGTTCAGCAAGGTCGCTTAAATAAGACGCATATCCAAGGTCTTAGCAGTGGTAAGTGGCAAGCAATTCTCAGCTTACGCTTAGCGACTCTCTTCTTGCGTAAACGTCAGAATCAAAAACTCGATAAGATTATCCATCTCAGCACTGATAATCATCGTACGATTGCGTTGCGTCTGGATAAAGAATGGTTGGATGATCATCCTCTGACGCGTTATAGCTTGGAGTTAGAGGCTCAAGAATGGCAGTCAGTCGGCTTTAAGTTTAATTTGATTGAGGCGTAAACTGATGTAAACAAGCCCGAAGTTTAATCATAACTTCGGGCTTTTATCATTCAATACCAAAATGCTTACGATAACGACTATCCATGCATTGTAAATCAATCATCACAGGAAAGTCGGCAGCATTAAAATTCTTATCCCAAGCTGGTTCGCCACAGACACGTGCACCAATCTTAAGATAACCTTTGATAAGTGGTGGGATTTTAATCTTGTCTTCACTAGGGGCAATTGCCTCCAATTTATCGAGAGGATAAGGCTCTAAGGGCTGCACTCGAGGTAAATCAGGTGATTTTGCCATCTCTGCCTTGGCTGCACGCCACACCTCAGCAGCCTGCACGCCTCCATCGGCTAGGCTCACACTCGCACACCCAAGCATATAGCGATAATTATTAGTATGCAAATACTGTGCTAAGCCTGTCCACAACATCATAATGGCGGGACCACCACGATAATCGGCATGCGTACACGAACGACCACACTCACTCAACACATGGCGAATACTGTCCAAATTACTTAAATCAAATTCTGATTCTGAGTAATATCCACCAGCTTGTTTAGCTTGCTCTGGACTCATCACGCGATAAGTCCCCACTACTTGTTGGGTACGCATATCACAAACCATCAAGTGGTCACAAAATGCATCAAATTTATCTCTATCAATCCCGTCTACTGCTTCAGGAAACACCGCTCCCATATCTTGGGTATAGACGTTAAAACGCAGACGCTGTAACGCTTCAATTTCTTCAGCCGTTGTCGCTAAACCAAGTACAAGCCCTGATTCATCTCTTTTATCTGATGATTGCGTTGTGAATAACTCACGCATTTTTTATTATTTTCCTTAATAACTCGAGAGTAACTTGAAAAACATCACCCTACTATGAGCTTAAAAAATTTTGACCTGTAATATACATTATATTACAGGTCTTATTTTACTGCTTTTTGACAGTTTATTTTTTTAAATCCACTGCTGCTAAGATATCCACACACTCTTTTGCCAGGGCATAATTTTCTGCCTCAACCATCAAGCGTAACTTAGGCTCAGTACCTGAAGCACGAATCAGGCTACGACCTCGACCATTAAGACGAGCTTCCACCTCAGCTTGGGCAGCTTTCATACCCGCATGATTTTTCCAATCTGTGCCTTTTTCGATTGGAACATTAATCATCACTTGAGGATACATCTCTAGGTCTTTAATCCAGTCTTTTAGTGTCACATCATTACGCACAAGACCAGTCAATACTTGCAGTGCCGCAATAATACCGTCACCTGTGGTATGGCGATCCAGACATAATAAGTGACCAGAACCCTCACCACCATATAACCAACCATTTTTCTTCAGTTGTTCCATCACATAACGGTCACCGACATTGGCACGGATAAACGGAATCTCCATCTCCTGCATACGTTTCTCAAAGCCGTAGTTAGTCATCAATGTCCCTACTACGCCTTTAACAGGACCATGTTGTAGACGCTCTAAGACCATCGCATAAAGCAATTGGTCACCATTATAGATATTGCCACGAGAGTCAACCATCTGGATACGGTCAGCATCACCGTCAAGTGCAATACCATAATCAGCACGATAAGCATTGACCGTAGAGGCTAATACATCTGGGTGTAAAGCACCAACATTCTTATTAATATTAAAGCCGTCTGGGTTAGAACCAATGGTAATGACCTCAGCCCCTAACTCTTGGAATACCGGAGGAGCGATATGATAAGCCGCACCATGAGCACTATCAACCACAATACGTAAACCGCGTAGGTCTAGGTCATTTGGGAAAGTACTCTTACAAAACTCGATATAACGACCGGCGGCATCTTCGATACGCTTCGCACGACCAATTTTCTCAGAATCTACACAACCTACCGGCTGGTCTAAAAGACGCTCAATCTCTTCTTCTACCTCATCAGGTAACTTTGTACCATGTTCAGAGAAGAACTTAATACCATTATCATAATAAGGATTGTGTGAAGCACTAATCACGACACCGGCGTCAAGACGCAAAGCACGGGTGAGATAAGCTACCGCAGGTGTTGGGATAGGTCCTGCTAAAAACACATCAATACCAGCAGCACTTAAACCCGCTTCCAGTGCAGACTCCAACATATAACCTGACACACGGGTATCTTTACCAATTAATACGCCCGGACGACTATTGCCCTCGTGCTTGGCAGTCAATACTAAACCTGCTGCATAACCTAAACGTAGTGCAAATTCAGCATTAATAACTGCACCACCTACTTTACCGCGTACACCATCGGTACCAAAATATTTACGACCCATTATTGTAAACTCCTATTACCTTGGTATTTATACCAAACTAAATGTTTTATTTTCTGCCGCAATTGCTTGCCATACATCAACAGCACTCTTAGTCTGCCATACATCATGTACGCGCAAGACCACAGCACCACGGTCCACACCAGCTATACCTGCCACTAAACTACCCGGCACTCGGTGCTCAACCGATTGCCCCGTAACAGCACCAATCATGGACTTCCTCGAAACACCCACTAGTATAGGCTTATTTAAGGATTTTAAGGCAGATAAATTTGCTAATAATTGATAATTCTGTTGTACGGTTTTACCAAAACCAAACCCCGGGTCAATCATAATACGATTCGCTGCGATACCACTAGCTTGCATAAGCTCAATACGCTCTGCTAAAAAGTCTTTTACGGCAGCGGTAACATCACCGGCATAATCAGGCGGTGCGACTTGCATGGTCTTAGGCTCACCCACCATATGCATAATACACACACCACAGTTAGGATGGTTAGCTACTACCTCTAACGCACCGGGTTGCTGCAAAGCATAGATGTCATTGATTAAATCTGCCCCTGCTTCTAACGCGGCTTGCATCACCTCAGGTTTAAAGGTATCAATAGACAATGGCACACCGCAGTCTTTCAGTCCCCGAATAACAGGGATAACACGGCGTAATTCCTCTTCGACACTCACTGGCTCTGCACCCGGGCGAGTCGATTCTCCACCAATATCCAGAATATCGGCACCCTCTTGAACTAACTGCAAACCATGCGCAATCGCTTGTTCTGCACCATAATGCTGCATGCCGTCAGAAAAAGAGTCTGGGGTAACATTCACAATCCCCATAACAAAAGGACGTTCGAACCGAAGTTCGAAGCGTCCACATTGAAAATTAGCAGTCATAAGCTAAATTTTTATCCTTAAGTCGGTTCAGCGGCATTTTTGTCGCTGTCCTCTTGTTTTGATGTTGCTGATTCTGGTTTCATCTCTGCCGTTGTTGAACCATCAGCATTAGTTGAGCCATCAGCATTATCCACTTCCACTGCGGCACCTGTGCTTGGTGGTGTGGCATCATTTTTACTATCATAAGGCTTATCTGGCTCATGAGGAGGACGAGGCTGTTTGCCATCCATGATGTCTTTAATTTGTTCGGCATCAATGGTTTCCCAC
This sequence comes from Pelistega sp., assembly GCA_034093535.1. Taxonomy (GTDB): domain Bacteria; phylum Pseudomonadota; class Gammaproteobacteria; order Burkholderiales; family Burkholderiaceae_B; genus Taylorella. Next base: position 9,018 of record JAXECN010000135.1, read on the forward strand.
TCAAGCAATGATTTTGCCATCACGTGCATTTTATCTTGATTCGCTTCGATAAGATCACGAGCCACTTTATATTGCTCATCAATAATCTTACGAATCTCTGCATCCACTTTTTGCATGGTCGCTTCAGAAACATGCGTTGTCTTAGTCACGCTACGACCTAAGAACACTTCATTTTCATTTTCAGCGTAGACCATAGGACCTAAAGACTCCGTCATACCATAGCGTGTCACGATATCACGCGCTAAAGCTGTCGCACGCTCAAAGTCATTTGAAGCACCTGTTGTCATCTGGTTCATAAAGACTTCTTCAGCGATACGACCACCAAACAACACTGAAATCATATTTAATAGACGCTCTTTGTCCATGCTATAGCGATCGCCCTCTGGTAATTGCATAGTCACGCCCAAGGCACGACCACGAGGGATAATCGTCACTTTATGAACTGGATCTGTCTTAGGTAATAAGTAAGCCACTAAAGCATGACCCGCCTCATGGTAAGCCGTATTTTTACGCTCTTCTTCTGGCATCACAATAGAACGACGCTCAGCACCCATGATGATTTTATCTTTGGCTTTTTCAAAGTCCACCATATCGACTGTGCGACCATTACGGCGAGCCGCAAATAACGCAGCTTCATTGACCAAATTAGCTAAGTCAGCACCTGAGAAGCCCGGTGTACCACGTGCTAGCACCGAAGGATTAACATTAGGTGCTAATGGAACCTTACGCATATGAACATTGAGAATATGCTCACGACCACGTACATCTGGTAAGTTCACCACTACTTGACGGTCAAAGCGACCCGGACGTAATAAGGCAGGGTCTAAAACATCAGGACGGTTAGTCGCTGCAATAACGATAACAGATTGACCTGACTCGAAGCCGTCCATCTCGACTAGCATTTGGTTAAGTGTTTGTTCACGCTCATCATTACCACCGCCAACACCAGCACCACGCTGACGACCAACAGCGTCAATCTCATCAATAAAGATAATGCAAGGTGCGTGTTTCTTTGCGTTTTCAAACATATCACGAACACGCGAAGCACCTACACCCACAAACATTTCTACGAAGTCAGAACCTGAAATCGTAAAGAAAGGAACTTTAGCCTCACCAGCGATGGCTTTTGCAAGTAAGGTTTTACCAGTCCCTGGAGGACCTACCATCAATACGCCACGAGGAATACGACCACCTAGACGTTGGAATTTAGAAGGATCACGTAAGAAATCAACAAGCTCTTGTACGTCTTCTTTGGCTTCTTCGACACCTGCCACATCCGCAAAAGTAATGTGGTTATTGTTCTCATCAAGCATACGAGCACGTGACTTACCGAAGCTAAATGCTCCGCCTTTACCGCCACCTTGCATTTGACGCATAAAGAAAATCCATACGCCCACTAATAACAACATCGGGAACCAAGAAATCAGCGCAGTCGCTAAGAATGAACGACCCTCAGCAGGCTTAGCAGTCACTTTTACGCCATCATTCATCAAGTCGCTAACCATCCAGATATCATTAGGTGTCGTGATTTCATAAACACGACCATCTGTTGGTGTTACGGTCAGGTTATTGCCCTGAATCACAACAGAGCTAATCTTACCTGCCTTGGCGTCTGCCATAAATTGGCTATATGAAATGCCACTCGGATTAGACGCACCTGGACTATCATACTGTCTAAATACTGTGAACAATACGACAATAAAGATTGCCCACATTGCAAATTTTGAAAATGAATTTTTCAACGTAAAATACCCCCACCCAGCCCTCAGCGGCTAAGCCAGTTCCGATTTAAACTAAATTGCTTCTTATTGTACCTGATAAATATTTTCTATGGGTAAATAAGCCTATTATTCCCTACGTGGGGGTAATGACCTGAAATATCAAGTCGAGGATTAACGTCCTTTTAACCCTTTGCCCACGATAAACGTTTCCGAAGACTTATCTCGAGACGCTTTTGGCTTACGCTCAACCACTCGTTTGAAGTGACGCTTAAATAATTCTACCAATTGAGAAAAACCACTACCATGGAAAGCTTTCACAATCAGCGCTCCCTCTGGCTTAAGATGAGCTGTAGCAAAATCCACCGCTAACTCGACAATATGTTGGATACGAGCCGAATCCGCTGAGCTAATCCCTGATAAATTCGGTGCCATATCTGAAATCACCAAATCCACCTGTTGCTCACCCACCAAGGCTTTTAACTGGTCTAATACCTCGTCTTCGCGGAAATCCCCTTGGATAAACTCAACACCCGCAATCGGCTCCATCGGTAGAATATCGAGTGCAATCACACGTCCATCAATAATTCCACCCTCACCGACTAATCTTTCTCTCGCAACTTGCGACCAACTTCCCGGAGTTGACCCTAAGTCGACTATAATATCTCCTTTACGCATAAGTTTCTCGGTATCTAAAATCTCGATTAACTTAAATGCGGCACGTGCTCGATAGCCTTTTTGTTGAGCCATTTTGACGTATGGATCATTAATATGTTGATGAATCCATTCTTTTGAGAATTTTTTCTTGGCCATTTGCCTAAAATCCTAATTAATAAAATATATGTCTTTACTCGAATTATCTTCAAAAGAGCGTAGCACCCTGCGTGCAGCCGCTCACTCACTCAAACCAATCGTACAAATTGGCGAAAACAACGGTCTAACCCCTGCTGTTCTCAAAGAAATTGACCATAGTTTAACAGCTCACGGCTTAATTAAAGTTCGTGTCGCTGGTGATGAGCGTGAAAATCGTCTCGCTATCTTAGAAAAGATTTGCGCTGAACTCGGCTGCGTAAGTGTAGCCCACTTTGGCAAAATTCTCACCCTATTCCGTCCAGAATCTCATCATGGACATTTCCTAGC
>JAXECN010000136.1:0-11791 GCA_034093535.1 Pelistega sp.
GATTAGTTACAATTAATCCCCTAGGCAAAAATTATTGCTTAGGGGATTTTTGTTTTTATTCAATAGGTTATCGAAAACGACCAAGAGTGTGATATGAAGGGTAATTTAGAGCGTCTTACGAATGAATTGCAGCAAAGAAAGGTTGATGCTGTGGTTCATCTTTATCCTGATGAAAATCATGGAAGTGTGATGTATAAGGCTTTATTAGAGGGGCTGAAATTTTTGCAAATTTATTGGCAACAAGAGAAATAAGCATATAGCCTATTTTATGAAAGACGAGTATTGCCACCTATTTATATTGTGTTAGTAAACTGCTATGATAATAGCTCTTAGGTTTTGATTTTTCACCACAACGTAGGTTTTAGCATGGAAAAACTATCTTTAGATAAAAGCAAAATTAAAATCGTCTTATTAGAAGGCGTACACCCTAATGCACTCGATGTGCTTAGTGCTAATGGTTATACCAATATTGAATTTCATAAAAAGGCATTAGAGGGTCAAGCATTAATCGACGCAATCTCTGATGCCCATTTTATTGGTATTCGCTCTCGCACACAGCTTACTGAAGAAGTTTTATCCCATGCTAAAAAACTCATCGGTATCTCGTGCTTCTGTATCGGTACAAACCAAGTGGATTTAGAAGCGGCAGCCAAACGCGGTATTCCTGTCTTTAATGCGCCATTCTCAAATACACGCTCGGTTGCTGAGTTAGTCTTAGGCGAGATGATTCTATTAATGCGTAAGATTCCTGAAGCGAATGCTCAGGTACATCGTGGTGAGTGGAATAAATCGGCTGATGGTTGCCATGAGGTACGTGGCAAGAAACTCGGTATCGTGGGCTATGGTCATATTGGTACACAGGTGAGTGTATTGGCTGAGGCTCTCGGTATGGAAGTCCTATTCTATGATATCGAGACAAAATTACCGCTAGGTAATGCTCGTCCAGTCGCTAACTTAAGTGATTTATTAGCTCAAAGTGATATCGTGACGCTACATGTTCCAGAAGATGACGGTACGAAGAATCTGATGAGTGCAGAGCGTATTGCTCAGATGAAGCAGGGAGCGATTTTAATTAATGCCTCACGCGGTACGGTAGTGGATATTGACGCTTTAGCGCAAGCACTTGAAGAGAAACGTCTAAATGGTGCAGCGATTGACGTATTCCCAGTAGAGCCTAAATCAAACCAAGAAGAGTTCTTATCGCCTCTGCGTAAGTTTGATAATGTGATTCTAACACCACATATTGGTGGTTCAACTGTAGAAGCCCAAGGAAATATTGGTATCGAAGTGGCAAGCAAGATTGTCCGCTACTCTGATAATGGTTCAACGCTATCTGCGGTTAACTTCCCAGAGGTATCGTTACCAGAGAATAAGGGTGCTAGCCGTTATATGCATATTCACGTCAATAAACCTGGTGTTTTAACTAGCTTGAATAAAGTCTTTACTCAAGACGGTGTGAATATTGTCGGTCAGTACTTACAAACCAATGCGAATATCGGTTATGTGGTGATTGATGTCGAGAAGAACACAACAACAGATATTCTTGAGCAATTAAAAGAGATTGATGGCACGATTAAGACTCGTGTACTTTATTAATCAATTCATTGAGGCTCGGGCGACAAAGCCTTGTCACTGAACCAATAAAAAGGCTCCTAGGAAGTTTCTTAGGAGCCTTTTGCATTATAGGGTTATGTTGTGTGTAACCCGTATTGTTTATTGTGCGATGATTTTATCGATAATTTCTTGCGAGTAGCGTTGATAGTATTCTGGATAAATCGCTTTGACAATCTTCGCAAAAGCTTGTTTATCCACATCTTCTGTCACAATCATACCGGCTTCTTTGAGGCTAGTAATCCCTGATTGTTCAATATCGTCTACATATTTTCTCATGGCTTTAGCCGCATCGAGACTGGCAGCTTGAAGTGCTGCCTGTTCGTCTTGACTTAAGCTGTTATAGAAAGCGGGTGAGAAAATAATCAAGGCAGGTGAGTACACATGACCGGTAAGTGCTAAATGTTTCTGGACTTGATTTAATTTCATCGACACAATGACGGCAATAGGGTTCTCTTGACCGTCAATCGTCCCCTGTTGAAGAGCGGGTTGTACTTCTGGCCATGCCATCGGTGTAGCGAGGATACCTAGATGTTTAAAGGCGGCAATATGGACAGGGTTCTCTGTGGTGCGGATTTTTAAGCCTTTGGCATCATCAGGGGTTTTGACGACAACTTTGTTATTAGTGAGATGACGGAAACCCTGATCTCCCCAAGCCAGTGCGATGATATTGCGTTGGGGGAACTTCTTCAGCATATCTTGACCAATTTCGCCGTCTAATACACTACGGGCATGAGCGAGGTCTCTGAATAAAAAAGGAATATCAAATACGCCAATCTCAGGCACAAAATTTAACGCCGTACTGGTCGATAAGACGGCAGCGTCAATGGTGCCTAGTTGGATACCCTCAATGACTTCACGCTCACCACCCAGTGCACTATTGGCAAAGTGTTCTACTTTGAATTTGCCGGGCAGTGCTTGTTGTAGGGATTCCTCTAGGGCGGTGACGGCTGCACCATAATGAGAATCTTTGGCGATAGCATTAGCGAGCTTGATAGAGCGCTCGGCAAGTGCAGGAGTCATGCAAATACTACTGATAAAACCACAAAGCAATAGCTTATTGAACCATGATTTTTTCATTATTGCTCCTCTAAAAAGGAAGGAGTATAAGAGTAAAACTAATACTACTGTTGAATGTCTCAAATGTAAAGACTTTATAGCGAAATAACTATGAGGGTTTTCTCTATTTACATCTCGTGCTAGCAAGGGTAAGTTAAGGGTATTTTGTAACTTAATGTAGTAGAGGAGAAATCATGCCAGAGATGGTTATTAATGGTGAACGTAAAGCGTCTGTTTCCGGTCAAACATTGGAGGTTATTAATCCTGCCACTGGAGAAGTATTTACCACTATTCCTAGAGGGACTGCTGAGGATGTTAATTTGGCGGTAAAGGCAGCTCGTCAGGCTTTATCAGGCGCGTGGGGACAGCTGACCGCAGTAGAGCGAGGACGTTTACTCTTACAGCTATCTCAAAAGATTTTGTCTTGTGCAGAGGAATTAGCACAATTAGAAGCACAAGATACAGGTAAGGCAATTACTACGGCACGTAATGATATTCAGGTGTTGGCACGCTATTTTGAGTTCTATGCAGGAGGAGCAGATAAGATTCATGGCGAGACGATTCCCTTTTTAAATGAGTACGCAGTACAGGTAATTCGAGAGCCATTAGGGGTGACAGCCCATATTCTGCCATGGAACTATCCAGCACAGACTTTTGGGCGTAGTGTATCTGCTGCACTAGCGATGGGTAATGCGGCTGTGGTTAAGCCCGCCGAAGATGCTTGCTTATCGATTATTCGAATCGCTGAATTGGCATTGGAGGTTGGTTTTCCTGCAGGGGCATTAAATGTCGTCACAGGTCTAGGCGAAGAGGTTGGTGCGAGCTTATCAGCTCATGAGGATATTAATTTTATTTCCTTTACTGGATCAGGAGAGGTGGGCGCTTTAATTCAAGCTGCTGCTGCTAAAAATGCAGTGAAATGTGTCTTAGAGTTGGGGGGCAAATCGGCACATGTCGTCTTTGATGATGTCAATTTAGCGATAGCACCTAAGATGATTGCCAGAGGGATTATTGCTAATACAGGACAGACTTGTACAGCAGGTAGTCGTGTATTAATTCAAAGAGGGATTTTTGACCGTTTTGTGGCACTTCTTGCCGAGGAGTTTAAACAGGCTCAAGTGGGTTCACAAGAGATGGATTTAAGTTGTGGTCCTGTGGTTAATCAAGCTCAATTTAACCGTGTGAATAAATATATTGAGATGGGTAAAGCTGAGGGATTAAAAGTTGCAGCGGAGGGAACGATTCACCCTGATGTTAGTGAAAAAGGCTTTTTTGTTAAACCGACCTTGTTTGTGGCAGATAAGCATGATAGTCAGCTATTACAAGATGAGATTTTTGGTCCAGTACTTGTTGCTGTGCCTTTTGATACAGAAGAAGAGGGAATTCAACTCGCTAATGCGACCCAGTACGGCTTAATGGGAGCAGTATGGACAGAAAACGGTGGTCGCCAACAACGCGTGGCTAGAGCTATGCAAGCCGGTCAAATTTATATTAATGGTTTTGGTGCAGGTGGCGGTGTTGAACTACCATTTGGCGGGATGAAACGCAGTGGTCATGGTCGTGAAAAGGGGTTTGTCGCTTTAGAAGAGATGAGCACCACAAAAACCATTATTCACTACTATGGTAAAGCAGATTAGGAGCTGACAGTGGAAGGACAAGCTATCGGTTTAATTGGTGTGGGTTTGATGGGGCATGGTATCGCCAGTAATATTGCCAAAAAGGGGTATTCTTTAGCGATTCTGAACCATGAGGGGAATCAACCCGTGGATGATTTAATAGCTCAAGGGGTACGAGTATGTGATACGGTTGAGGTATTGGCTCAATCGGTTGATATTATCGTATTGTGTGTCACAGGGACACCGCAAATTGAACAGATTATGTACCAACAAGGTCTATTAACCTCCCTTAGAAAAGGTACAGTGATTATTGATTGCTCGACTGCTTTACCTCATTCATCCGTTGCTATCGCACAAGCAGTGCAGGCAGCAGGTGGCTTTTTTATAGACGCACCGATGACCAGAACCCCAAAGGAAGCCGCTGAAGGTCGGCTGAACTTAATCGTAGGAGGGAGTGAAGAAATTTTTCTTCGTGTTAAGCCTTTACTAGAGAGTTTTGCGGAGAATATTAGCTATGCTGGTTCAGTAGGATCAGGACATCGCTTGAAGCTGATTCATAACTTCGTGTCTTTAGGATTTACGGCTGTCTTATCGGAGGCTATCGCTGCGGCAAGAAGGGCTGAGATAGCACCAGAAGTATTACTTGATGTCTTAGACAAGGGGGGCGGCAATAGTGTGGTATTGAATCGCCTTAAACCTTATATGCTGAGTGATGATGATGCTAGTTTCAGGTTTGCTTTGTCTAATGCTCATAAAGACTTAACGTACTACACGCAGATGGCTGATGATACAGCCGATTGCCAGCAAATGGCAGCCGCGGTGAAGCAGCTATTTAAGCAATGTTTAGAAGTGAAGCCTGACGCTGTCTTGACGGAGATTATTCCGTTGATGGCGGAACAGGGCAATCAGCTATAGGTTTTCAAGTTAAATCGACTGTCTAATAGCGGATAAAGCGGTTTGTACGGCATGACGATAGGTGCTATCTTTTCTCCATAATAGCGATACAGAGCCAGAGGTAGATACGGATACATCGAGGATTTTGACAATCCCTAGTGCCTCAAACCGTTTTGCTGTCCTCAATGAGAGGACACAAATAAAATCTTGCATACTTAATAATTGAATATTTAAGTTTAAAGAATTTGATTCAATATATTTGCTCGGCAGATGTTTCTTGTCGTGTATAAGCGCTTTTTCTAAATCTTGGCGTAGTGGAGTATTTTTAGGCCAAATTAACCACGGATAGCGGTACATCTCAGACCATTTAACTGTAGCGGCTTGGAGCAGAGGGTGCTGTGGATTGACGACAAAGCGAATAGGTTCGGTGTAGAGAACCTCATGCTCAATGTCATTATCGAGTAATTGTTGAGGGGAGCGTCCTAGGACAATATCTAAACTGCCAGAGAGCAGATTAGCGACTAGCATATCCATCGTGCCCTCTAATAAAGAGAGTTGGATATTAGGTGACATCTCAAGCAATTTCACCACAGATTTAGGAGCAAAGTTAGCGGTTACAGCTCCAGTTAGCCCAATATTGACGACTCCACTGCCTTCATTTTTACGTGAGCTTAAATCATCTTTTGTGATGTTGAGCTGATTCATAATGACTTCAGCGTGTTGCAGAAGTGTTTGTCCGTGAGATGTCAGACGTAGTCCACGGGTATGTCGCTCAAAAAGAGGTAAACCAATATCATCCTCGAGTTCTTTTAACCAACGAGAGATACCCGGTTGCGTCATATTGAGTGTTTCTGCGGTCACACTAATATTCCCACTTTTTGCCAAATCAATAAAAATTTCTAGATGGCGTAGGCGAATCCGTTTTGTCCAATCTGTTGCCATATCAAAAATGTTATACCTTATAAATAATTATTATTTTACTAATTATACCGACTTGAGCATACTAAATTTCAAGATGGATAAATAGATAGAACTTAGGAGACATATTATGACAGCAGATTTGCAAGAAAAACGAAGTGAGTATTATCAACAGCTCACTGAGGCAAATTTAGCACCTTTATGGACTTCATTACATACATTAGTGCCTCCTCACCCAAGACCGCGCATTGTACCTACCATTTGGAAGTATAAAGAGTTGCGTCCTTATGTGATGCATGCGGGTGAGTTGATTACGGCAAAAGAAGCGGTACGCCGTGTATTAATCTTAGAAAACCCGGGTTTGCCAGCAGGAAGTGCGAGTATTACATCGACTTTGTATGCGGGTTTACAGCTTATTCTCCCCGGAGAAATTGCACCTAGTCATCGCCACACCCAGTCAGCTTTACGCTTTGTGATGGAGGGTCATGGGGCATGGACAGCGGTAAATGGTGAGAAGACTACGATGAGCCCGGGTGATTTTATTATCACACCGTCATGGAATTGGCATGACCATGGTAATCCTAGTTTAGAAAATGGCGGTGAGCCGGTAATTTGGTTAGATGGTCTAGATATTCCATTAATCCAGATGTTAGATGCAGGTTTTGCTGAGGATAACGTACAAGATGAGCAAGAGTTATTTAAGCAAGAGGGCTTTAGTTATGCCTCTTTTGGTTACAACATGATTCCTGTTCGCCATGAGGTTAAAGACCCGACTTCGCCTATTTTTAGCTATCCCTATGAGCGTAGCCGTGAGGCACTGTATCAATTACTTCGTCAAGAGGCAATTGATGAATGGGATGGTGTCAAACTTAAATATATCAACCCGACAACCGGTGGTTCAGCGATGCCAACCATGGCAACCTTTATGCAGTTATTGCCTGCTGGTTTTAAAGGGCGTACTTATCGTAGCTCTGACTCAACGGTGTATACCGTGGTAGAGGGTAAGGGCAAGGTAAAAATTGGCGACAGTGTCTTTGAATTTGAGCCCAAAGATATTTTTGTTGCCCCTTCTTGGCAGCCAGTGCAGTTAGAGGCGGATGAAGAAACCGTATTGTTTAGTTATTCAGATCGTCCCGTATTAAGTCAATTGGGCTTATTACGGGAAAAGCGAGATTAATCAAAATTAAAGGAGAATAAAAAATGTCATATGTATTTACCCCACCACCAGTTGTCGCGATTCCAGTGGTTGATAGTGAACAATCATTTGCTGTTCGCCGTGTTTATTGCGTAGGTCGTAACTATGCAGCTCATGCTCGTGAGATGGGTTTTGATCCTGACCGTGAACCACCATTTTTCTTTTGTAAACCAGCTGATTCGGTTGTCCCTGTAAAAACAGGTGAGACATACGATTTTCCTTATCCTAGTCAAACTAATAATTTGCATTATGAAGCAGAATTAGTTGCTGTGATTGGTAAAAAAGGCAGCAATATTTCGGTTGAAGAGGCGCTTGATTATGTCTGGGGATATGCGGTTGGTCTAGATATGACACGTCGTGATTTACAGATGAAAATGCGTGAAATGGGACGTCCTTGGGAAATTGGTAAAGCATTTGATTATTCAGCACCTATTGGACCTATCTATCCAGCGAGCAAAGTGGGTCATATCGATAAAGGGGCTATCTGGCTAACGGTTAATGGTGAGGACAAGCAACGCAGTGATATTAATCATTTGATTTGGTCAGTTGCAGAAACCATTGCCCACTTATCAACACTTTTTGAATTAGAGCCAGGTGATGTCATCTTCACAGGAACACCAGAGGGTGTCGGTGCTGTGGTGCGTGGCGATAAGATGGTTGTTGGTGTTGATGGCTTAGGCGAACTAAAAGTCGACGTCGTCTAAGGGGAAATGGATATGGAACTGTATAGCTTTTTTAATAGCTCAGCTTCTTATCGCGTCAGAATTGCTTTAAATTTAAAGGAATTGGATACTGAGTATATCGGCGTCAATATCCGTAATAAGGAAAATCTACAACAGGATTATGTGGAGAAGCATAATCCTGTGGGATTGGTGCCTGCCCTAGTGGATGGGAACTTACATCTAGGGCAGTCGTTAGCCATTATTGATTATCTGGACGGTAAGTATCCTGAGCGTCTACAACTTTTACCTCAAGACAATTTAGAGAAAAGAGCGAGAATCCTCGAGTTTATTTCTTTAATTGCTTGTGAAATTCACCCACTCAATAACTTACGCGTGTTGCGTTATTTGCAAAATGATTTAAAGCTATCTGAAGAGCAAAAAAATCAGTGGTATCACCATTGGATTAAGGAGGGCTTATCAGCAGCAGAGCGTTTGTTAAATAAGTATGGTGCGGGTGAGCAATGGTGTTTTGGGGATACACCGACATTGGCAGATTGCTATTTAATCCCCCAAATCGCTAATGCTGAGCGTATGAAGTGTGATTTGAGTGCTTATCCACGACTAATGGCAATTACTAAGCACGCCTTACAACATCCTGCTTTTATTAAGGCGAGTCCACAAAACCAAGCAGATTTTATTGCTTAGTGACGATAAAAATTTAAATACATTGAGGAGACAATCATGAAATTCGAACGACTTCTAAAGGCACTAAATTGGGCATTACTCAGTACTAGTTTAGTCGCTGGTACAGCAAGTGCTGCGACGCTTAAATTAGGACATGTCACCCCACCTAGTCATGTGTGGCACAAGGTGGCTGAAAAAATTGATGAAAACTTACAAGCCAAGACAAAGGGTGATTTAAAGTTAAATATTAGCCCATTGAGCAAATTAGGTACGGAAGCACAGATGATTAATTTATTGCAATCAGGTGCGATGCAAATCGGTATTCTTAATGCTGGGGTATTAGCTAATCGTGAACCATCTCTTTTTGCCTGGTCTTTACCGTATATCTTTAAAGATGTAGAACATGCGACTAAGGCAGTAGAGACGCCAGCGGCGCAACAAATGCTTAAGAATCTCGAGCAAAATGGTATGTTAGGGGTTGGTTATGCATTTGCTGGTATGCGACATGTGGTGTCGACTAAGCCGATTACTTCACCGGATGATTTAGTTAATAAAAAGGTACGCGCCTTCCCTAATGCTATTTATAATGATTTTTGGAATGCTTTCAAAGCTGCTCCCACAGCTATGCCTTTATCTGAGGTTGCACCCTCATTAACCACCAATTTATTAGACGCTGTGGATATTGACTTAGATGCTTTGGTCGGTATGAAGGTCCATCAGCAAGCCCCTTATTTGACTTTAACCAATCATATGGCATTTCCGGCGGTGATTGTCGTGTCAAAACGTTATTTTGATCGCTTAGATGCAGAACAGCAAAAGATTCTCTTAGAGGCGATTCATGAAGCGGAGAAATGGGGTTTTGCTGAGGCGATTAAGGCTGAAGTTGCCAACTTAGAGCAAGCGAAAAAAGACGATGTTAAGTTGCAGACGCTAAACCTTGATCCATTTGAAAGAGTCGGTAAGACGATTCTTGAGAAGTACACACAAGATAATGAGTTAAGAGCGTCTTTCTTAGAGCAAGTAAAAGCGATTCAATAATTCACTTAAAAGCAAAGAGATAGGCGATGTGAGAGCGACATCGCCTATTTTAAATAGGGGCATTCAATGTCTTTTGTTATTAATAAAGTTGATGAGGGTGTGCTTTTTGTAGAAAAGATACTGCTCATCCTATTTTGTGCTGCATTAACATTAATTATGGTGGCACAAGTCATCATGCGTTATTTCTTTAGCTCTCCTATTTTCTGGGCAGAGGAAATTGCATTGCAGTTCTTAATTTTCACAACAATCTTTGGCTTATCGTTTTTAACGCAAAAAAAGCAACATATCTGTATTGATTTTGTTGTGGAGATGATGCCGACCTCATTAAAAAAATTGGTCAACATTCTTATTGGTATTGGCTTTTTCGCCTTAAGTTTATTTTTCTGCTATTACAGTTGGGATTGGGTATTTCGACCGGATGTACAGGTTGAGGTGAGTGGTACAACAGGCTTACCTAAGTGGTATACCTATCTATCTTTTCCAATTGCATTGAGCTTTTTGAGTTGGCATCAGCTTGTGCAGTTATATAAATTATTCAAAAAGGAGGGGTAGCAGATGGTCACGGTAGCAGTATTCTTAGCCTTACTCTTTTTAGGTATGCCCATCTTTGCAGCTATTCTGATGGCGGCAATCGTTTTTTTAATCGTTAATGACTTAAGTGTTCTGTTTGATGGTTTGCCATTGCAGTTTTATAGCTCTTTGGAAGTAAATGGCTTATTAGCGATTCCTTTATTCGTCTTAGTGGGTGAGATTATGAATAAGGGGGGATTAACACAGCGCTTAATTGCCGTGACGAATTTATTTGTGGGGCGTTTTAAAGGAGGCTTAGCCTATGCTAATCTCATTACCAATGCAATGGCAGCTTCTATTTTAGGGTCAGCGATTGCGCAGATTGGTGTGATGAGCAAAGTGATGATTCCTGCGATGGAAAAGCAAGGCTATGATAAGGCATTGTCAGGTGCGATTACTGCTTCAGGAGGATTATTAGGTCCTATTTTCCCTCCTTCTATGTTGATGATTATCTACGGAGTCGTTGCTGTACAGCCGATTGCACCTCTCTTTATCGCTGGTATTATTCCCGCTCTTTTAATCGTGTTTGGTTTTTGTTTGGTGGTCTTCTTAATGGGCTGCTTTAGCCAGAAAATCCCAGCAGTGCAGACTGTAAAAGACACGGGAGAACAGACACCGACTGCTAAAGTCTTAATTGATGGTATATTGCCGGGGTTTATTCCGCTAGTTGTGATTGTTGGTATCGCTTCTGGTGTGATGACGCCCACCGAGGCGGGTGCTGTTGCCTCTTTAATTGCTTTTATTCTTTGTCTTATTTATCGTGAGATTAAAGTCAGTGATTTAAGTGATATTTTTGTTTCGGTGGCGACTTTGACAGCAACGATTTGTGGATTGATTGCATCAGCTACTTTATTGAGTTGGGTGTTGTCATTTGAAGGCGTTCCCGACAGACTAGTAGAGGCGATTGCAACCCTCACAGACTCACCATTTTGGTTTATGTTGTTGGTATTTGCAGTCTTACTTTTCTTAGGCATGTTTTTAGAGAGCATTAGTGCCATGATTGTGTTGGTACCTATCTTAATGCCTGTCGTGGTCGAGTTAGGTATTGACCCTATCCAGTTTGGTGTGTTATGTGCTATTGCCACGACATTGGGAGTATTGACACCACCAGTAGGACCGGGATTATTTATTGTGATGTCCCAGACGGGAGTGGCGATGAAACCACTGATGAAAATGATGATTCCGTTTTTATTGGTTATTCTCGTGGTAGTGATTGCCATTATTGCTTTACCTGAATTATCGGTATGGTTGCCGAGCGTATTTGTTAAGTAATCATAATCGTTAAAATTTCACTCATCGAGTAGTTATTTCTGGCGGCTTGGGCTATTATTGAACAATCTACATAAATCACACGATTGAGTGAACAAAATGCGTAAAAAAGTGAGTTTAATTGGTGTGCCAACAGATGTTGGTGCAGGACATCGTGGCTCAAGCATGGGACCAGAGGCATTACGTGTAGCAGGTATTACCCAGATGTTAGAGCGTATGGGATTAGAAGTTCATGATATGGGCAATTTACATGGACCTGCTAATCCTTTTACCAA
>JAXECN010000137.1:0-16514 GCA_034093535.1 Pelistega sp.
GCTTGTGTACATATTGCGCACTCAGGGTTATCTCTTTATATGTGGCAAGATAATCTCGAGGGGACTGAAGAACTGAGCCTCACCATTAAAACATCAACAACAAGGGCGCAGGCTTGCATGGATAAAATCCTCGAACTGCACCCTTATGATTTACCTGAGATTATTTGTTTACCTATTGTGGGTGGACATCCCGACTATCTTGCTTGGGTAGCTAAGCAAACGCAACCTTCTGCAGAGTGTTAAATCCTATGTCATTGTTTACTCGTCTTTATGCTTGTTTTTTAATCGGCTTTGCGGCACTCATCGCGCAGCCGGCATTGGCACAAGAGGATTTTCTCAATCCAGAAGAAGCTTTTAAACTCACTGCACAAATCAGTACAGAACAAGCTTTAGAGCTAGATTTCAATGTCGCACCTGATTACTACATGTATCGTGAACGCTTTGAATTAAAAGCCATCGCTGCAGATAACTCTATTACGCCTATCTCTATCGAACAAGCACAGCTTTCTGACGGTGTAGTGAAGTACGACCCAACATTTGATAAAGAAATGGAGGTGTACCATCACCAAGCCTTGCTTTCTCTACCTCTGAATAAGCTCGCTTTAAATGGACAAGCTTTTACCCTAGAAGTCACCGCCCAAGGATGTGCTGACGCGGGTCTTTGCTATCCACCCATGTTCTACTACGTGCCACTGACACCCACTAGCACAGGCTATGAAATTGCCCTCCCTAAACTCGCTACAGGTGCCAGTGCTATTGCTTATCATGAGGCTTCTATCCTTGATGAAGAAGGTGGTATTGCAACAGATAGCAGCAGCTTAGACTTATTAAATGCCGGTGATACCGATATTGCTAACTGGCTTCATGGTGCCAGTCTATGGCATATGTTAGCGATTGCCTTCTTGCTCGGTCTCGCCTTATCATTTACGCCTTGTGTGCTCCCCATGCTGCCGATTTTATTATCGCTGATTGTAGGTACACAACAGCAACAGAACTCTCGATTCCAGAGCTTACGTCTGACCCTCTTCTATGTATTAGGGACATCTATTGTCTACACTATCCTAGGGATTATTGCTGCCTCTATTGGTGCTGCTCTAGCGAACTGGATTCAAAACCCATGGGTATTAGGCATATTTGCGCTATTTTTAGTGTTATTTGGGGTGGCGATGTTAGGGGCTTATAACCTACAAGTCCCAGCCAGTCTGCAGACCAAATTGAATAATTGGGTCAATAAACTCCCAGCAGGTAAAAATGGTGGTGCCTTATTAATGGGTATGTTATCTGCTCTTATCTGTGGACCTTGTGTTGCTGCTCCTCTAGCAGGAGTATTGCTATTTATCTCACAAACAGGTGATGTGACGACAGGTGGACTGATTTTATTTGTCCTCGCTTGGGGTCAAGGGGCGTCTCTCATTCTCTTAGGCTCTAGCTCAGGAGCCATTCTACCTCGCGCTGGGATGTGGATGAATACCGTCAAACAAGTATGCGGACTCCTATTATTTGCCGCTGCGTTATGGATGATCTCTCCGCTCCTACCAACATGGTTACCGATGATCTTATGGGCTGCATTGGCGCTTGCTTTTGCCTATGTTATCGGCACTTTCCGCGACTATCGTTCACTCAGTCTCGGCAAAATCCTCTTAAAGCTTATTGGTTGGATTGCCGTTGCATGGGCTATTATGTTGTGTATTGGCTTAGCCATTGGCTCTCGTAGCGTGTTACACCCATTAAAAGTCACCACAAGCAGTGAACACGTACAGTTTGAACGTATCCAATCGCTTGCTGATTTAAAAACCATTCTTGCAAGCACCGATAAGCCTGTACTCCTCGACTTCTATGCAGACTGGTGTATCTCTTGCTTGGAAATGGAAAAATTCACCTTTACCGATGAAAATGTACAAGCCTTGATGGGGCAAATGCGTTTACTACAAGTCGATGTGACCAAGAATACCGCTCAAGACCGTGAGTTACTAAAAGCGTTTAAACTCTTTGGTCCACCCGGAATTATTTTCTTCAATAAACAAGGACAAGAAAACACGGCTGTGCGCGTCATCGGCTTCCAAAATAGCGAACGTTTTAGCCAAAGCCTAGAAAAAGTATTAAAAACTTATTGATGGGATGATAATAAGCGGATAAGGTGAGCACTGAGCTTATCAGCGACGGTTTGCCAGTCTGCTTCGACACCTAGACTCAACATATCAATGGTCTGCAAACCAGCATAACCACAAGGATTAATGCCATAAAAAGGGGCTAAATCCATATTGACGTTTAAGGCTAAGCCATGATAGGTACAGCCATTACTGACTTTTACCCCTAGCGCTGCAATTTTTGCTAACTCCTGTGTAGCGCCAATAGGGACATACACGCCCGGTGCACCCTCTTTACGCTGTGCATTAGTAATACCAAAATCTGCTAATGTTTGAATAATCGCTTCTTCCAGAAGATTGACATATTCACGCACAAAAAGCTTAGCTCGATGGAGATTAATCAGGGGATAGAGAACAATCTGACCTGGACCGTGATAGGTGACTTGCCCACCACGGTTAGTACGAATAATGGGGATATTCTTAGGGTTAAGAATATGCTCTGGCTTACCTGCTTGACCCAATGTGTACACTGGTGCATGCTCAACTTGCCAGAGCTCATCTTCAGTATCGGACGTACGCTGTTCGGTAAAAGCTCGCATGGCGGCAAACGTTGTTTCATAATCTGCCAAACCTGCTAGTTTTTTAATACGCATCACGTCTCGCCCAAATACTTGCCACTATAACACTACTTTAACTAACTCATGACCGTGTAAGCTACGATAAATCGTATCTAATTGCTCACGAGAAGTGGCGCGCACAGTCAAAGTTAAACCTGTATAGTTACCCTTAGAACTTGGGCGCACTTCAATCGTCTCACGCTTAAACTCAGGGTCATGTACTAATACTAATTCCACTAAGGCATCGATTAACTCAGGATGAGCCTTAGCCATCACCTTAATAGGGAAATCAGAAGGGTACTCAATCAGCGACTCTTCTGGTGGGATTTCTTTGAGTCCAAAAGGATTATTCGGATCCACCATCTCTTTTAGACGAGCCAACTGGTTTTCATTTAATGTTTTTTCTGAACTCATAGTGCTGCTAAAACCTCATCATAGGCTTGACGTAATTTCTTAAACACAGGACCTGGGACACCCGTACCGACAGGTTTATGGTCATAAGTCGTGATAGCTACCACTTCACGCATTGCCGCGGTGAGTAATAACTCATCAGCACTATCTACCTCTGCCTTGGTGATATCACGCTCTTCAAAAGGAACGCCTGTTTTTTGAGCTAATTCTTCGAGTAAACGATAACGGATACCCTCTAGGATACGATTATCACGCTTAGGCGCTAATAATGTACCGTTTTTAACAACCCAAATATTCGCTGAAGCACCCTCAGTCATCAAGCCATCACGGAATTGAATCACGTCTTGAACACCATTCGCTACCGCGTATTGTTTGGCTAATACATTGCCCAATAAGGAAATTGACTTCACATCACAATGCAACCAACGTTGATCCTCAAAGCTTAACGCTTTAACGCCAACCGTACGCTCTTGCTCAGTTAAGCGTTTAAATGGTGACGTCATGGCAAAAATAGTCGGTGTTACGGCTGGATTGGGGAATGGGTGATCACGCTTAGCCACGCCACGCGTCACTTGCAGATACACATAATTATCATCCCAAGGTGATTTTTCAATCATCTCACGCATGAGATTTTCCCAAAAGGCAGCGTCTTTACCGGTTTGGATACCAATCTTATCGAGACTACGCATTAAGCGTGCCACATGCTCTTTAAGGCGAAATGGCTTGCGGTTATAGCCCGGTACCACTTCGTAAATACCATCGCCAAAGATAAAACCACGATCCAATACTGAAATCTTTGCCTCGCTTAAAGGTACATATTCACCATTTAAATAAACAGTGCTGTCTTGGGTAATTCCCTGAATAAAAAATTCTGTCATGTTACTTCTCAATTAAAATAAGCGAGCAACTTTATCCCACATACGTCCGAAGAAACCTGCCTGAGGCACATCTTCTAAAGCGACTAAGGTATCTTGTTTAATAATCTGTCCATTGAGTACAAATTGCACTGAACCGACCGCATCACCTTTAGCGATTGGTGCCACTAATTCACGATTAAGCTGCGTTAACATCTGTACATTGTTTTCTTGACCACGCGGTACCGTCACAGCAACACCGCTTTGAGAGCCGAGATTAACCGTTTTTGCCTCACCCTCATAGATACGTGGTGTCGCCACAGGCTGACCCGTAGGCGCAATAACTTGGTTGGCAAAGTTCTGATATGACCAGTCTAATAACTGTTGACTAAACTGCTCACGCTCACGCATTGTCTTCGTGCCCATCACGATAGAAAGTACACGACGACCATCGCGCACCGATGTCGAAATCAAGCAGTATCCCGCATCATCCGTATGACCTGTTTTTAAACCATCTACACCGATATTACGCGCCAATAGACCATTACGGTTAGGTTGGCGAATTTTATTGTAGGTAAACTCTTGTTGGCTGAAATAGTGATAATAACTAGGATGGTCTTTAATCACGTGTTGTGCTAATAAAGACAAATCACGTACTGTCGTGTAAGTATTTGGCGAAGGTAAACCGGTAGGGTCACCAAAGCTAGAATTGACCATACCAAAGGCTTGTGCTTCTTTATTCATCTGGTCAACGAATACCTCAACACTACCTGCTACTGATTCTGCTAGCTGAATAGTGGCGTCATTACCCGATTGTACAATCATGCCTTGTAATAAATCGCTCACTTTAACAGGCTTATTCACCTCAATAAAAGTACGAGAGCCACCGGTACGCCAAGCACGCTCAGAAACAATCACCTCTTGATCTAAGTTAAGGCGCTGCGCATCAAGTGCGGAGAATACTAAACTAGCCGTCATCAACTTAGTCAAAGACGCTGGAGCTAATCGCTCATCCGCATTGTGTTGCGCAATAATCTGACCACTCTCCAAATCCATTACCATCCACGCTTTTGCATTAATCTCTGGAGCGATAACATTGGCAAAGCTCTGTACAGTAGGAGTTTGTGCTGTCGTCACAAAAACATTAGAGGATAAAGTAGTCGGCGTAGCAACCGTATTATTCACTGGATTAGCTGTATTAGTAGCAGGCGTTGCTGCAGCAGGCACAGCCGCCGTATCAGTAGAAGTATCTTTGCCACTATAAGCGATATAAGCACCACCCGCCACGACGGCTGTTGCGATTAATAAGAGGGGGAGTTTACGAGACATAACGACCTAGTAAAGAAAAATCAATTGAAGTTTTTATCATTATAAGATTCTAACCCTACAAGAAACAGAGCTATTAAACATATTTTACAAACTGTATAGCTTTTTTCGGTTACAGTATAATTCTCTCTTATTCTCAAGACGTTTTTATTGTGTTTAAACTGCTTTTTAGCCTCATTCTTATTAATATTTTCTTATTCGGTTTAGGTGCAGGTTGGTTTGGTTTTATTCCTAGCGAAACGCAGATTGGTGCTCAAGTTAAAACACCGACTGAATTCCGACCTCAAGCCATCAGCTTTTCTAAAGATTAATATTTAACTACTTATGCCTACAGAAAAAACTATTTTTAACGGTCTTGCTGGTGATATCGAATGCGCCATTGATTGGACAGAAGAAACACCACGCGGTTGGGCTTTATGTCTACACCCTCACCCGCTTTTTGATGGCACAAATACCAATAAAGTCGTCACTACACTCGCTCGAACTTGTGTCCAAAATGGTTTAGTGGCACTTCGCCCTAATTTCCGTGGCGTTGGTCTATCACAAGGAGAGTTTGATCATGCCAAAGGAGAAACCGCAGATATGTTGGCACTGATTGAACAATTCCTCGCCAAATACCCTCAATTTCAAGGAAAAGATTGGGTATTAGGTGGCTTTTCTTTTGGTACTGCTGTGGCGGCTCAAGTATATGCAGAATTGGCTGACCGCCAAGCTCAACTACCTAGTCAATTAATTTTATTAGGTCCGGGGGTATGGCGTTTTGCCTATCGTGAGGTAACACTCCCTGAACACACTCTGTTAGTGCATGGCGAAAAAGATGATGTGATTCCACTCGCTGACGCTTATACTTGGCTTAAAGACCGCAACTTACCGATTACCGTTATTCCCGATGCAGGGCATTTCTTCCATGGTAAATTAGTGATTCTTAAGTCGATTATCAATAAGGTCTTATCCGCATAAATCAGGATGGTGACTTGCTGACTAATACACTCTGAATCCCGTCTAGTACGGGATTTGTTAATTCGGTTAAAGATAAATCCGCCAACCCTAGCGGCGCTGCCCACTCTTGATAAGCCTGTTGTACTTCTGGCAATACTGCCTTACGAGCTCCACCACTCACATACAGTTCAGGCACCACACCATAGTCTCGATAAAACTTCTGTACTTGTCGCATCACCGCACCTGCCTGTGCAATCGCGATACCCGCCTCAATCGCAGGATAAGTGGCCTTTGGAAAAGCGATAGCTGGGTTTGTCGGTAGTTGTACTTCTGGTAATTGGGCTGTCCCTTGGAAAAGACTTTTTTGCATTAATTGCACGCCCGGAAAAATCACCCCACCCACATAGTCTTGTTGAAATACAGCGTCAATAGTCGTAGCAGTCCCGAAACTAAGATATAAAAAACGAGGAAATGCTATCTGCTCTTGACGGTGCTGACGGTAACACGCATAAGCTCCCAATACCCCATACCAACGGTCTTTACCCATCTGAGTTAAAGCATAATGGTTATACAAGCCTAGGTCGGATTGATTAACAGCTAACCACGTAATCGGCACTGATAAATTAACTGTACTTGTACGCACTATCTCTTCCCAGCGATTTTGCAAAACCTCTCCAGCGACAGAAACACCATAGACGGCTTGCAGAACACCAAATTGGGACTGCCATTCCTGTAAAACAGTCATCAATTGCTCTGCTTCGGTATTCGCTATAGAAAATTCAGCAAGCGTTTGTTGCGCCAAACTCTGCCCCTTGTCTAGCCTTGCTGCACGCCCTTTTAGTCGGGTATTCCCACTATCCAGTAACAACACAAAGCCTGTCGCACTGATCACAATGCTTCCCCACTTGGGCGAATTGTAATATCACCCGTCAATAGCGGCAGCAATTGCCCATTACTCATCTCGAGTAAGAGATGTGCCTTATCATCAAGACCGCGGGCAATACCGCTCATCACAAACTTATCATCCTGCCAAACATCAATTGGCTTACCATAGAGTGCATCTAACTGCTGATGACGTGCTACAAATGGCGCAAAGCCCTCTCGCTCGTATAAAGCAAAAGCGTCATTCCATGCTTTAGCAATACGAGCCACCAGTAATGCCATAGACTGATTTAATAATTGCTCATCTATATGCATATCTTGTAAAACAGATGTCCAATCGGCGACCTTACGCCCCAGTGAAGAGCTTAGCTCTTTGGCATGGAGTAAATTCATCCCCATCCCGACGACGACCACGCGATGCTGATCACTCTGACGAGCTAAGCCCGGTTTAACCGTCTCAACGAGTAGACCCGAGAGTTTAGCATCGCCATATTGAATATCATTGGGCCATTTCATCTGCAAACGATGGGCAAACTTTTCACCAACCATCTTGCGTAACTCTTCACAAGCAACAATGCCTGCAATCGGTGCTAACATGGGTAATTTACTATCACTTAAGAACACATCATAAGCACAAGAGAACATTAAGGTACCACCTGCTTCTCCTGCCCATTTACGACCCAAACGTCCTTTACCCGAAGTCTGAAAATGTGCGCCCAATAAGGCAGGACGGAAACTCTCTTCTTCGACACTCTTGGCAGCTTGCAATAAAAAGATATTGGTCGAATTAACCTGACTCATCCACTCAACAAAGGCAAACTCAGGCAAGCTTTGACGCAAACCTGCCTGCATCAATTCAGGACTCGATAAAAATGATGATGTCATACGATGTGATACTCAATAAATTAAATTTAAGTCAGATAAGGCTGAATCATCTTATAAAGACGCTGGCTCACCCCTTGATGTAGCTGCAACCAACGCTTACCTGCCTTGCCCATTTCTAGACGCTGTGCTTCATCATTTAATAGCTGCTGGGCAAGCAATAAAGCACTATGAGCGCTATCGGTACGCCGTGCCGCCCCTTCAATTAGGGCATCTTCTACGGATTTTTCAAAATTCTCCGTATGAGGACCAACAATCACTGGCACACCCACTGCACAGGCTTCAATATGATTCTGTCCACCAAACTCACCAAAACTACCCGCCACAATCGCAATATCGGCAAGACCATAATAAAAGAACATCTCGCCCAAGCTATCACCCAATAACACATCGGCTTGTTGAATCTGGGTATCACTAGGATTAGCCGAACGGCGGACATAGTTTAATTTTGCCTTTTGTAAAAGCCCTTCAACTTGGGCAAAGCGCTGTGGATGGCGCGGCACAATCACATAAAGAGGAGGATTGTTTACAGGCTTTTCTGCTTTAATACTCTGGATAAACTCTTGCTCTTCTCCCTCTCGCGTACTCGCAATCACAATTACCTGACGTTGCAAATTAGCGCGTAGCAACTCACCCATTTGTACTTGTTGTTGGGAAATATTCAGGTCAAACTTAAGATTGCCAATCACCCACGGCTTAGCAATACCAATTTCCTCAAAACGAGCTGCGTCATGATGGGTCTGTGCAAGAATGAGGTCTAAATTTTTATAGGCTTTTTGTAAAACACCACCAAGCATTTTGACTTGCTTAGCCGAACTCTCAGAAAGACGAGCGCTGACTAAAATCATCGGAATTTTATGTTTAGTCGCAGCGAGAATCATATTTGGCCATACTTCTCGCTCAATCAAAATGCCACAATGCGGTTGCCAGTGATTTAAAAAGCCCTCAACAGCTTCTGGAAAGTCATAAGGAAACCAAGCTTGTACCAGACGTCCCTCACCAATATCCTCAGAAAACTGACGGATACCTTGGGCTTTAGCCGTGGCGGTTGTGTGCGTCAATAACACAAAATGCCCATGGTCAAGCAACTGACGGATAAAGGGTTGTGCTGCTCTTGTCTCACCTAGACTAACTGCATGGACCCAGATTGGATTTTTAAAACTCTGTCCGCTAAAACTCTCTTGTTCATCGAATTCAACTGTTTCACCGATAGCTGGTTTTTGCTCATAAATACCAAAGCGCTCAGGACCACGAATATCCCAATCGCCACCCGCCTTCTTGGCTTTTTTCTCAAGCAACTTCAATGCTAGAGGTTTAATCAAACGCAGGATTAAGGTATAGAAAAATTGATTCATGCGGATAAGGCCTGCTCTAATTTACTTAATACAATCTCTCGTGAAGGAGGTACACCTCTATCACCAAGACTAGCGGTAAAACCCGCACCTACCAAGGGGGTACGAACCGGTGTAGACGCGGAATAAATACCAATTGTTGGGCGACCCAATGCAGCCGATAAATGGGTCAGACCGCTATCCAAACCTACCATCACTTTTGCAGGGGCAAGTACGCGAGCCACCTCAGTTAGGCTCATACGCGGCAAGACCTCGGCATTAGGATAGTTAGCAATCAATACACGTGCACGCTCTGCCTCTCGCTCATTGCCAGCTAATAACTTTAAGCTTAAACCATCTGCTGTTAAGCGATCAAATACCGCATGCCAATCTGCTTCTGGCCATAACTTATCATCACGGCTAGCTGAAGGCATAATCACGGCATAAGGCTGGATTTCTACACCATCGGTAAAGGCTTGTAAACCAAAGTCTGGCTCACCCTCATAGGTATAATTAAAGGCTAGGCTTGCTAATAAACGTTGGCGAGTAACCGCAGGTTGCCAGAACTCCACTTTATGTTTGACATCATAGAACAAAGACGCTAATGACTCACGTGCTGACTTCCAATCTAAACCATGACGCTTACCCTTGGTCTGACGAACAACCCAGACAGACTTCATCAAGGCTTGCATATCGAGAACAATATCGTATTGTGTTTGCCCAATTTCCTGTTTAAAGGCTTGACGTGCTTGACGAGCTTCTTTTGACCACCATGCCTTACGCCACTTGCGATGCGCAATAGGAATAACTTTATGCACAGCGGGGTGCCAACTCGGAATCTCTTTAAAAACATCTTCGACAACCCAGTCAATCTGTGCATCAGGGACATGCTTAGCAATATCAGAAATCGCTGGCAGCATGAAAACAAGATCCCCTAATGAAGAAGAGCGGACGATTAATATTTTGGTGCTCATTCGTACCCTAACACGATAAATAAATTGCTATTATTTTACTGAAATTACAGTCCCACTAAGTATAAAAAGAACTTCACGACTTGAATAACCCAGTCCGATAGAAAAACATCTAAACCACCGATTAATAATAGTCCTAAGACAATAAACATCCCATAGGGTTCAATACGTGCTAAAGCGAGTGAGGCTTTCATCGGTAATAGACCGATAAGAATACGTCCACCGTCTAATGGAGGAACGGGTAATAAATTAAACAACATCAAAATCACATTGAGTTTGACACCCATCAATGCCATCGTGATTAAGACATCAGAATCCAACTCAACTATGGCATAGAACTTTAATAAAAGTGCCCATAACAATGCCATCACCAGATTGGCTGCCGGTCCTGCTGCGGCGACATAAATCATATCTCGCTTAGGGTTGCGTAAATTACCAATAGAGACTGGAACAGGTTTCGCCCAACCAAATACAAAGGGTGAACTTAAGGCGATTAATAAGCCCGGTAAAGCAAGTGTGCCGATAGGGTCAATATGCCGTGTTGGGTTTAGACTAATGCGACCTAGTACATAAGCGGTGTTATCACCAAAATAACGTGCGGCATAACCATGTGCTGCCTCATGCAAGGTAATCGCAAACAATAGTGGCGGCACATACACACTAATATAAAAAAGAATTTGATCCATCATATTCATCTAAACTGGCACAAAAAGAAACCCAACGAAATAAGCTCGTAAGAAATTTTACAAAGCTCAGCGAAAAACGTACATTTTTAACAAACTTAACAAAAAATGATTGTACAGCAATAAAAAATAGTCTCACAATGAGCAACATAACATTCACCAACTTCTTATAGGATTGAAAATGAAGTTAATGAAATACTCTATGGTGGCTATTCTTGCTACAACAACATTAGCCGCTTGCTCAAGCTACCGTCCTATCGTGGATAGCAAGGGTCAAGATATGACTCGCTACGAACAAGATTTAAAAGAATGCCAAGCCTTAGCCGACCAAGTCAGCCCAACAGGTAATGCTGCGCTAGGTGCTGGTATCAGTGCGGCACTAGGTGCAGCGATTGGTGCTATTGCTGGTAATAGCTCAAGTGCAGCAATTGGTGCAGGTATCGGTGCGGTATCAGGTGGCGCAGGCGGTGGTTTAAGCGGTGCAGACAAGCAAAAAAGTGTTATTCAACAATGCTTAGCGGGTCGTGGCTATCGTGTACTAGGCTAATTCGCTTAAGCCATTAAACAAAAAGTCGGTTGATATCAACCGACTTTTTTATGCCTATCGCTATTATTAACCACGAGTTGGGTCACATTGATGAATATTGCCTGTTTTCATCCCGCGCGTAAACCATGCGACACGTTGTGCAGAGGTACCATGCGTAAATGAATCTGGTACAGCATAGCCTTGTTGGCTTTTCTGGATACGGTCGTCACCAACCGCTTCTGCCGCTTCCATCGCTTCTTCAATATCACCCGGCTCGATGACATTACCCGCTTTAACCAATTCTGACGCCCATAAGCCTGCAAAACAATCGGCTTGTAATTCTGACATCACCGAAATTTGATTTGCCTGACGAGGGTTAGATTGTTTAGCACGTTGGTATTGATCTAACAAACCTAAGCGTTGTTGTACATGATGACCCACTTCATGAGCAATCACATAACCTTGGGCAAAGTCACCATTTACCCCTAAGCGACGACCAGTATCACGGAAGAAAGATAAATCGATATAAATCTTCTCATCCGCTGGGCAATAGAAAGGACCCATTTGCGCTTGACCTACACCACAGGCACTACGTGTCGCACCAGTATACAGTACTAACTTAGGTTGTGGGTAAGTCCCCCAACCATTTTGAGCATAGATACGCTCCCATACTGTTTCTGTGGTTTTTAAGACTTTAGAGATAAATACACCCTCTTGGTCAGTCATCTCTTGTCCTGTTGTACCTGAAGTGCTATAGCCTGCCGAAGCCCCTGTCGCCCCTCCAGTCACCGAGCTTAAAATATCACCACCACCAAGAATCGTCAAGGGATTGACACCAAGGAAATACCAAGCAGCTAAAGCAATCACCACGGTACCTAGACCAATCTTGCGACCGCCACCACCACTTCTAAACGGGCCACCGCCACCACGAGCAGAACCTCGTCTATCTTCGATATTACGACTCTGTTTCCAGTCATCTAAACGCATGATGCATCCCTATTTACTCTCTGTAATTTTGCTATTTTAAGCGACTCGCCTCGGAATAAAAAGCAACTTTTCAATTATTGAATATGCCAGCCGTGGCTAACCACAATCGATTGACCTGTCAGCGCCTTATTCGGGAATGCCGCAAGGAATAAAGCCGTCTGTGCGATATCTTCTGTTGTCGTAAATTCACCGTCAACTGTATCACCTAACATCACTTTCTTGACGACTTCTTCTTCACTGATATTTAACTCTTTAGCTTGTTCAGCAATTTGCTTTTCTACCAATGGTGTTTTTACAAAGCCTGGGCAAATCACATGTGAACGGACATTATGCGGAGCACCCTCTTTAGCTAACACACGTGCTAGACCTAGTAAACCATGTTTTGCTGTCACATAAGGGGCTTTTAATTTTGACGCTAAGTGCGAGTGTACCGAACCCATATAGATAACCACACCACCTTTATTATCCTTGTACATATGCTCTAAGGCAGCTTTAGTGGTTAAGAATGCACCGTCTAAGTGGATGGCTAACATTTTTTTCCACTTCGCAAATTCAAATTTATGGATAGGGTCGATAATTTGTACACCAGCATTAGATACCAGAATATCAATCGTACCGAATTCGGCGACAAGTGCTGCCACACCTTGATTGACTTGCTCCTCATCAGTCACATCCATCGCTAAACCAATCGCTTTGCCACCAGCATCACGGATTTGTTGTGCGACAGCATTGGCGCCTTCAATATTTAAGTCCGCAATACCCACTGCAGCACCAGCTTTTGCATACGTTTCCGCAATTTCTTTGCCTAGACCACTCGCCGCACCTGTTACTAAAGCGACCTTACCTTTTAATGATGTTTGAAGTTCTGTTGCCATATACGTTTCTCCTAAAATACTTCTTAGAAATAGCCTATATCATACTGCTTTTGTTACAAAAAGTATGCCGTAAGTAACAATGTAAGCGTAATTCCGCATTTACCCCTCGCTTTGAATAGATAACAATAAAGCTTTATTGTGTACTCACAGAATAGGAAGGAAGTATGTCAGCTATCGAATCTGTACTCAAAGAAGAACGTCTATTTGCACCGAGCGATGATTTTGTCAAACAAGCCAATATTAACCAAGCACAATATCAAGCTTTATGCCAAAAAGCCGAACAAGACTACGAGGGATTTTGGCGTGATTTAGCCAATCAACACATTAGCTGGCATAAGCCTTTTACTCAAGTCTTAGATGAGACTAATGCTCCTTTTTATCGTTGGTTTGCCGATGGTGAGCTCAATGTATCTTATAACTGCTTAGATCGCCACCTCGCCGATAAGGCAGATAAAACGGCTTTAATTTTTGAGCGTGATGACGGTAGCAGTGAACATATCACTTATCGCCAACTCTACGAGCGTGTATGTACCTTTGCTAATGCACTTAAAGCACAAGGCGTAGCTAAGGGCGACCGTGTCATCATTTATATGCCAATGGTGGCAGAAGCCGTCATTGCTATGCAAGCTTGTGCGCGTATTGGCGCTATTCACTCTGTGGTCTTTGGAGGCTTCTCTGCTGGTGCGGTAAAAGACCGTATCAAAGATGCGAGCGCTAAAATTGTCATCACCGCTAACGAAAGTATCCGTGGTGGCAAGCGTACACCATTAAAAGCCACTGTTGATGAGGCATTAGCAGAGGGTGATTGTCCATCCGTAGAAAAAGTCATTGTACTCCAACGTACGGATACCGAGGTGAACTGGACACAAGGTCGTGACATCTGGTGGCATGAGGCTATCGCTAATCAGCCAGCTGTCTGCGAAGCGACGGTGATGAATGCGGAAGACCCTCTATTTATTCTCTATACTTCAGGGTCAACTGGCAAGCCCAAAGGCGTAGAACACCATACGGCAGGCTACTTACTCGGTGCAATTATTTCTATGCACTGGGTCTTTGACTATAAGCCTAATGACATCTATTGGTGTACCGCCGATGTTGGCTGGATTACCGGACATACCTATATCTGCTACGGACCTCTTGCCGTAGGTGCGACTCAGGTTATCTTCGAGGGTGTGCCTACTTATCCAGATGCTTCACGTTTCTGGCAGATGATTGAAAAACATCGCGTC
The DNA here is from genome assembly GCA_034093535.1 of Pelistega sp. GTDB lineage: Bacteria > Pseudomonadota > Gammaproteobacteria > Burkholderiales > Burkholderiaceae_B > Taylorella. Next base: position 14,601 of record JAXECN010000137.1, read on the forward strand.
ACAACATTCTATACCGCACCAACCGCTATCCGCTCACTGATTAAATTAGGTGCTGATTTACCTGAAAAATTTGATTTATCTTCCTTACGCCTACTCGGATCAGTCGGTGAGCCTATCAACCCTGAAGCATGGATGTGGTATTACGAAAAAGTGGGGAGCTCTCGTTGCCCTATCGTGGATACATGGTGGCAGACAGAAACAGGTTCCAATATGATTGCCCCTCTCCCCGGTGCATTCCCGATTAAACCCGGCTCTTGCACACTTCCCTTACCAGGTATTATGGCGGATATTGTCGATGAAACCGGTAAATCTGTGCCTACTGGTCAAGGTGGCTCACTCGTTATCCGCCGTCCTTTCCCATCGTTATTACGTACAGTTTACAACGATGATAAACGCTTTGTATCAGCTTATTTCCCTGAGGAATTTAATCATCAGTTTTATCTCGCCGGTGACTCTGCAGCACGCGATGAACAAGGCTATATCCGTATCATGGGACGTATTGATGATGTCCTCAATGTCTCTGGTCATCGTTTAGGCACAATGGAAATTGAGTCAGCTCTTGTCGCACATCCACTCGTCGCTGAAGCTGCCGTCGTCGGCAAACCTCACGATATTAAAGGTGAAGCCGTGGTTGCCTTTGTTATGCTAAAAGGCGAGCGCCCTGTCGGTGAAGAAGCCGCTCAAGTCGCTGCTGAGCTTAAAGCCTGGGTAGCCAAAGAAATTGGTAAAATCGCGCAGCCCGATGATATCCGTTTTGGTGAAAACTTGCCGAAAACTCGCTCGGGCAAAATTATGCGCCGCCTCTTACGCTCACTCGCCAAAGGTGAAGCAGTGACGCAAGATGTATCTACGCTTGAAAATCCACAAGTGATGGAGCAGTTAAGCCAAAGCGCTTAAATGAATTATTTTCATAATTTTTTGAAAAAATATCATTTTACGTCATAGTGCATAAACGACTACACTAGTCTTCTAGTGTAGTAAAACATCTCTTTAAAAAGGTTATGTACTATGACAAAACTACTCCCTACGTCAACCGCTGGCAGTTTACCTAAACCTATCTGGCTAGCGGAACCAGAAAAGCTTTGGTCACCATGGAAGTTAGAAGGTGATGCACTACTCGAAGCCAAACAAGACGCTTTATTAGTCGCGCTTAAAGAACAAGAAGCAGCGGGTATTGATATCATCAGTGATGGTGAACAAACTCGTCAGCACTTTGTCACCACTTTTATTGAGCACCTCAGTGGTGTCGATTTTGAAAAGCGCGAAACTGTCCGTATTCGCAACCGTTATGATGCTAGCGTACCGACTGTCTATGGTGAGGTAGCGCGTGTCAAACCAGTATTTGTTGAGGACGCAAAGTTCCTCCGTCAACATACCCAACAACGCATTAAATGGGCGCTTCCTGGTCCTATGACTATGATTGATACGCTATATGACGCACATTACAAAAGCCGTGAAAAACTCGCATGGGAATTTGCCAAGATTCTCAACGAAGAGGCTAAAGAATTAGAAGCGGCTGGTGTAGATATTATTCAATTTGACGAACCGGCATTTAATGTTTTCTTCGATGAAGTGAATGATTGGGGTATTGCAGCATTAGAGCGAGCGATTGAAGGTTTAAAATGCGAAACAGCCGTACATATTTGCTATGGCTATGGTATTAAAGCCAATACCGACTGGAAAAAAACACTAGGCTCAGAATGGCGTCAATACGAAGAGTCATTCCCAAAACTCCAACAATCCAAGATTGATATTATCTCATTGGAATGCCATAACTCTCACGTGCCAATTGATTTAATCGAACTTATTCGCGGCAAAAAGGTCATGGTAGGTGCTATTGACGTAGCAAACCATACCGTAGAAACCCCTGAAGAAGTGGCTAATACATTACGCAAAGCCTTACAATTTGTCGAT
>JAXECN010000138.1:0-14089 GCA_034093535.1 Pelistega sp.
AGCCTCAGAAACTAAACCAATGTTGCCATCGCTATCAGGGGCTTTTAGCCATTCACGCATTTCTTGAGGGGTGGTTTTGTTGCTCAGAGTGTGGATGGTGATTTCTTGGATAGGCTTCACGGTGCCGATGAGTTTAAGAAAGGCGCGTGCAGTCTTAGCATTTTCGGCGATATAGACATTAATCTTGCTCGCCATTGCTTGCGCTTCTTGGGGTAACCATTTGTTTGTCGGTGACTCGCCGAGGCTGACGGGAATAAGATGTAATTGAGTCATCACTATACACTCGCTTGTAGAGTAGGGTTGATACCGAATTCGCGTAACATTTTGGCTAGAGCGATGAGTGGTAGTCCAATAATGGCAGTCGGGTCATCACTGCTCATGCGCTCCATCAGGGTGATGCCGAGGGCTTCCGCTTTAGCACTGCCGGCAGTGTCAAAAGGTTGTTCTACTGTCAGGTAATGGTCAATCTCGGCAGCACTTAATTCACGGAAATAACAATGTGTAATGACATTGGTATGGAGCAATTTATCGCCATTGGTTACTGCCAATGCCGAATGAAATTGCACGTGTTGTCCGCTGAGTTCGGCAAGTTGTTGTTGTGCTTTTACAAAACTTCCGGGCTTGCCGATGGGTTTGTCGCCGAGGGTGGCGACTTGGTCAGAACCGATAACCACTGCCTCCGGAAATTGTCGGCTGATGGCTTGGGCTTTTTCAATAGATAGGCGAATCGCTAGGTCTACAGGGGATTCTCCGGGTTTTGGGCTTTCATCAATATCAGGTGAATGCGTAGAAAAAGGAAGTTGAAAGCGTTCTAACATCATTTTTCTGTATTTAGAAGACGATGCCAAAATAAGAGAAAAAGTAGAATTTTGCATGGTTTGATTTGACCAAATTTAAATAACAGGTTATTATTTCATGTTTTACGGAATTTGTGAATTTCATTATAAATCATAAATTTTCGAGAATTAGCATCGTAATGCATGAGTAAATGCTATAGAGGAAGGCATGGATAAGTACGTAGATCTAATGGATTTAGTGCGTCTGTCGCAAGAAGTCCAAGGGCGAGTACCTGTAACCGTATTTTCTCGTCTAGCAGAGGATTTACCAGAGCAGGTAGAGTTAACTGATGTCGAGTGGTCTATCCGTGGTCATCAGAAACCGTATGGTCCCGCTTTAGTAACATTGCGTGTTGTCGCAAATCCTCAACTGACTTGTCAGCGTTGTTTAGATTTATTCCATTATGCTGTGGATACAGAGGTTGTCCTCGAAGTCGTAACTTCCGTTAAGGCTTTAAATGCAGATGTTGATGAATCTGGCGAGATTGATAGTCAGGCGTATGATAAAATTCTTGCTAATAAGCCAATTGATATATTGGAATTAGTGGAAGACGAACTCATTCTAAGCTTACCTTATATTCCTAAGCACGAAGAGTGTCCAGAATTGGTAGAGTTACCAGAGGATAACTTAGAAAAGAAACCTTCTCCATTTGCAGTATTAGAGAAGCTTAAACATTAACCTTACATTATCTGTTTCATAGCGATACAGTATTATTTTTTGGAGTCATCATGGCTGTTCAACAAAACAAAAAGACACCATCTAAGCGTGGTATGCATCGTTCACACGATTTCTTAACTAACCCACCAACAGCAATCGAGCCAACAACTGGCGAATTGCACTTACGTCACCACATCAGCCCTAACGGCGTATACCGTGGTCGTAAAGTGTTAAAAACTAAAAACGACGAATAATTTTTAAATAAGTTTTAGACTTAATTTAATCATTATCCAATCGTGATACGTATTGCTATTGATTGTATGGGGGGAGACTTTGGTCTCCCTGTTACTATTCCTGCTGCTGTTCAGGTAGCTGAGCGCAGTGCAGATGTTCATTTTCTCCTTGTTGGTGATGCCAATCAAGTTGAACAAGCATTACGTGTAGCGAAACCATCTCGTCTTGATCAGTTTACTGTCGTGCATGCCGAAGAGGTTATCACGATGGATGACCCGATTGAGGTTGCCTTACGTCGTAAGCGCAAATCTTCTATGCACGAGGCTTTACATGCTGTTCGCGAACAGCGTGCGGATGCGTGCGTCTCTGCAGGTAATACGGGAGCCTTGATGGCTGTTGCCCGTTTTATTCTCAAAACACTTGACGGTATTGATCGTCCAGCGATTGCCACCGCTATCCCTAACCAACTCGGCAAAGGTACGACTGTATTAGACCTTGGGGCTAATGTTGACTGTACGCCGGAGCATTTATTGCAGTTTGCGATTATGGGAAGTGCTTTAGCTCAAGCGGTTGATGGTATCGCACAGCCTAAAGTGGGTCTGTTAAATATCGGTCATGAGGCAATTAAAGGCAATGAAGTAGTTAAGAAAACGAGTGAACTATTACAAGCGACTCCATTAAACTTTATCGGTAATGTTGAGGGTGATGACATCTTCAAAGGTACCGCACATGTGGTGGTTTGTGATGGTTTTGTCGGCAATGTTTTACTGAAATCCGTAGAGGGTCTCGCTAAAATGGTGAGCGGTATGTTAAAAGAGAACTTCTTGCGTTCGACATACAGCAAATTAGCCGCTTTGGTTGCCAAGCCTGTACTATCAAAATTCCGTGCTCAAGTCGATAATCGCCGTTATAATGGTGCCGCTTTATTAGGTTTGCGTGGTGTTGTTTTCAAAAGCCACGGCTCTGCTGATGTGTTGGCGTATAGTTATGCGATTGAGCGTGCTTATGCTGCCGTACAAAGTCAGCTCTTACAAAAAACCATTGCCGGTGTCGAAGCGATTACGCAGAGTGCACAAACTTCCCACCCCGATGCTTCTCAAGAACTCACCCACAATAACAAACCTGTTTTATAATACAGGCGAGTGAATAAGGAGTTACAAATGCCATTCTCAAAAATTCTTGGTTCAGGTAGTGCTTTGCCAACAAACGTTGTTTCAAACGATGTTTTATCTCAACAGTTGGCAGCAAAAGGTATTGAAACCTCCGATGAATGGATTGTGTCGCGTACGGGTATTCAACAGCGTTATATTGCTGCTGATGATGTAAAGACGAGTGATTTAGCGACGGAAGCTGCGCAACAGGCTATCGCTGACGCAGGGATTGATGCGTCTGAAATTGATTTGATTATTTTAGCGACATCAACACCGGATTATATTTTCCCGAGTACCGCTTGTTTAGTCCAAGCAAAATTAGGTATTGCAGGGGCGGCAGCATTTGATGTCCAAGCCGTATGTAGTGGCTTTGTCTATGCATTGACGACAGCAGATAGCTATATTCGTGCAGGCAATGCCAAATGTGCTTTAGTGATTGGCGCAGAAACTTTCTCTCGTATCATTGACTGGAATGACCGTGGTACTTGCGTATTGTTTGGTGATGGGGCAGGCGCTTTTGTACTAAAAGCCTCAGAAGAGCCGGGTATTCTGGCGACTCAGCTAAATGCTGATGGTAGCTTACACACCATTTTACATACAGCAGGTGGTGTACAGCATGGTCAAGTGGTGGGTGATCCATTCTTACGTATGGACGGTCAAGCGGTCTTTAAGACAGCCGTTACTTCTCTAGAAGCGTCAGCATTGGCAGTATGTGATAAGGCAGGTATTGCACCAGAGACGATTGATTGGTTTGTCCCACATCAGGCAAATGTACGCATTATCAATTCATTGGGTCGCAAGCTCGGTCTAGACGAGAATAAAGTGGTGGTGACGGTTGATAAGCATGCCAATACCTCAGCGGCGAGTGTGCCATTAGCCTATGACGCGGCTCGTAAAGATGGTCGTATTCAAGCAGGACAAAAAGTTTTACTCCAAGGTGTAGGCGGTGGCTTTACTTGGGGTTCTGTATTAGTTCAAATTTAAAACAAAGCGAGACAAAGATGAAATTAGCTTTTGTATTTCCAGGTCAAGGTTCTCAATCTGTGGGTATGCTTGATACATGGGCAGATAATGCAACAGTACAAGCGGTAATGCAAAAAGCCAGTACGGCGCTTAATCAAGATTTAAATGCCTTAATTGCGACCGGTCCAGCCGAACAATTAAACTTAACAACGAATACGCAACCAGTGATGTTGGCGTCTAGTTATGCGATGTACGAAGCTTACCTTGCAGCAGGTGGTGTAAAGCCAACTGTGGTGGCAGGTCATAGCTTAGGTGAGTATACGGCATTAGCGGCAGCAGGTGTTGTGGGTCTAGAAGATGCGGTACGCCTCGTACGTATCCGTGCTAATGCTATGCAAGACGCTGTACCTGTGGGTACAGGCTCTATGGCGGCAGTATTGGGTCTTGATGACGATACAGTGAAAAAAGTCTGTGCAGAAGCAGCACAAGGTGAAGTGGTTGAGGCCGTGAATTTCAATGCGCCTGCGCAAGTGGTTATTGCGGGTAGCAAAGCCGCGGTTGAGCGTGCTTGTGAATTAGCTAAAGCAGCAGGCGCTAAGCGTGCTTTAGTGTTGCCAGTATCAGCACCATTCCATTCTTCTTTATTAGAGCCAGCGGCGGCAGTATTGGCTTCAGCCTTGGCAGAGTTAGATTTTAAAGCACCTGCTTTTGATGTGATTAATAACGTCGATGTGACTGTGTTACAAGACCCAACACAGATTAAGGACGCTTTAGTTCGTCAAGCATGGCATGCTGTGCGTTGGGTAGAAACCATCCAAAAAATGCAAGCAGATGGCGTTACGCATATTGTAGAGTGTGGTCCGGGCAAGGTGTTAACGGGTCTTGTTAAACGTATTGCACCTGAAATAAATGCGCTATCAATTACCGATCCAGCTTCATTAACAGCTGTATTAGAAACACTTAAGGGATAGGAATTATGTCTAAAGAATTAACAGGTCAAATCGCCCTTGTAACGGGTGCAAGTCGTGGTTTAGGTCAAGCCATTGCACTAGAGCTTGCGCAACGTGGTGCGACAGTTGTGGGTACAGCTACATCAGAAGCGGGTGCCCAAGGCATTACTGAGCAGTTAGCGGCTTTTGGTGGTCGTGGTGTGGTGTTAAATGTGACTGATGCTGCAGCATGTGACGCTTTATTAGCAGAGTTAGCCGCGGAGGGTGGTCCTCATATTCTAGTGAATAACGCAGGTATTACACGCGATGGTCTAATTATGCGTATGAAAGACGATGATTGGGCTGCCGTGATGGATACTAACTTAACAGCGGTTTTCCGTCTATGCCGTGGTGTTGTCAAACCAATGGTAAAAGCACGTGGTGGTCGTATTATTAATGTGACTTCAGTGGTTGGTGAGAGTGGTAATCCGGGTCAAGCTAACTATGCAGCGGCTAAAGCGGGTGTAGCCGGTCTTACTCGTGCATTAGCACGTGAGATTGGTAGCCGTGGTATTACGGTTAACTGCGTGGCTCCGGGCTTTATTGATACCGATATGACGCGCGCTTTAGGTGAAGACGCAACCAATGCATTATTAAGCCAAATTCCAATGGCTCGCCTTGGTCATGTATCGGATATTGCACAAGCCGTGGCTTTCTTGGCAAGTCCGGGGGCAGGTTACATTACCGGTAACACGCTACATGTCAACGGTGGCATGTATATGGCGTAGCTTCGCCACGCCATATACATAAGCTATTGCATAGCTTTATGTATGGGTAAGTTGCTCCATATACAACTTATATATCTTTTTGCCACATAAAATACGTACGTATTTTATGTGTCGAAACAAAAACGATTAATTAGTAAGCGATAAAAAAATTTATCCTTAATATATTTTGACGAATTAATACTTCTAGTTCTTTCGTCAAAAGAACCTTTTGACGATATAAATGTCTCTGACATTTATATCGCCGAAACAAAAAAATTTATTTTGTCGGAAAATTTGGAAAAATTCGGCAAATTTTTATAAAATGCAGACTAGCAGTTTTGTTTGCAAAGTTTTGGTTAGTGCATAGGGCGCTAGCTGATTTTCTTCTTTAAACAGCCTTACTTTTTTAGGGGCTATAACTCAGGGAATAATCCCTATTGGAGATTTACATGGATAGCATCGAACAACGCGTCAAGAAAATCGTCGCAAAACAGTTAGGTGTAAGCGAAGCAGAAATCAAAAATGAGTCTTCATTTCTTGACGACTTAGGTGCAGATTCACTAGATATGGTTGAATTAGTAATGGCTTTCGAAGACGAATTCGAAGCTAGCATCACTGATGAGCAAGCTGAAACAATCACAACAGTTCAAAAAGCGATTGATTTCATCTCTGCGCAAAAAGCATAATTTAAGATATTCTTAAATATGTACTCAATGGGTTGAACCACAGGGTTCAGCTCATTGAATGCCTCAAGAGCGTATCGGAAAAATCGCTCCCTCTTGTTTGTTAGTGTGATTTTTCCCATACGTTTTTTTTGAAATTGTTGTTAATTTCAAACGTCATTTGAATAATTACAGGAGTCATCTGTGAAAAGACGCGTAGTGATTACAGGTCTAGGTATCGTATCTCCAGTGGGCAATAGCATTGCGACTGCTTGGGATAATATTGTCAATGGACGCTCTGGTATTACGAATATTACTCGTTTTGATGCCAGCCCATTTAACTCACAAATTGCAGGTGAGGTAAAAGGCTTTAATCCAGAAGATTACATCGGTGCCAAAGAGGTTAAACAGATGGATACATTTATCCATTATGGTATCGGTGCAGCGATTGACGCATGGCGTGATTCTGGTCTTGAGGTGACAGAAGCAAATGCACATCGTATTGGTGCAATTGTCAGTTCTGGTATCGGTGGCTTAAAACGTATCGAAGAAACACAAACAGATTATCTTGAAAAAGGAGCTCGTCGTATTTCTCCATTCTTCGTACCAGCTTCATTAATTAATTTAATCTCTGGTCATCTGACGATTATGTTAGGCTTAAAAGGTCCTAGCTATGCTGTCGTATCAGCTTGTACGACGGGTCTTCACTCTATTGGTGATGCGGCTCGTTTAATCGAGTATGGTGATGCCGATGTGATGATTGCGGGTGGTGCAGAGGCAACTGTTTCTCCGCTTGGTATTGGTGGTTTCGCAGCGATGCGTGCTTTATCAACGCGTAATGATGACCCAGCAACAGCTTCACGCCCATGGGACAAAGACCGTGACGGTTTTGTATTAGGTGAGGGTGCAGGTGTATTAGTCCTCGAAGAGTACGAGCATGCGGTTAAGCGTGGTGCTAAGATTTACGGTGAGTTTGTCGGTTATGGTATGAGTTCTGACGCTCACCATATTACAGCGCCTGACCGTGAGGGTCCTTGTCGCGGTATTCAGAATGCTTTACGCAATGCGGGTATTAATGCAGACCAAATTAACTATGTTAATGCCCATGGTACGTCAACACCACTAGGCGATAAAAACGAAACAGAAGCATTGAAGTTAGCTTTAGGTGATCATGCGTATAAAGCCGTTATCAACTCAACAAAATCGATGACAGGTCACTTATTAGGTGCGGCAGGTGGTATTGAAGCGGTGTTTACAACATTGGCAGTTCATCACCAAGTTTCTCCTCCGACGATTAATATCTTTAATCAGGACCCAGAGTGTGACTTAGATTATTGTGCTAATGCAGCACGTGATCTGAAGATTGATTATGCTTTATCGAACTCATTTGGTTTCGGTGGCACTAACGGTTCGATGATTGTGAAAAAACTCTAAGGAGTGCACCATGTACGCCCCATTACAGCAAGCATGGACGAGAGAAGTGATGCTCTCGCCTAGCTGGATGGAGCAGTATGCTAAAGCCCTAATGGTCTTTTTGGCAAGTTTCAGTCTTTTTGGTTGGACGTATGCCTTAATTGCCTTAGGGCTTTTTTGTGGCTATCAAAAACTCTCCTCTAATAGCGTAAGGTATCAATTTACGTTTTCCCCTAGCCACCTTGTCTGGCGAATTATTGACTGTGAGGGTGGTTGCCAAACTTGGGCAGGGCGACCCGAGTCGGTAGCCGTAGGGTGGTGCTATATGACTTTTCGATTGCAACAACGAGATATCACGATTTGGCAATGGCAGATGTCCTCTGATGAGTGGCGTCGTCTACGAGCACTTGCGCTACAAATATGGGTAGGTGTATCGTAATAATTTCCCTTTGTTTCAACTCTCTTGAAAAAAATTCCCCTCACTATAAACTAAGTACCAAGCAAAAAATCATTGTGGACAATTCTGTATTCCGATGTTTTGATGCGATTGGAGTGAATTATTTAAAAGGATAAAAAATGCAGATTTCACAAAAGTTATCAGCTTTAGCCGCGGCATTATTGTTGGGTTTTTCTTCGACAAGTATGGCGATGGGGGAAAGCATTCCAATGTCAGCGACATCTAATGCGCCTGCACAATCAACGACAGCGGCACCTGCGCCGACAGCTGGTCAGAGCGTTTCGCATCAGTTTGGCTTGCCAGATTTTACGCCTATTGTCGAAGCGACAGAAAATGGTGTGGTGAATATTCGTACTGAAGCACCTGTGCGTTCACGTAATTCTCGCCGTGGTGGTGATTTTGACGGTTTTGGCTTTGGTCCGGGTGGTCCAGATGATTTATTCCGCTTTTTCTTCGGTCCAGATTTCTTAAGTCCTACACCGCGTAATCAACCACGTCAGGATATGCCGAATCGTAGTCCTCGTGCAGATGAGAACCGTAGTGAGCGTACCGTACCAAGCGGTGTAGGTTCAGGTTTTATCATCTCTGAAGATGGTTATATCATTACTAATGAGCACGTGGTTGATGGTGCGAGTAAAGTTATCGTGACACTCAATGATAGCAAGGAATACCAAGCGAAAATCATTGGTGTAGATAAACGTACAGACTTGGCTTTATTAAAAATCGAAGCCAAGGGATTAAAAGCCCTAGAAATGGGTAACTCAGAGAATTTGAAAAAAGGTCAATGGGTACTAGCGATTGGTTCACCTTATGGTCTTGAATCTACTGTCACTTCAGGTATTGTCAGCGCGATTAACCGTGATACCGGCGATTATCTACCATTTATCCAGACCGATGTGGCGATTAACCCGGGTAATTCAGGTGGTCCATTAATTGACTTGAGCGGTAAAGTGGTCGGTGTGAATAGCCAAATTTACACACGTAGCGGCGGCTTTATGGGGATTTCATTTTCTATCCCAATTAGCGAAGCGATGAAAGTGGTCGAACAGCTCAAGGATAAAGGCTCAGTCGAACGTGGTCGTATTGGTGTCATGATTAGCGCTGTCGAAAAAGAAGTGGCAGACGCTTTAGGTCTAAAAGATACTAAGGGCGCTTTGGTGAGCAATGTTGAGCCGAATAGCCCAGCTGAAAAAGCAGGCGTTAAATCGGGTGATGTGATTTTAAGCTTTGACGGTAAGGTAGTGACGAAGTGGAATGACTTACCTCGTTTTGTGGGCTTAACGAAGCCGGGTACGACTGCTGAGATGGAAGTATGGCGTCGAGGTAAGGCAGAAACCTTGAAAATTACTATCGAAAGTAGCGAACAAGGTAAAGCAACTGCTCAGAACGATACGCCAGCGGCAGATAATCCAACAGAAACAGATCGTCTAGGCTTATCGGTGGTGGCTTTATCCAAAGAAACCCAAGAAAAGTTACGTGCCCCTAATGGTGTTGAAATTGCTGAAGCAGAGGGTGCGGCGGCGGAAATGGGTTTACGCCAAGGTGATGTCATTATGGTGATTAATGATACGGATATTCGTTCGGTGAAAGAGTATCAAGAAGTGGTGGCTAAACTTTCTAAAAATCGTGCAGCAGCACTTTTAATTCGTCGTGAAAATTTAACCCAATGGGTTGCTGTAACGCCTTCAAAATAAGTTACAATACAAGCTATATTATTTAGATTTATAGGCTGATAGTCGAGAGTGCTGTAAATAGTGCTCCCGCTCTCAGCCTATGAGCGTTTAAACTTTTTGATAAATTCTCAATGCAACACATTCGTAACTTCTCTATTATTGCGCATATTGACCATGGTAAATCAACCTTGGCCGATCGCTTAATTCAACGTACTGGTGGCTTGGCAGACCGTGAGATGTCTGCACAAGTTCTTGACTCTATGGATATTGAGCGTGAGCGTGGCATTACGATTAAAGCGCAAACAGCTGCTTTGCAATATAAAGCTCAAGACGGCAAGGTGTATAACCTAAATATTATTGATACTCCCGGACATGTGGACTTCTCTTATGAGGTAAGCCGTTCTTTATCAGCTTGTGAGGGTGCATTGTTAGTGGTGGACGCTAGCCAAGGGGTTGAGGCGCAGACGGTTGCTAACTGCTATACCGCTATTGATTTAGGGGTAGAGGTTATTCCTGTACTGAACAAGATGGACTTGCCATCGGCAGAGCCTGATAATGCCCGTGCTGAGATTGAGGATGTGATTGGTATTGATGCCTCTGATGCGGTATTGGCGAGTGCTAAGACCGGTATGGGGATTGATGAAATCCTAGAGGTGATTGTTAAAAAAGTACCTCCACCAGAGGGTGACCCGACTAAACCGCTACAAGCATTGATTATCGACTCATGGTTTGATAACTATGTGGGCGTGGTGATGTTAGTGCGCATTGTTAATGGTACGATGAAGCCTAAAGATAAAATCAGCTTTATGGCAACAGGGGCTTCACATCTGGTTGAGCAGTTAGGGGTGTTTACGCCTAAATCATCTCCTCGTCAGCAGTTATCTGCCGGTGAGGTAGGCTTTGTGATTACCGGAATTAAGGAACTCGCTCACGCTAAAGTAGGTGATACCATTACGCACGCACAAACACCTGCTGCAGAGCCTTTACCGGGCTTCAAAGAGGTTAAACCACAAGTATTTGCAGGTTTATATCCTGTAGAGAGTAGTGAGTACGACCAGTTGCGTGACTCGCTTGAGAAATTAAAGCTTAACGATGCCGCACTCATGTTTGAGCCCGAGGTATCACAGGCGCTAGGCTTCGGTTTCCGCTGCGGTTTCTTAGGTCTATTACATATGGAAATCGTTCAAGAGCGTCTTGAGCGTGAGTTTGATATGGACCTTATTACGACAGCGCCGTCTGTGGTTTACGAAGTTGAGAAAAATGACGGTGAAGTAGTGATGATTGATAGCCCATCACGCATGCCAGATGTCGGCACTATTCGCGATATTCGTGAGCCGATGGTCAATGTTACGCTCTTTATGCCACAAGATTATGTGGGTCCAGTGATGACGCTCTGTAATAACAAGCGTGGTATTCAGAAGAATATGAGCTACCATGGTCGTCAAGTTCATCTGACTTATGAAATTCCATTGGCAGAGATTGTTTTAGACTTCTTTGATAAGCTGAAATCGGTATCGCGTGGTTATGCATCGATGGACTATGAATTCTTAGAATATCGTAGTGCGGATGTGGTGCGTGTCGATTTACTCATTAATGGTGACAAGGTTGACGCTTTATCGATGATTGTTCACCGCTCAGTGGCACGTTATCGTGGACGTGAGGTAGTGAGCAAAATGCGCGGATTGATTCCTCGCCAGATGTATGATGTAGCGGTACAGGCGGCGATTGGTGCAGAGATTATTGCCCGTGAGAATGTTAAAGCTTTACGTAAAAACGTATTAGCAAAATGTTACGGTGGCGATATTACGCGTAAACGTAAGCTGCTCGAGAAACAAAAAGCGGGTAAGAAACGTATGAAACAAGTGGGTAGCGTAGAAATCCCACAAGAAGCGTTCTTGGCTATTCTACAAGTTGAAGATAAATAGTGAGGTAATCATCTATGGATTTTGCGCTGATATTTTTTATCTTATTAGTGGTTACTTGGGCGATTAAGCTCCTCGATAAATGGGTGCTTAAACCTCGTCGTGTCGCTAATTATGGTGCAGATAAGGCAGATGAACATCGTTCAAAAATCGTGGAATATGCCATTAGCTTTTTCCCTGTGATTTTATTTGTCTTTGTCTTACGCTCTTTTATCGCGGAGCCTTTCCGTATCCCATCAGGTTCGATGTTACCGACACTGCAAAATGGCGATATGATTTTGGTGAATAAATTCAGCTATGGTATTCGTTTACCGGTGATTGATCAGAAAATTATCCCATTAGGCAACCCACAACGTGGTGATGTGGTGGTATTCCGCTATCCAGTGGACCCTAAGATTGACTATATCAAGCGTGTAGTTGGTGTTGGCGGTGATGTTATTCGCTTTGACGGTAAGCGTCTTTCTGTTAATGGTGTAGAGTTGCCACTGACAGAGCAAGCACCTTATGTGAAGCCTAGCCAACAAGCCGGTTCACCAATGCGTTTTACGGAGAAATTAGATGACAAAGAATACGACATCTTATTGATGCCTATGCTTGGTCAAATCCGTCCGATTGTGAATTTCCCGAATATCGCTAATTGTGAGTACTTGGGCTCATCACCTAATGTTACCACTGGCGTTGAATGTAAAGTACCAGAGGGTCATTACTTTGTGATGGGTGATAACCGTGATAATAGTCAGGATAGCCGCTTTTGGGGCTTTGTACCTGACCGCTATCTCGTCGGTAAAGCTTTCCTAATTTGGATGAACTTTGGTGAATTTGGTCGTATCGGCACATCAATTAAATAATGAAATATAAAAAACTACAAGAACGTTTATCGTATCAATTTCAAAATCCTGACCTATTAATGCGTGCTTTAACTCATCGTAGTTATAGTACGCAGCACAATGAGCGTCTGGAGTTTTTGGGAGACTCTATCCTCAATTTCTCGGTAGCTTCTTTATTATTTAAGATGTTACGTGAACAAGATGAGGGTGATTTGTCTCGTATCCGTGCGAGTTTAGTGAATCAACAAACCCTAGCCGATTTAGCCAATCAATTGGATTTACCTGAGGTGTTATTGCTCGGTGAGGGAGAGTTAAAGAGTGGTGGTTTCCGCCGCCCGTCTATTCTCGCTGACGCGATGGAGGCGATTTTTGGGGCGATTTATTTAGACAGCGGCGTTGTCGAGCAAGCTCAGCAAGTGATTGAGAAGCTTTATATTCCGCTACTGGAAGACGCAGATTTTTCGACACTCGGTAAAGATGCAAAAACCTTATTGCAAGAATTATTGCAAGCACGTAAATTGGCTTTACCACAATACACAGTGTTGGCGACCACAGGTGCGGCACATGACCAGCAATTTGAAGTTGAGTGTAGCGTGGTTGATTTAAACCTCTCTGCTTCTGCCATGGGCGCGAGTCGTCGTGCTGCGGAACAGAGTGCGGCGAAACTAGTCATTGAACAGTTGAAAAATATTGCCCCAACCAATAAATCAACCCAAAAACTTAAACAACGAGTCGTTACTCAATTAACCTTACCTGTTGCCGTGGAGCAAGAAGTCTAATGAATACAGAAAATGCTTTTAAAACAGGCTTTATCGCTGTTGTCGGTCGTCCTAATGTGGGTAAGTCGACGTTAATCAATGCCCTCATCGGTAGCAAAATTTCTATCGTATCGCGTAAAGCCCAGACAACACGTCACCGTATTCATGGCGTATTGACTCAAGATAACCATCAATATATCTTTGTGGATACCCCCGGGTTTCAGACACGTCACGGTGGTGCGATGAACCGCATGATGAACCGTGTGGTTACCCAAACCTTAGCTGATGTCGATGTGGTCGTCCATGTGGTAGAAGCAGGTAAGTGGAGTGAGGGTGATGAAAATGTCGTGCCTTTATTGCCCACATCTAAGAAATGTATTCTCGTGATTAGCAAAGTCGATTTACTCAAAAGTAAAAATGATATGTTTGCGTTCACAACAAAAATCCTCGCTAAGTTCCCGTATGATGCGATTGTGCCATTGAGTGCTGTCAAAGGTGTACAGTTAGATATCTTATTAAAAGAAATTGCCGCTCGCCTCCCTGAGGGTGAGCCGATGTTTGAAGAAGATGCGATGACTGACCGTTCGGTGCGTTTTATCACATCAGAGCTTATCCGTGAGAAAATCTTCCGCTTGGTAGGTGATGAATTACCCTATGCGAGTACCGTACAAATCGAGAAGTGGGATGAGACGGCAGAGGGTGTGCATATTAATGCTTGTGTTGTGGTGGAGCGTGAGAGCCATAAACCTATTTTATTAGGTGCTAAGGGCATGCATATGAAACGTATCGCGACTGAAGCTCGTCAAGATATTCGCGAAATGCTCGATAAGCCAGTCTTC
>JAXECN010000139.1:0-10130 GCA_034093535.1 Pelistega sp.
GTTAGCTCATCACCCACACTGCAGACAGTTTACTCTTGCTCCGGAAAGTGCTTCGCCGTTTCCAATGTCGCTACGAGTAAATGTCTCTCCGTGTGGGCTTAATGCTAATTTGCACTGTAATGTATGCATCAGTACCGAGGACTTTGCGGAGAGGTTTTCGATGCACAAAGCGAGTTTAGCGAGGGAAGCAAGGTACTGTCTGAGCGACTGCACGAAACCTGCAGCGAAGTCCCTATGACTAATAGAGCATAGAGAGGCTAATTACCTCTATTTGACAGCACTAATCCCATGGCAATAGCGATAATCCCTATCGCATGATAGCTTTGGAAACTTTCACCAAGTATAAATACAGAGATTAAGACTCCAAAGAGGGGCATGAGATGGATAGATAATCCTGCTCGAAGGGCACCGACTTTTTGCACTGCCATGGTATAAAGTAGGTAAGCGGCGACAGAGGGGAAAATGCCGACATAGGCTAAGGCAAATAAAGCGTTTTGGTTCCAAGAAGAGTGTGTATCTGCTTGATTAATTTCCCAGATAAACAGTGGTGCCAAGGCGATTAATCCCAAAATAATTTGCATGCCCATAAGACCACGACGGTCGATATTGGTTGGGATATCTTTCATCCAGAGGGTATATAGCGCCCAACAAATCATTGCCATAAAGACAATCACATCCCCGGGATTAAAGGATAGCGATACTAGTCGAGACCAATCCCCATGCAGCACAATAGTTAGTACGCCTGCCAATGAAATCATCAATCCCAAGCACTGAGTCAGGCGGAGTTTTTGTCGATAAAAGAGGGCGCCGATGATGACAATCAGTACAGGAATACAGGAATTTAATAAAATAGCATTGGTCGTTGTGGTGCTATGCAATCCCTTGTAGACGAGGGTGTTAAAAGCTGCCACCCCCACGATAGAGACGGCGATAATTTTACTCATATGTTGTTTATAGAGCGTCCAATCACGACGCATATAATGGATAACAAAAGGCAGCAAAATTAATAAAGCAATTAACCAACGCCCAAAAGAGAGGGTAAAGGGGGCAATATCATCGCGTATTGCACGTCCTACAGCAAAATTCCCTGCCCAAAATAATGGCGGTAAGACGAGAAAAGGGAGGACGGAAAATACGGAAGACTTCTGAGAGGACATACTAAGTACTACGGGTTTTAATGCAAAAAACTTATTATAAAGAGTGTGTCAGTTTAGGGAAAGTCAATCTCGTTACATTTTGAATTATGCCATTTCACTATTTAGTAATCATTCTCAATTAAACTCTTTTATAATATCTACTATGTCAAAAGGGTTTTTCTCTTAGATATCATTTTGAATGACTATTCGATAATCTAGTTGCAAGTTATCGGCTGTTATCGCACATAATTATTTTTTAAGAGGGTGTTGTATATGAATTCTACTCCTGTTGGTTATGGCAAGGTTGCCATCGCTCTACACTGGTTAATTGCATTAGTTGTCAGTGGTATGATTTGTTTAGGGCTTTACATTACAAGCAATGAAGCGTATCACTTGATGGCGACACATAAATCGATTGGTATTTTGATTTTTGTGTTTGTGGTGTGGCGTCTGATTTTACGCCTAATTAAAGGTTTTCCTGGACCGCTAAGCCGTCTTAATCCATTCCAGAAAGTGTTATCAGCACTTGTACATTGGGTATTATTGTTGGGTACAGTGTTATTCCCATTAAGTGGTATGACGATGTCAGCGATGGGTGGTCGTGGCTTGATTGTTTTTGGTACAGAGATTTTTCCGATGAATATGGTCAATGGTCGTCCAGCTGCTATTAATAGTGATATTGCTGAGATGGCAGCTAATGTTCATGAGTTCTTAGTGCCTGTGATGATTACAGCTATTGCTATTCATCTATTAGGCGTCATTGTTCACCAATTTATCATCAAAGATGGTACGCTTGGTCGTATGCTTGGCTGTACAAAATGTGCTAAGTAATTCTATCGTCTAGACTGAAATACAAAATAATATAAAAGCCAGTGCCTCTGTGTGGTCTGGCTTTTTTTCATAGTGAGCTGTGTTAAAATAATCGCTTTATTGGACACAGCTTGTTTTATGTCAGTTCCTACACTTGAGCACTCATTGGCTGAGTGGCTATCTTATCTCGAAAATCTTCATCATAAAACCATCGATATGGGCTTAACCCGCGTCAAGGCGGTGGCAGAGCGTCTTAATTTACACGATTGGTCAGGTTTTAAAATTGTTGTTGCCGGCACCAATGGCAAAGGCTCTACTTGTGCGATGTTAGAGGCTATCTATCTAGCAGCAGGTTATCAGGTAGGGCTCTATACTTCACCTCATCTGATTGATTTTAACGAGCGTATTCGTATTAATGGGGTCAATGCCTCCGATGAAGCTATTGTGGCTAAATTCCATGAGATTGAACAAGCTCGAGGCGAGATTAGTTTAAGTTATTTTGAATACACCACTTTAGCCGCTTTTTTATTATTTAAAGAGGCAGGACTGGATGTATCTATCTTAGAAGTTGGTCTTGGTGGTCGCTTAGATGTCGTCAATATTATTGATGCGGATTGTTCAATTGTCACAAGCGTGGATATCGATCATGTGGAGTACCTAGGTGATAATCGAGAGGTGATTGGACTGGAAAAAGCTCATGTTTACCGTTCGGGTAAGCCAGCTATTTGTAGTGATCCTCAACCTCCAGAGAGCTTATTAAATTATGCTCAAGAAATTGGTGCTGATTTATGGTTGTTTGGTCGTGATTTTAACTACGACGGTGATAAGCAGCAGTGGGCATTTGCTAGTCGTGTTGGGCGTAAGAATGCTTTAGCTTATCCTGCTTTGCGTGGGGCTAATCAGTTATTAAATGCTTCCGCAGCTTTAGCAGCAATTGATGCTTTACGTCCTCATCTGGCAGTGCCTTTGCAATCGGTACGTCAGGGGCTTTTACAAGTAACTTGGGCGGGACGATTCCAGATTTTACCCGGTCAGCCGACGACCATCTTGGATGTGGCACATAATCCACATGCGGCGGCAGTACTTGCCCATAATATGCATAGTATGTCGTACTTTCCTTATACCTATGCGGTATTAGGGATGTTAAATGACAAAGACGCTGCCGAAGTGATTAAAAAATTCAAAGGCATTGTGGATCATTGGTATCTCTGTGATTTGTCAGGTCCGCGTGGTCGCAAGGGACAAGAATTAGCTGATTTGATTGGGCAACATCTACCAAAAGACGAAGAAGGTTTGCCAACTGTGCAAATTTTTGAAAACCCTGTCGCTGCTTATGAGGCAGTGAGGGCAAAAGCAAACGATAATGATCGTATTGTGGTATTCGGTTCGTTTTTAACCGTTGCTGCCGTATTGGAACATATTCGCTAGTCATGAGTACTAGTTAAAAAGGAAGTATTAGGGGATTTTATGGGTTTATTTAATAAATCAAACCAAACACCACGCCGTCAGATTCGTACGATGCATACAGAGCGTCCGAATGACAACAGCGATTTACAATATAAAGCGAAGAGTAAGCTTATCGGAGCTGCCGTATTAGCCGCAATTGGTGCGGTGGTATTGCCATTTGTCTTAAAAAGTGATGAGCCGATTAATCAAACAGTAACACCGGGTCAAGCACCATTGGTTGCACCGGGTGCGCAGAGTGAAGCGGGTGCTTCTGGGACAATTGCGATTTCAGCAGCACCAGGGGTGAGCGTGCATACGACAGAGAATACGGTTACTCAAACTGGAGGCGAAACAGCAGAAAACACCGTAGCAGGTACGGAAGCTACAGTTTCTACTGAGGGTGAGACTTCTGTTGCGGGTACGATTGATACCACAGATTTAGCAGAAAGCACTGAAATTCCTCAAAGTATTGCGAGTTCAGTGGGTCAAGCTTCACCAGAAACACCTGTCGCAGCGGCAACGCCTATTGCTAAGCAAGAGCCGAAACCGGTAACAAAACCAGAACCTACCAAGGTAACACCTGCTAAACCAGTACAGCAAACAGCTCAAAAGCCTGCTGCTACACAAGTGCCTGCTACAACCGTGGTACCGACAGCGCCAACACAAAGTGTGGCAGCTAGTACACAGACACGTCAACCTGCACCTGTAGAAGTAACAAAACCTACAAAACCTGCAGGTGAGGTTAAGCCAACGGCTCCGCAGCAGACAATCACGCAAACAAAATCTGAAACAAAACCAGCAGAACCTGTTAAATCGCCATCATCAACAGCACAAGCGGAAGAGGCTAAGCGTATTGCGGCTCAAAAAGAAGCCGAGGCAAAGCGTGCAGCTGAGCGTGAAGCAGAAGCAAAACGTGTCGCCGCACAAACAGAGACTAAGCGCACAGCGACAGCACCTAAAGAAGAGCCGAAACGTGAAGAACCCAAACGTACCGCTAGCACGATAACTGCACCTAAGGCAGAGGTCAAACGTACTGATGATGGTAGCGTGGCACGTGCTTTATTGGAGGGTAAAAAACCTGCAACAGCCGCGGCAACGACAGGTAAGGCAAATAGTAACTTCCCTAAACCTCAGTCAGGTACAACAGCCGCTAAACAGCGTCTTACTGTTCAAGTTGGTTCATTCACTTCTATGGATGACGCACGTGCGCAACGTGACCGTTTAAGTTCATCTGGTGTATCCAATGTATTTGTTCAAAATGCGGTGGTAAATGGTCGCCAAACGTATCGTCTACGTGTAGGTCCTTTTAATAGCCAAGAGTCTGCACAGGCAGCACTGACACGTTTACGCGGCTTAGGTCATAATGGCTTTATTACAGGTAATTAATTTTGACAGAGTTTGATTACGTTGTTTTAGCGATTTTAGGGTGTTCAGCCATTTTGGGCTTTATCAGAGGCTTTTTAAAAGAGGCGTTTTCCCTTATCGCTTATGTGGCAGCAGCTTATGCCGCTGTACAATGGGGACCGAGTGCTTTGCCTTGGTTCCAAAGTCTTTTTGATAATTACTATGTTAGTGCAGCAGTGTCTTATGCTGTCGTTTTTATTGCTACCTTATTGGTGGTAGGATTGATTAATCTGACATTAAGCTCTATGATTTCATATGCAGGCTTAGGACCTGCGGACAGTGGTCTAGGACTGTTGTTTGGCTTAGTGCGTGGTCTTATTATTGTATTAGCAGTTGTGATTTTATTAGGGTATACCGATTTTCCTCAACAGCCGTGGTGGCAAAATGCAGCTTTTTCTGCTATGGCAGTTGATGGGGTAAATCAGTTAAAATCACTACTATCAGCTGATATTGCTCAATATCTTCCTTATTAATACTTTTTCTTGCTAAAGGCTTCCTTACTATGTGCGGTATTGTTGGTATTTCAGGTGTATCACCGGTTAATCAGTTAGTTTATGACGCGTTATTACTTTTACAACATCGTGGTCAGGATGCAGCAGGAATTGCGACCTCTAAAGACGACCACTTTAGTATGTTTAAAGCCCATGGTTTAGTACGCGATGTGTTCCGCACACGCAATATGCGTTCTTTACCAGGGAATTGCGGTATCGGCCAGGTGCGTTATCCGACAGCTGGGTCGAGCGATAGTATCGATGAGGCACAGCCTTTTTATGTCAATGCGCCTTTTGGAATTACCTTTGCACATAATGGTAATTTAACTAATCCAGACGAGTTACGCGAACAACTTTTCCGTATTGATCGCCGTCATATCAACACAAATTCTGACTCAGAAGTCTTGCTTAATGTCTTTGCTCATGAGCTACAACTGGCTAGTGATAAGAAATTAGCACCACAAGAGATGATGTTCACGGCTATCCGTGCTTTACATCGTCGTGTCAAAGGAGCTTACGCCGTAGTGGCGGAGATAGCAGGCTTCGGTATGGTGGCTTTCCGCGACCCTAATGGTATCCGCCCACTTTGCTTAGGTAAAAATGAAACGGCTGATGGCACAGAATATATCATCGCCTCAGAGTCAGTAGCAATTGAGGGGATTGGCTTTGAACCAGTGCGTGATATTGAGCCGGGTGAAGCCGTTTATATCGACAAAGATAAAAATGTCTTTTTTGAGCAATGTGCAGATAATCCTCGTCTACACCCATGTATTTTTGAGTATGTTTACTTTGCTCGTCCAGACTCAACTATTGATGGGGTCAATGTCTATAATGCTCGCCTAAAAATGGGTCAGTATTTAGCAGATAAAGTGGCTCGTGAATTGCGTCTATCGGATATTGATGTGGTGATGCCTATCCCAGATACTTCACGTCCAGTGGCGATGGAATTGGCTTCTCGTCTGGGATTGGAATATCGCGAAGGCTTTATTAAAAACCGTTATGTCGGTCGTACCTTTATTATGCCGGGTCAGGCAGTACGTAAGAAATCTGTCCGTCAGAAACTCAATGCGATGAGTGTCGAGTTTAAAGATAAAAACGTCTTATTAGTGGATGACTCGATTGTCCGTGGGACGACCAGCCGAGAAATTGTTGATATGGCACGTGCAGCTGGAGCGAAGAAAGTGTTTTTTGCATCAGCAGCACCAGCAGTACGCTATCCAAATGTCTATGGTATTGATATGCCCACACAGACAGAATTAATTGCGCATAACCGTACTACCGAAGAAGTCTGTAAAGAGATTGGTGCAGATGGTTTAGTCTACCAAGGTCTAGAGGATATGAAACAAGCCGTCACTGATTTAAATCCTGCGATTACGCATTTTGACACTTCTTGCTTTGATGGTGTTTATGTTACAGGGGATATTGACCAAGCTTATCTCGACCGATTGAGTGCTAGTCGTAGCAAGGCAAAAGAAGAGCCTAAATCAGGCGGTATGTCAGTGAATATGGGTGTTGAGCAAGACTAAACATCATGGATATTATCCAAGCCCCGATGGCAGGGGCACAAGACGTTCATTTAGCTATTGCCGTCTGTAAAGCTGGTGGAGTAGGTTCTCTACCAGCAGCTATGTTGACGATAGAGCAGCTCGAGAGTGAGTTGCATAAACTACAGTCCAATCTTCCTGGGGCAAACTATAATCTTAATTTCTTTGCTCATCAAACGCCGACTATTACAGATGAGCAATACCAACGCTGGTTAGACTTATTAAGCCCTTATTTAGCTGAGTTTGGTATAGAACCAGAAGATATTCCTCAAGGTGTCGGTCGCCGTCCTTTTAACGAAGAAAGCTTAGCCATCGTCGAGAAATTCCGTCCACCCATCGTCAGTTTTCATTTTGGTTTACCTGATGATAGCTTACTCGCCGCTGTTAAAGCGACGGGAGCACAAATTTGGTCAAGTGCCACTACCGTTGCTGAAGCTTTATATCTAGAAAGTAAAGGTGTTGATGCCGTTATTGCGCAAGGCTTTGAAGCGGGTGGACACCGAGGGATGTTTTTAAATAAGGACCTCAGTCAGCAAGTAGGGACGTTGGCACTCCTCCCTAATATTCGTAAGGCAGTAAATTGTACTGTTATTGCAGCAGGGGGTATTAGTGATGCGAGAACGATGACTTATGCTAAAGCGATGGGTGCAGATGCGGTTCAGGTTGGGACGGCATTCTTATTAGCTAACGAGGCTAAAATCACTCCCGAGCACAAGACTGCTTTACAAAGCCCAGCTGCGCAGCATACGGTTATCACCAATTTATTAAGCGGTGGTTATGCACGAGGCATTCCTAATCGTTTTATGCAAGACGTGGGGGCGATTCATGCGGATGCTCTACCATTTCCAATGGCAAGCCTTGCCATTGGTCTACTGAATACGGTGGCAACAAAGCAGGGGAAAGCAGATTTTCGGAGTCTATGGGCTGGGCAAAATGCAATCTTGACCCAACCCGGCTCTGCATCAGAGATTATATTACGACTACAAAATGGTTAAATTTAACCACTAGCCATAATATAAAGACTTAAAGATTACTTATTTTAAATACCCAAACAAATCCTTAGGACTAGCTAAATCAGGTACTAAGTCGATAGGTTTTGCTAAACCAAGGCGTTGTGCGGCGTCATAGATATATCGAATCGCCGAGAAGTCTTCAATTGCAAAGCCGACAGAATCAAAGATAGTGATTTCATCATCTGTTTGGCGAGCAGGTTTACCTGCAGCAAACACGTCGGCAAGGTGTTTGACTGGGTAGTCTGATGGTTTATTTTGTAACTCACCCTCAACACGAGTCTGAGGTTCAAATTCAACATAAACATCACCCATATCGAGGATACTTGGCTCTAGTTCTGTTTTATTTGGGCTATCACCACCAACAGCATTGATATGAACACCGGGTTGAATCATCGCTTGTGTGAGAATATGTGCTTTTGAGTATTCAGCTGTGACAGTCGTGATAATATCAGCGTCTTTTACGGCTTCAGTGACATTATTGGCGATAGTAACTTTAATACCGCTGTCTTTGAGATTGTGAGAGAGTTTTTCACTGGCTTGTCGATCAATGTCAAAAATCACCAATTCATCAATACCTAATAAATGGTAAAAGGCTAAGGCTTGAAATTCGCTTTGGCAGCCATTTCCAATTAATGCCATACGTTTGCTATTAGGACGGGCGAGATATTTCGCGACAAGTGCTGACATGGCAGCAGTACGTAATGCAGTCGTAATCGTAAATTCGCTAATCACTTCTGGCTGACCGCTGTCGTTACGCATTAAGGCACCAAAAGCTAAGACTGTCGATAATCCCATCTTAGGGTTATCAGGGTGACAATTGACATATTTAAAGCTGTATTGCTCTTTAGAGGCAATCGGCATAAGCTCTAAAACCCCATTGTCTAGATAACTCGCTACTCGGGCAGTCTTATCAAACTCATGCCAACGTAAATAATCCGCTAAAAGATAGTCGGACATCCCTTCAAAAGTGGCTTTAATCCCTTGAGCATGAATAATTTTAGCGATATCTTGTGGGCTGATTAAGGTAGTTGTTAGTGTTTTCATAAATGCCTCGTCAGTCTTAGTAAAATTCAATAATTAAATGTTCTATCAATAGTTTGTCTTATTTTTATGTTAATGAAAATGCTAAATTATGCTAATATTTTTAGATATTTTTAACATAATGATAGATTAAATTATCATTTTGATAGAATTAATGGCTTGCTTATGCAGAATTTAGATCAAACCGACCAGCGTTTATTGAGTTTATTGCGTGAAAATGCACGTTATTCGATTGCTTATCTTGCTCAAAAACTACAAGTTTCTCGAGGGACGGTGACCAACCGAATTGCGAAATTAGAGGATGAGGGGATTATCCGTGGCTATACAGTCGAAATAAGACCAGAAAATGAACTCTCTAATGTTCATGCTTGGACTAGTATCGTAATTGAGGGCAATATGACGCTTTCTGTGGTTAAAGCATTACGAGGTGACCCTTGTGTGACAGCTATTTATGACACAAATGGTCGGTGGGATATCTTGGTAGAGTTACGTGCTTCTTCGCTAGAAGAGCTGGGCAAGGCATTAGAGAGAATTCGCTTAATTAAAAATATTAGTAAATCAGAAACCAGTATTCATCTGAAGAGCTATATGTAGATTGATTACTGCGTTTCTTAATGAAATTTTCCATTATATGGCTTAGTTAAGAGTAGCATTTTCTCTATTTTATTCTTCAATTGAGTACTTTTTTCAAGGTACTCTAATTGTTGATAAATGCTCGCAATTTTCTTTTCTTCTTTCATTCTTTTTACAAAGCGTTTGGTTTTAATTTTGGAGAGTACCCATTTATATGTAAAACCTGCTTGAGTATTGATTTGAGGCTTTTTATGTATTTTTGTAATCAATACAACTTTTAATCCTGAATTAGTATGAGCAACGACAAATTGCCCTTTTTTTAGCTTTAAAGAATTATCAACTTTAAAGGTATAAGGGAATGATGATTCTGTTTGTACTTTGTGCAAGCGTTTTTTTCGAGAGAGGGCGATGTAGTCAAGAAGATGTTCTGACTTCAAAAAAACTGCTTCTAAGGTATAAAACTTAGTTTGTAAAAGTTCAATTTGAGGAATCATATTTTCCCTTCTTTATCTATATTGACTAGTACTTTCTGGAGCAAGAGTAAATCACCAGTAGTGAGGCTGACTTCGCAGCTGCAGTCCTATAATCCTCTCACGACAAACAACTGCTCGATTCCTAATGTAGGCTGCTGCTTAGCAACCCACTGCTCCACGGCAATTTTTGCTTGTTCTG
>JAXECN010000140.1:0-12365 GCA_034093535.1 Pelistega sp.
GATGTAGAATCGAAACCTTACCTGCAAAAGGTAAGCGATACTTTGTCGTAATCAGTTGAAAATCGACATTGCGAAATTCACGGCGAGGTTTTGACTTTAAGTCTGACATATTGGCCTCTAAAATTTACAACAATAAAAAAACTTTACTAAAAACCTTGCGATTTTAACTATCAAATCTAGCGATTTTCAGCTAAAAAACCTTACGATTTTAACTATCAAATCTGGCGATTTTCAGCTAAAAAACCTTACGATTTTAACATAGCTCGTAAGAAAATTTAACAATTAGCCATACTACCTGTTTTATTTTTCACAAAACACCACTCACACACACTTATCACTTAGCAAAAGTTCTCTCTTATTTGTTTTATTTTGTCGCACGGTGGCTTCTCCACCGTGCGCCGAAAAACACCTAACTACACTTATCACTTAGCAAAAGTTCTCTCTTATTTGTTTTATTTTGTCGCACGGTGGCTTCTCCACCGTGCGCCGAAAAACACCTCAATTCAAACTATTGCGGTAATAATAGTGTTCTGTCAGATAAAGTCCTTTGCGTATTTCCATCGCTTTTTCACCGTAAGTATACGCCACACGTTCGATAGATAACAAAGGTACCCCTTCTGAGATATCAAGCAATTTTGCGACTTCGTAGGGTGCGGTAACAGCTCGTAACTTCTCGTCACATCTTAAGAGTTGTACGCCAAAGTGACTTTCAAATAATCCATACAATGGCATTTTTTCTGAATTGAGCAAATCAAAGGTCAAACCTCTAAAAGCGGGTTCTGGTAAATAAATTTCCTCATAGACAGCTGGTGCTTCAGAAAGATGCATGACTCGTTTGATACAAATCACTTTTTGAGAAGCACTTAGTTCAAACAGGCGTTTCTGTTCAGGTGTCGCCTCTAAGGTATCACAAGAAATAATGACACTTTGTGTTCTCTTCACCCCTTCTGGACAATCGGTTGCCATACGCAAAAAACGATACCTTACTTGTGGTTCATGATGTGTCGCCACATACGTACCCTTGCCCTGACGACGAATGAGCACATTTTCAGTCGATAGCTCATCAATTGCCTTACGAACCGTTCCTTGACTTACCTGAAAGCGCACGGCAAGTTCTTGCTCACTCGGAATCGCACTCCCCGGTTTAAACTCACCCGACTCCAAACTTTGCAATAATAATTCTTTAATTTGTTTATAAAGTGGGCTAAAAGAAGCGGAAGTTCTTGGTTTTAATGTCTTTGTCATAGGCATTATGCTGTTACAAAACTAATCAATGGGTTTTGCTATGGATAAAACTTAGGAAGTTGAGTGAAATTATTTCATATCTCACCATAAATTGTCTACTCATATATCTTATATAAGAGTGATTTTGATAAATCAGGTAATATTACTAAACAAGCGCTAAAATTGACTTTATAGAAGTTTATACCTATAATCTAAACATAACCTATGGCAACCCGATGAAATTGATCATAGGACGGCTCATTATATGAGTAAGGTGCGATGCCTTGGCGAGTGTTTTCGGGAGCTCTTAAAGCCACGAGTCATCGTGGCTTTTTGTTATTTACGACACTGGATTTTCTCACCCAAATAAATTTTCTGACACAAAATCAAAAAGCGAATTTTGCCAGAATATTGAATTTCTTTATCACCATCAAATACATACGCACTTTCAATACGCATTACAAGGTCACAATCTTGATTTCGTTGATTAGCCCTTTGTAACTCAAAAAATATATTATAGTTTTTTTCGTTTAATTGGGTTTGTATCACATAGGCAAAATTTCGTCGTGCAAGTGTTTGCAATACCTGCACTTTTTCATCATTCATACTCTGAATAATACTGGGCAACAACTTTGAAAGCTCATATCTTTGCAAAGAAAACTCACGCACAGAATTAGCAACCAGTCTATCAACTCTAGCTGTAAAACAATGGTTAGAATACAAGACTTTAACCCTCAAATTTCTCTCAATCTTTTTACCAAAGAACTCAATATATATCGGGTTCAAATGCTCTAAAGAATAGCTTGCTCCATCAAACTGAACATCATCAAAATAGTTCGTCATTTTTATTATGTTTTAGCTATAAATACTCCCACAGTAGCAGAATCCTCTATTCGAAAATAGAGGGGGTATGTCATTTTCATCACACTCATTCACCCTCAAGTCTTATATAAGACTTATTGACGAAAACGTAAATTATCGGCTAATATTAGCGTATAATTTTCCACAGTTTTTGACTGTACTTTCTTCTTAATACAGTCTTTATTTTTCAATTTTTATTGGAGCATAAATATGTCTAAACCAGCTGTTCGCGTTGCCGTAACAGGCGCTGCAGGCCAAATCGGTTACGCTTTACTATTCCGCATCGCTTCTGGTGAAATGCTAGGTAAAGACCAGCCTGTAATCCTACAACTTCTTGAAATCCCTGACGAAAAAGCACAAAAAGCGCTTCAGGGCGTGATTATGGAGTTAGACGACTGCGCATTCCCACTTCTTCAAGAAGTAACAGCACACAGCGACCCAATGACAGCGTTTAAAGACGTTGACATCGCCTTATTAGTAGGTGCTCGTCCACGCGGTCCTGGTATGGAGCGTAAAGACTTATTACAAGCCAATGCTCAAATCTTCACTGTTCAAGGTAAAGCATTAAATGCCGTTGCAAAACGTGATGTTAAAGTATTAGTTGTAGGTAACCCTGCCAACACTAACGCTTACATCGCAATGAAATCTGCACCAGACCTACCAGCGAAAAACTTCACAGCAATGTTACGCTTAGACCATAACCGTGCATTGACGCAATTAGCTCAAAAATCTGGTACTCAAGTCAAAGACATCGAGAACTTAATCGTATGGGGTAACCACTCTCCAACAATGTACCCAGATATTCGCTTTGCAACAGTTAACGGCGAAAGCTTAGAGAAGAAAATCAACGA
The DNA here is from genome assembly GCA_034093535.1 of Pelistega sp. GTDB lineage: Bacteria > Pseudomonadota > Gammaproteobacteria > Burkholderiales > Burkholderiaceae_B > Taylorella. Next base: position 2,937 of record JAXECN010000140.1, read on the forward strand.
TGACGTATGGAATAAAGACAACTTTATCCCTACAGTAGGCAAACGCGGTGCAGCTATTATTGACGCACGTGGCTTATCATCAGCGGCTTCAGCTGCTAATGCAGCTATCGACCATATCCGTGACTGGGTACTTGGCTCTAACGGCAAATGGGTAACAATGGGTGTTCCTTCTGACGGTTCTTATGGTATCCCAGAGGGTATCGTATACGGTTTCCCAGTAACCACTGAAAACGGTGAGTACAAAATCGTTCAAGGTTTAGAAATCAACGAGTTCTCTCGTGAACGCATGGACAAAACGCTTGCTGAGCTTACAGAAGAGCGTGATGGCGTGGCTGATCTTCTAAAATAATTGTCCTGTAATAACAGCATGAAGATGAATCACCACACGGCATTGGACACATCAATTCATCGTGGTGATTACTTCTGACAAGGAAGCCACGCTCCATGCGTGGCTTTTTTATCACTAAAGCGATATAAAGCCTTACAAAAAGGGTATTTTCCCCTATTTTCATTTAGGTGAATTTCGCAAATACTTATACGATAAATTCAAAAACAATATTGGAGATAATTCATTATGGCGATTCAATCTGCAGGTGCTAAATTCCGTCAAGCTCTCGCTGAAGAAAATCCACTACAAATTATTGGTGCGATTAATGCTAACCATGCCCTACTGGCTAAGCGTGCCGGCTTTAAAGCTATCTATTTATCAGGTGGCGGTGTAGCTGCTGGTTCACTAGGTCTACCTGACTTAGGTATCAATACGCTTGAGGATGTACTGATTGATACTCGACGTATTACGGATGTTTGTGACTTACCATTACTCGTGGACATTGATACTGGTTTAGGTCCATCAGCATTTAATATTGCTCGTACAGTACAAAGCCTCATTAAGGCTGGTGCTGCTGCCTGCCACATTGAGGATCAAGTGGGTGCTAAGCGTTGTGGACACCGCCCTGGCAAAGAAATCGTCTCAACAGAGGAAATGGTTGACCGCGTTAAAGCAGCAGCTGACGCACGTACTGATGAGAATTTCTTTATTATCGCACGTACCGACGCGATTCAAGCACATGGTGTAGATGCTGCTATCGAACGTGCGATTAAATGTGCTGAAGCAGGTGCCGATGCTATTTTTGCAGAAGCGGCTTATGACTTACCAACTTACGAGAAATTCGCTAAAGCGATCAATGTCCCCCTATTGGCAAACATCACCGAATTCGGCGCAACACCCCTCTTTAGCGTAGAAGAGCTTTCTAGTGTAGGCGTAGGCATGGTACTGTACCCATTATCAGCATTCCGTGCTATGAATAAAGCCGCTGAAACTGTCTATACAAGTATCCGCAAAAACGGACACCAACGCAATGTCATCGATATCATGCAAACTCGTGAAGAACTCTATGACCGCATTGGTTATCATGCTTTTGAACAAAAGCTTGATGCACTATTTGCTAAGAATAAATAATTCATATTCAAACAATTTAAGTTTTAACTATTTCATCGAAAGGAGTGTTAAATGAGCACTGAAGAAGTTAAACCAAAAGTAAAAAAATCGGTTGCCCTATCTGGTGTAGTGGCAGGTAATACAGCCCTATGTACCGTAGGTCGTACTGGTAATGACCTCAGCTATCGTGGTTACGATATTCTCGACCTCGCTAAAGTCAGTGAGTTTGAAGAAATCGCTCACTTACTCGTACACGGTAAACTCCCTAATAAAAAAGAGCTTGATGCCTACAAAGCAAAACTCAAACGTCTTCGTGGTCTACCTGCCAACTTACAAACCGTCCTAGAATCACTTCCTGCAGCAAGTCATCCGATGGATGTTATGCGTACTGCCGTGTCTGTACTCGGTTGTACATTACCAGAAAAAGACGACCACAATGCCGCAGACGCTCGTGATATCGCTGACCGTCTAATGGCTTGCTTAGGTTCTGCTCTACTCTACTGGTATCATTTCAGCCACAATGGTCGTGTGATTGATGTACAGACAGACGATGACAGCATTGGCGGTCACTTCCTCCACCTCTTACACGGCGAAGAGCCACCAGAGAGCTGGGTTCGTGCTATGCATACTTCACTTATCCTCTATGCAGAGCATGAGTTTAATGCCTCAACCTTTACTAGCCGCGTGATTGCCGGTACGGGTTCTGATATGTACTCTGCGGTGACAGGTGCTATCGGTGCTCTACGTGGTCCAAAACATGGTGGCGCCAATGAAGTTGCTTTTGAGGTTCAAAAACGCTACGAAAACCCAGACGAAGCAGAAGCAGATATTCGTAAACGTGTCGAAAACAAAGAAGTTATTATCGGTTTCGGTCACCCTGTTTATACCATTTCTGACCCACGTAACGTTGTGATTAAAGAAGTGGCGAAACAACTCTCTGATGAACAAGGCAACACGAAGATGTACGATATTGCTGAGCGTCTTGAGTCGGTGATGTGGGAAATCAAGAAGATGTTCCCTAACCTCGACTGGTTCTCTGCGGTGTCATACCATATGATGGGAGTACCAACAGCGATGTTTACGCCATTATTCGTGATTGCACGTACGGCAGGCTGGTCAGCACATATTCTTGAGCAACGTGCTGATAACAAGATTATCCGCCCAACAGCTAACTACACCGGTCCAGATGATATCCCATTTGTACCATTGGATCAGCGTAAATAATCACCATTATTTAAGCAAAATCTCACCGAGATAAAAAAGAGTTTCTGATTTGTATAAAATTTATATTTATACGAAGAAGAAACTCTTTCTTTTATAGGTTTTCTCTGGCGCTCTCTGATACTATCTTATATCCTCTTACACAGACACTTTTTTTCTTATCTATCGGATACATGACGTTTCTAAAATGGCAATAACCTTACTTAGTTATACTTTTACCTTATTATTATTTTGCTTAGTAGCAACTTTAATTTCTGCCCTCTATCTGTTTACCTTAGGTGCAGCAACCGTCAATAACACGCTACAACACCCTTATCTTAAAATCTTACCTTGGCATCGTCTGAGCTTAGGCAATAAGACCGGCGTATTATTAGACTATTTCTTTCGCCTCTTTTTCCCTAACACGCGCTGGGGACTGATTGCACACGCTAATCAACAACTTGCCCATATTAATCCTCAACATGTCCCACTTAAAGTTAAAGCACCGATTCTTGGTCTATGGGGAGGTTGCTTCCTAGGTATTATCGCCATGGTTGTGCTGTGGGTATTAATCCTGATTGTACAAAATGGTGTAGCCTAGTAAATTAAAGATATACCTAAAGTGATGAGCAATAAACCGTTGCATTTAAAAGGACAATTATGAATATCTCTCACCACCCTACACAACAACAATTTACCACTGAAGTAGATGGTCATACGGCGCATATTGATTACGAACTCAACAATAATGTGATGAATATCACTCACACCATTGTGCCTGATGCTATCGGTGGTCGTGGCATTGCAGGTAAGCTGATGGAATACGCCCTCAACACTGCCAAAGAAAAAGCTTGGAAGGTCATTCCAAGCTGTTCTTATGCGGAAGCGTATATTAAACGCCATCCAGAGTTTGCGGATTTAGTGGCTTAGTCTACTTAATTTTTAATCTCTAAATTTAATGTATCCAAAAGCTTAGCCGCACCATCTGGAGCTCGGTTTATACGCTGTAACTGTGTAAACAAAGCAAATAATGATGGTGCTTGTGCTGGCTTAATCGCCACATTTAACTCTTTAGCGTCACCAGCAGCAAACTGACTGATACTACGACAATACGCTTGCCCTTGAGCTACTTGCTGTGCCATCAATGCATTGGTACATTCAGTCAAAACACGAGCGGCTTCTTCTGGTTTGCCCCCTTGTACCAAGCCTTTATTCTTAACTTGCAAATAAGCCTCCTCAAGCGTGACTTGAGATAATAAACCTAGCAATTGGAATGGATTATTTTGAGGAACGCCTTTATCTTTGAGCGTATTTAATAAAGCGCCGGTCTTTGCTAAATCGATACTAAAACTCATATCACCCACATTGCCTTGTTCGGCAATCGCAGTAAAAGCCAAACTATCCACCTGTTGTCGAATCGCTAACTTCGCGTCCATCAAAGGCAAATTAGCTGTATCAATATGCGCAGCCCACTTCGCTTTAGCTAAATCCTTGGCAAGCAGTGTTTTGCCTTGGCTATCAGATAAACCTTCAAACGATAAGTCCAAGACAAAATTATCTTTTGCGTCAGAGAAGTCATTCACATGAAGCTCTTTCACGAAAATCTTCTCTTTCATTTTCTTAGGGCTAATTACCACATCATAAAAGGTCGCCGTCTTATTAATTCGACCTTCCGAACGTGCCCATTGAATTTGATCAGTTAACTTATTTTTCGTTAAAAATGCTTGGGCAGTTTCTTCAACTTTTTGGCTGACATAATAATTACCGCCAAACCATGCGGCAGCACCCACCACGCCAATAGCGACTAATGCGCCTACTAATTTCTTTGACATATATTAGTTTTCAACCTTTAAATTTAATTCTTTAATAAGGGCAGCAATAGATTCTGGTGTCGGTGACGCCATATCAAACATAACCTTACTCACCGATAATGGTTGAGCGGGGTTAATACTCATCTTCAATTGTTTTTGCTCACCATTAATAAAGCTGGTTAAATTCGTACATACTGAGTCGTCTAGCGATACACCAACCATCATCAGACCCAATTGACATTCTTGCACGCTAACTTTAGCAGCGTCTGGAGACTTTTGTACACGTCCCATCATGCCCGTATCTTCAAAACGAATAGCTAACTTTTCAATCAGCGCTGGTGATAAAGCAGCCACCAATTTCATCGGATCTTTTTCTAATTCTTGCTCAGAAGTTTTAGTCACCACATCCAAGAACTCATTGAGTTGAGTACCGGCAAAGTCTACATTGATATTCAAGAAATCCGCTTGTTTAAAGAGGATATTCATGCTGGCTTTATTGTTTTTCACATCATGGGTTAAATCAAACTCACCATCAGCAAGCGCTAAATTACCTGTATACCCTAAATCTTGATAGGTAGAATCCTCTGATAAGGCTTCTTGCACAATTGACTTGCCCTGTGCATTGGATAGACCTTCAAAACTCACCTTTTGTTCATACAAATCCGGTGTATAAGTCATCTTTTGTAAGTCAAAAGATTTAAATTTTAGGGCTTCCTCAGCGCTTGTATTAGGGGCTTTATACGTCACATTATTAAGACGTGCAGAGCCATCATCAAGGGTGGTTATGCTTTCCCATTGATAAGACCCCGCTTGCTCTGTGCCAGCAAGGTATGCTTCAAAGTTTTTTACTAACTCAGCACTCTTAGCTTCTAAAGCCGCTCGTGGGTTAACAACTTGCTCAACCGCACTTGTCACTGGAGAGGTCGCTTCTTTATTCCCCGCAAAATGCCATACTAAACCGGCAGCAACTGCAACGGTAACAGCACCGACAACAAACTTTGTTTTACTCATTTAATTTCCTTTAAAGAAAGCGTATCCAATGTCTAACAACCGCAATATGGTTCGCTAAACACCCTATACATAGCTAAAATACTTCTGATTCTTAAATTATAGCTGAAAACAATTCCCTAGGATTTTCCCTAAGAAGGACTTTTCATTTTTCAACATATTTCAACCTTAAACCTATTAAACCCAAGCTATCTCTTTGAATTTACTCAGGTAATTTTCATTGTTGGTTTTTTCCAAGTCTTATATAAGACCTAAAGCAGAATTTTCATTTTTCATTTATAATAATGAGGTTATTTATCTTAACCGACTTTAGGAAAATACTATGTTGGAAGCATATCGCAAACACGCAGCCGAACGTGCTGCTTTGGGCATTCCAGCCCTTCCACTATCAGCAAAACAAACAGCTGACCTTATCGAACTACTTAAAAACCCACCTGCTGGCGAAGAAGCTTTTTTACTAGAGCTATTAACACACCGCGTACCTGCTGGTGTTGATGATGCCGCTAAAGTAAAAGCATCTTACTTAGCTGCTGTTGCTTTTGGTACAGAGAAAAATGCTCTTATCAGCCCAGCACATGCGACTGAGTTATTAGGCACTATGTTAGGTGGCTATAACATCAGCCCATTAGTAGACTTACTAGATAATCCTGAATTAGGTCAAATCGCGGCAAACGGTCTTAAGAAAACATTACTCATGTTTGACGCATTCCACGATGTAAAAGAAAAATCAGACAAAGGCAATGCTTTTGCAAAAGAAGTGATGCAAAGCTGGGCGGATGCTGAATGGTTTACAAGCCGTCCAGAAGTCCCAGAAAGCCTAACTATCACCGTATTTAAAGTACCCGGTGAGACAAACACTGACGATTTATCGCCAGCACCAGACGCGACAACTCGTCCAGATATTCCAATGCACGCTTTAGCAATGTTAAAGAACAAACGCGAAGGCGCGCCATTTGAGCCAGAAGAAGATGGCAAACGTGGTCCAGTTGCTTTTATCCAATCACTCAAAGAAAAAGGCAATTTAGTCGCTTATGTTGGTGACGTAGTAGGTACAGGCTCTTCTCGTAAATCAGCGACTAACTCAGTACTATGGTTCACTGGTGAAGACATTCCATTTATCCCTAACAAACGCTTCGGTGGTGTCTGCTTAGGCGGTAAAATCGCTCCTATCTTCTACAATACTATGGAAGACGCGGGTGCATTACCTATCGAATTAGACGTTAGCCAAATGAACATGGGTGATGTTGTTGAATTACGCCCATACGAAGGCAAAGCCCTAAAAGATGGTCAAGTTATCTCTGAATTCCAAGTAAAATCAGAAGTATTATTTGACGAAGTTCGTGCAGGCGGTCGTATTCCACTGATTATCGGTCGTGGCTTAACAGCAAAAGCACGCGAAGCTTTAGGTTTACCTCCATCAACATTATTCCGTTTACCAAAAGATCCTGCTGATACAGGTAAAGGCTTCACACTAGCTCAAAAAATGGTGGGTCGTGCCTGTGGTCTCCCAGAAGGTCAAGGTATCCGTCCGGGCACCTATTGCGAACCACGTATGACTTCTGTAGGTAGCCAAGACACAACAGGTCCTATGACACGTGACGAGCTTAAAGACCTCGCTTGCTTAGGTTTCTCTTCTGACCTCGTTATGCAGTCATTCTGCCATACAGCAGCTTATCCAAAACCAGTAGACGTTAAGACTCACCACGAATTACCTGAGTTCATCAGCAGCCGTGGCGGTATCTCTCTACGCCCAGGCGACGGTGTGATTCACTCTTGGTTAAACCGTATGTTATTACCTGATACAGTCGGTACAGGTGGTGACTCTCATACACGTTTCCCAATCGGTATTTCATTCCCAGCAGGTTCTGGTCTTGTTGCGTTCGCGGCAGCGACTGGTGTTATGCCTCTTGATATGCCTGAGTCAGTATTAGTTCGCTTCAAAGGTACAATGCAGCCGGGCGTAACATTACGTGACCTTGTTAATGCGATTCCTTTATATGCTATCAAACAAGGTCTGCTCACTGTGGCAAAACAAGGCAAGAAAAACATCTTCTCTGGTCGTATCCTAGAGATTGAAGGTCTACCAGATCTCAAAGTAGAACAAGCCTTCGAATTAACAGACGCTTCAGCTGAACGTTCTGCTGCAGGTTGTACAGTACACCTCAACAAAGAGCCTATCATCGAATACATCAACAGTAACATCACTTTATTAAAAGCGATGATTGCTAACGGTTATCAAGACGCTCGCTCATTGGCTCGTCGTATTAAAGCGATGGAAGCTTGGTTAGAAAATCCACAGCTGCTACAAGCTGACGCAGACGCTGAATATGCGGCTGTTATCGAAATCGACTTAAATGAAATCCATGAACCAATCGTTGCTTGCCCGAACGACCCTGATGATGTGAAAACATTATCTGAAGTAGCTGGTGCTAAGATTGACGAGGTATTCATCGGTAGTTGTATGACTAACATCGGTCACTTCCGTGCAGCTTCTAAACTCCTCGAAGGCAAACGTGATATCCCTGTTCGTCTATGGGTAGCTCCTCCAACTAAGATGGACCAAGAGCAACTCACTGAAGAGGGTCACTATGGTGTTCTAGGTGTCGCTGGTGCTCGTACTGAAATGCCAGGTTGTTCTCTATGTATGGGTAACCAAGCACAAGTTCGCGAAGGTGCAACAGTGATGTCAACCAGTACTCGTAACTTCCCTAACCGTTTAGGTAAGAACACTAACGTATACTTAGGTTCGGCTGAGCTTGCAGCAATCTGCTCTCGCTTAGGTCGTATCCCAACACGCGAAGAGTACTTAGCAGACATCGGTGTGATCAATGAAAATGGCGATAAGATTTATCGTTATATGAACTTCGATCAAATCGATAGCTATAAAGAGTTAGCGGCTTCTGTTAAATTAGACTAATTTAACTCTCGCTTGCTCAGACAAGACCGCTCTTTCAGGGCGGTCTTTTTTTATGATGATAAATATTCACTGCTATACTTATATCACTTCTATTAACAACCCTGAAGAACACCATGCATCAAGAACGCGCAGAACTCATCAAACAACGCCTCCAAGTATTAGAGCCAACCTCACTTGAGATTATTGACGAATCACACCTCCATGCAGGTCATGCTGGTAGTAAAAACGGAGCAAGTCATTTTCGTGTCAATATCCATTCCGCTAAATTTAACGGTCTAAATCGTGTAGCACAACAACGCCTTGTTTTCCAAGCACTAGAGGGTTTACTGCCATACCCTATTCATGCCTTAGCATTGAATACTTTTCCTACTAGCAATTAAGCTAAAAACACGATAAGATAATTTATTACGACAAAGTCTATCGGAATTATCAATATGAATAGCATTACATTTCCGCTCTCTAAGCGCGCAACCACAGCGACTAGCTCAGCTATCCGCGAAATTCTTAAAGTTACCGAGCGTCCGGACATCATTTCTTTTGCCGGCGGTCTTCCATCACCAGAAGGTTTCCCTATCGCTAAAATTCGTGAAGCCTACGATAATGTGATGACCAATCACCCCAAAGTAGCACTACAATACGGTCCTACAGAGGGTTATCGTCCACTGCGTGAATGGGTGGTGAGCGACTTTAAAAAGCGTGGCGTAGAAATTACAGTTGATAATGTTCTTGTCGTATCAGGCTCTCAACAAGCGCTTGACCTAATTGGTAAGCTTTTTATCGATGAAGGCTCAAAAGTTCTACTTGAATCTCCATCCTATCTAGGTGCAATTCAATCCTTTAATCAGTACGGTCCAACATACAGCGCTATCCCTACCGACGAAAGCGGTTTAGTCCCAGAGGGTCTTACTAACGACATCGCTAAAGATGCACGTTTCCTCTATGCGTTACCTAACTTCCAAAACCCAACAGGTCGCACACTAAGCTTAGAGCGTCGTATCGCGCTAGTTAAGCGTTGTGCCGAGTTAAATCTCCCACTCGTCGAAGACGATCCTTAT
>JAXECN010000141.1:0-7923 GCA_034093535.1 Pelistega sp.
GGTCTTATGCCGTCTTACGTGAATATCGGTGCTTACGTAGATGAAGGCACGATGGATGACACATGGGCGACGGTCGGTTCTTGCGCACAAATCGGTAAAAATGTTAACTAATCTGGTGGTGTCGGTATCGGTGGTGTGTTAGAGCCTCTACAAGCAAACCCAACAATTATTGAGGACAACTGCTTTATTGGTGCACGTTCTGAAGTGGTTGAAGGTGTTATTATTGAAGAAAACTCTGTGCTCGCGATGGGTGTATTTATCTCGCAAAGCACCAAAATCTACAACCGCGAAACAGGTGAAATCACTTATGGTCGTGTACCGTCAGGTTCTGTCGTAGTACCGGGTTCGTTACCAAGTGCTGACGGTTCTCATAGCCTTGCATGCGCCGTTATCGTTAAACGTGTTGATGCTCAAACACGTGCTAAGACAAGCATCAATGATTTATTACGTGCATAAGGTCTATATCCATGAAAACCTCTACGATTGACCTACTCGTTGATCTGATTAATCGTGACTCGGTAACCCCTGAAGATAAGGGGTGCCAAGAGCGTCTAGCCGATGAGCTTCAAGAAGTAGGCTTCAAACCTGAATGGATGCCATTTGAAGAGGTGAAAAATCTCTGGCTTCGCAAAGGCACTGAAGCACCTCTTGTTGTTTTTGCTGGACATACCGATGTTGTGCCGACAGGTCCTATTGAGCGTTGGGAGACCCCTCCTTTTACAGCGACTATCAGAGACGGTAAGTTGTATGGTCGTGGCGCTGCCGATATGAAAGCGGGTGTCGCCGCCTTTACGATTGCTTGTCGCGAGTTTGTCGAAGAAAACCCCAATCACAAAGGCTCTATTGCGCTACTCATTACTGCCGATGAAGAAGGTCCTTCTATTAATGGTACGGTTAAAGTCTGTGATACGCTAAAAGCACGTAACGAACAGCTCGATTACTGTATCGTTGGTGAGCCTACGTCTAGTCAGGTATTTGGCGATACGATTAAAAATGGTCGTCGCGGCTCATTGACAGGCACGCTAACGGTTAAAGGTAAACAAGGTCACGTGGCTTACCCAGAAAAAGTACGTAACCCTATTCACCTCAGTGCTGCTGCGATGGCTGAACTCGTCGCCACCGAATGGGATCGTGGCAATGAATACTTCCCTGCCACGACATTCCAGATTTCTAACTATCATTCAGGTACTGGGGCGACCAATGTTGTACCGGGCGCAGCGAAAATTGTCTTTAACTTCCGTTTTTCGACAGCTAGCACACCAGAAGGACTTAAAGAAAAAGTCCACGCTATTCTTGATAAACACGGCGTCGACTATGACCTAGAATGGGTACTCGGTGGCGAGCCCTTCTTAACAGAAAGTGGTCCTTTGACAACCGTTGTACAAGAGGCTATTTTGGCAGAGACTGGTATCAAAGCCGAATTAAGCACCACAGGTGGTACATCTGACGGTCGCTTTATCGCTAAAATTTGCCCGCAAATTTTAGAGTTCGGTCCAATCAATGCGAGTATCCACCAGGTCAATGAACATGTTGATGTCAATGATGTTGAGACATTAAAGAACATCTACAAGCGTGCATTAAAGGCGCTGTTGACATAAGTATTAATTAGCAACTGCGCAAAACTTACCCTTTTAACCACTCACTTTTACAAAGGACTCATGATGAGCACTCAAGACTACGATGAACTACAAACCGTTCGCGACATCATCCGTTATGCCGTGTCTGAATTTAATCGTGCTCAACTCTTTTTTGGACATGGTTCAGACAATGCGTGGGATGAGGCCGTTTATCTCACTCTATTTTCTTTAAATCTGCCCTTAGACAATCTGGATCCTTTCTTAGATGCTCGTCTACTTAAAGAAGAAAAGAAACGTTGTCTAACATTGATTCAGGATCGTGTTAAAAAACGTGTTCCTCTTGCCTATTTGACAGGTGAAGCTTGGTTACAAGGGCATCGTTTCATTGTGACAGAGGATGTTTTAGTCCCTCGTTCCCCTATTTCTGAGCTGATTGCCGAGCAATTGCAACCTTGGGTAGCCGACCCTGATGCCCCATTAAATATCCTTGATATGTGTACAGGTTCGGGCAATTTAGCGATTCTAGCCGCTCTAGAGTTCCCACATTCACACGTTGATGCGGCCGATATTTCACCTAAAGCATTAGCTGTCGCCAAACAAAATGTGGAATTATACAAATTAGGTCTACAAGTTCACCTACATCAAACTGACTTGTTCAAAGACTTGCCCCCTAAAGCCTACGATGTCATTATCTGCAATCCGCCTTATGTGAATAGCACATCCATGGAAGAGCTCCCTGCAGAATACAAAAATGAACCGGCGTTGGCATTAGCCGGAGGTGAAGACGGTATGGATGTAATCCGTAAAATCCTCTACGCTGCCCCGAACTATCTCAGCGAAGATGGCTTTATGTTGCTAGAAATTGGACATGAATATGAGAATTTCCTCACGGCATTCCCCTCTATCAGCCCAACGCTTTTAGAAACAGAAACCACAGATGAAAGCATTTTATTGCTGACGCGTGAAGAATTATTAATGCTGGATTAAGACAAGCAAATGACTCCCCTCCCGAAAGGAAAGCCACTACTATGATCCGAGCCTCTGGTCTAACACTACGTCGCGGCACGAAAGTTTTACTGGATAACACCGAGTTTGTTGTCCACCCTGGTGAACGCGTAGGTATCGTGGGTAAAAACGGTGCAGGCAAATCTAGCCTATTCGCCCTCTTACTCGGCGAGATTGACCAAGATGCTGGTGAGCTTGATATCCCTCAAGCGTGGCGCCTTTCTCATGTCAAGCAAGACACGCTTGTCGGTGCGCAGAGTGCGCGCGAGTTTGTCATCGATGGTGACACACACTTGCGTCACTTGCAAGCCCAACGTGCTGCAACATCCGATGAAGACGGTCAGCGTATCGCGGAGTTAGAAAGTGAGCTCACCGAAGCGGGGCATTGGACAGCTAATTCTCGTGCCGAGCAACTGCTAGCGGGGCTAGGCTTTACCCCTACGCAATGGGAACAATCCATCGAAAGTTTTTCTGGAGGATGGCAAGTCCGTCTGGCTTTAGCACGAGCCTTGATGAAACCGTCAGACTTATTGCTACTAGACGAACCCACCAACCATCTCGACTTAGATGCGATGTTATGGCTAGAAAAATGGCTACAACACTATCCAGGCACGGTCATTCTTATCTCGCATGACACCGAATTTCTGAATGCGGTAGCACGTACCATTTTAAACTTTGAAGCACAAAAACTCATCCGCTACAAAGGGGATTACGATAGCTTTTTAACGCAAAAAGCCGAACGTATCCGCCAACAGCAAGTGGCGATTGACCGTCAAGCCAGAGAAACACAACGTCTGCAAAGCTTTATTGATCGTTTTAAGGCTAAAGCCACTAAAGCCAAGCAAGCACAAAGCCGTGTCAAAGCCTTAGCTAGGATGCAGGTGTTAGCCCCTATCAAGGCAGAACACAGTATTGATATCAAGATTCCCGATCCACTCAATATGCCTGACCCATTAATGGTCATGGATAAACTCAGTGTCGGTTATGGCGATAAAGCGATTTTAAAAAATATCACCTTAATGCTGCGTGGTGGTGGGCGTATCGGCGTACTCGGCGTCAATGGTGCTGGTAAGTCAACGCTGATTAAAACAATCGCACAAGAACTGCAACCTTTAGCAGGTGAATTCCGCCCCTCCAAAGGACTATCTATCGGTTATTTTGCCCAACATCAACTGGATATGTTGGATATGCAAGCTACCCCATTGATGCATTTACAACGCATTGCTGACCCTAATATCCGTGAGCAAGAACTCCGTAATTATCTCGGCATGTTTGGGTTTAGTGGCGATGTCGTCAATAGCCCTATCACCCCCTTCTCTGGTGGAGAAAAAGCACGTCTTGCCTTATCTCTTGTCGTTTGGCAAAAACCTAACCTCCTACTGCTTGACGAACCAAGCAACCACCTTGATGTAGAAACCCGCGAGGCCTTAGCGACAGCTTTAGCTGAGTTTGAAGGTAGCGTACTCATGGTCTCACACGACCGTCATCTTTTACGCACCACTGTCGATAGTTTCTGGATTGTTGCTGATGGAACCGTCGCTGAGTTTGATGGAGACTTGGAAGACTATCAACAATGGCTCGCCAACCGTCAGCAACAGCAAAAACGCGAAGAGCGTGATGAGCGAAGTCAACAACAAAGTGACAATAGCATTAACCGTAAAGAGCAAAAACGCTTTGAAGCAGAAGAACGTCAGCGTAAAGCTGCTCTGCGCAAACCACTCGAAAAACGTTTAGCCGTAGTCGAAGCTCAGGTTGAAAAAAATCAAATGCGTATTGCTGAAATAGACGGTTTTATTGCCGATGAAAGCTTTTATAGCGATGAACGCCGCGATGAACGCGTCAAACTTCTTGAAGAACACGGCACCCTCACCCGTGAGACCCAAGCCCTCGAAGAAGAGTGGATGACATTGCTTGAGCAGATTGAAGAGATTAATGGGTAATAGACTACCTGTTTGCCTTATTTAACTGTGTGACAAATTTGTCCTCCCCCCTCTTTTAATCCTTTATCAATTTTCCTATAGTTAGAGTCATTACTTTTATGATGAATATTTGCAACTATTTTTTAGTTGCTTTAAAATAAGGCATTGACAAATGAGTACTATAGAGAAACTATACGAACGACTGCGTAAGATTCCACCTCCAAAAGATTTTAAATTTGAACAACTTATCACCTTATTGACACATTTTGGTTGTTCTTTACATGAACAGCGTGGAGGATCCAGTCATAAGTATTTTATTTTTAATTCTTCAAGATACGGTCTAGTTCGCCTAGATATGGCAAAACCACATCCAAGTAGTAACTTAAAGCCCTATCAGATTAAAGCTGCTTTGCTATTCATTAATAAATATGGGATTATTTAAATGGACATTCTTAAATATCGAGGATATGAAGCGAAAATTCGTTATAGTGCAGAAGATGAAGGTCTTGTTGGTGAGATTCTCTATATTAATGATGTCATTCATTTCTTCGGCAAAAATCACCAAGAAGTTCTTCTTGCTTTTCATGAGGCGGTTGACAGCTACCTTGCTCTTTGTGAGGAACGCGGAGAATCCCCTAATCGACCTTTTAAAGGTTCATTTAATATCCGCATATCGCCTGAATTACATAAAGAACTAATCCGCAAGGCAGACCATTTAAACATAAGCCTAAATCAAATGATTGCCTCTGCACTAGAACAGTTTATTTCGCATGGCAAGCATTAATTATCCCTATATCAAAATACCTCCCAAAACGGTAATACCTCAATGGTTTTGCCATCAACGCGTATTTTATCGCTTTGATCTAAGGTGATGATATACCCCTGGTTCAGCTTAAAATAGTTCATGGCATCGAGTAGTCCATCCTGCTCTCGCCTAATATTTTCTGAATTGAGTTGCCAACACACTTGAATAACTTTTAAAGGTTCATGATTCTTACAAACAATAAAATCACACTCTTTATTGTTTTCATTGTAATAGTACAGTTCCTTATATGCTCTTCTTAATTCCCAAAAAACAGCGTTTTCTAATTTTCGCCCCAAATCTTGCGTAAAAGAAGGTGTAATTATTCGTTGTAACCCATTATCAATAAAATAAATTTTACGCGGATTGACTAACTGATTTTTATAGGAGTAAGAAAATTTTGGTAATAAATGGACAATATACGCCTGCTCTAAATGTGACAAATACTCTAATACTGTCGCTGTACTCTTCAATTCAATACTCTGTTTTAATTTATTGGCAGAAACTAAATTACCGATATTAGCGACTAAAAATAATAGCAAGCGTTTTAATGCTCTTTCATCACGGATACCATAACGGACAACAATATCACGATACAAAAGATCATTAAGCAAGGTATTAAGAATTTCATCCTCGCCTAATTGTATATATTGAGGAAAGCCACCTTGTTGTAGATACTCTTTTAGTGATGATACATTCTTTTCTTTATTCAAAAAGTTACAAAACTCAGCAAAAGAAAAAGGAAATAGCTCTTTACTGATATGCCTACCTGTAAGTTTTGTACCTAACTCACGACTTAACAAAGATGCATTCGATCCTGTCACCACTACTTGGAATCCTCTATCTAGGATACCTCGAACATAAACTTCCCAACCCTTAACGACTTGAATTTCATCAAAATACAGCGTTTTAACTTCTGGTCGCTCCGAGATAAGCTCATCCAACAAAGCAAAATCATCAAACTCAAAATTGAACAACTGAGGCGTATCAAAATTTAAAAAAAGAAATTCATTATTCGCTTTTCTTTCAATAAGCTGCGTCAATAAAGTACTTTTACCACTACGCCTTATACCAGAAATGACCAAAGCAAAATCAGGTAGCATCTTAATATCTGAAAGCATTTTTCGAGGATAGCTTTTTTGTAATATCAATTGCTCCCGTTGATATGCTATGACTTCACTCAGTTCTGATTTTCTCATCATGCTATTAACCTTAACATTATTCGTTAATAATAAAAACTTATTTTCAATAATAACAAACAATATTGTTTATTAGCAATAAAAACTATTACGAAAGATATAATAACATCACCCACCCAGCGCCATAATTACCACAGTTAATACAGAACCTAAAACTGCCATAACAATCCCAACACGCAAGGGATGTACATGCCCAGCATAGCGAGCAAACGCCACACCACAGCCAAATAACATACCTAAGGCAATAAGACGATAAATTTGCATGGCTAAGGAGAGGTCAGCAATAAAGATAAATGGTAAGGCTAAGGGTATGGTCGTCAAACTGACCAATAAGAAAATTAGAAATGCCGCGACATAATCATCTGCTCGTAAGGTTTTTAAGGCATTAACTTTTGTACTTAGTAACCGTTGTCGCATCGACTCTACTTCATCATCCCCCACCAAAGGAGCAAGCTCTTCAGACAATGCCTCTTTCAGTAATTGCTGTCCTTTAAACTTATCCGCCTGTTGAACACTTTTAGCCAAATGGATATGATGGGCACGTGTTGTCAAGGTACGAACCAAATACATCACCCCATCCACAAGCCCCCAAGCAAGGTTACACCCCAGCACAGACAGCAATACCATGCGTACATCTTGTTGCCCAGCATTGGCAATCGACAAAGTCCCCAAAATCGTCATCGACATTAATAAACCAAACAGAATCTCTGAGGTTCGATCAATAGGATCTAAAATATCTTTAAACTTACTCAGCTGTTTCATAGAAGGTACTCAACTCACATTCCAACCCTTTTATTCATAATTGAAACTTTCCAGTGAAAACAAAAAAGTTTCAATCATAATTGAAACTTTTTAAAAAGGCATTCAATGTTATAACGATGAAATATCACAACGATACAACGGCACATTCACCAACCAGTCCTGTTCTCGATAATCTGCCATTGATAAGCGAATAGCTTGTTCTGGTTGGTATCGATCCACATAGACTTTTAAGCTCTTTGCCTTAAGATTTTCTTCTGATGTAACCTCAATGGGAATAACTTCTTGTTTGCGTTGCAATACAAAGTCCACTTCTGCTGTCCCTTTTTCTGTTGCCCAGTAATACACCGTATTCTCCTGACTAGCCACAAGTTGTTGTAGGACATATTGTTCAGTTAATGCCCCTTTAAACTCCGTAAAAATACGATTACCCTCCAATAAGGTGCTAGTGTCCAAATGACTCTGTGCAGCAAGTAAACCAACATCCAATCCATAGAGCTTAAAAGCACTATCTTGATACGCTGATAAAGGTAAATGCGGTTTTTTTACTCGTGCCACCGCATAAACTAAACCACTGTCCTTTAACCATTGCAAAGCGATTTCATAATCTCTACTTCTCGCACCTTTTTGCATTTGCGAATACATAAATTTTTTATTTTCTT
>JAXECN010000142.1:0-33274 GCA_034093535.1 Pelistega sp.
ACCACCTTAACTGAGAAACTCTTATTATTCTCTGGTGCTATTCAAATTGCCGGTAGCGTAAAAGCGCGCAAAGCGAGTCGTCACGCTGCCTCCGACTGGATGGAAATCGAGAAACAACGTGGTATTTCTGTCGCCTCTTCAGTCATGCAGATGGAATATAAAGACTGCGTTATTAACCTTCTGGATACACCAGGTCACCAAGACTTCTCCGAAGACACCTATCGTGTGCTCACTGCTGTTGATGCAGCCATCATGGTAATTGATGCAGCCAATGGTATCGAACCTCAGACGATTCGTCTATTGCAAGTATGTCGTGCACGCAATACACCAATCATTACCTTCGTCAACAAGCTTGACCGTGAAGTGAAAGAGCCACTTGACCTATTAAGTGAAATCGAATCGCACCTCGGCATGGATGCTATTCCGTTCTCATGGCCTATTGGTATGGGTAAGCATTTTGGCGGTGTGTTTGATTTACGCCATGACCGTATGCGTCTATTTAAAGCAGGTCAAGAGCGTCTGGACGATAACGATGAGTATATCGAAGGGTTACATAATCCTGTTATCAAAGAGAAATTTGGCACCTATTACGACAAGGCTCTCGAAGAAATTGAGCTTATCCGTGAAGCCACACCGACATTTGACGCCGCCGAATTTTTAGCCGGCAAACAAACACCGGTTTTCTTCGGCTCTGCAGTTAATAACTTTGGGGTTCAAGAGGTTCTGGATACACTAGTCGAGTGGGCACCTAAACCCGGTGCACGTCAAGCGTTACAGCGTGTAGTACAACCTGAAGAGCCTAAATTCACTGGTGTGGTCTTTAAAGTCCAAGCCAATATGGATCCAGCACACCGTGACCGTGTCGCTTTCGTACGTGTCAGCTCAGGTAAATTTGAACGTGGTATGCGTCTTAAAGTCAGTCGTACCAACAAAGAAATTCGCCCAAACAATGTGGTTTCTTTCCTTTCACAGCGTCGTGAGCTACTCGATGAAGCCTATGCAGGTGATGTGATTGGTATTCCTAACCATGGCGTTTTACATCTCGGTGATGTGTTGACCGAAGGGGAAAACCTACAATTTACGGGGCTACCTTTCTTTGCACCAGAGCTTTTCCAAGCGGTAGAGGTCAAAGACCCTCTGCGCAGCAAACAACTTCGCACTGGTCTAACCCAGCTAGGTGAAGAAGGCGCCATTCAAGTATTCCGACCAGAAGCAGCCGGTGGTGCATTATTACTCGGTGCTGTCGGTCAACTACAGTTCGAGGTTGTCGTACATCGCCTAAAGACCGAGTATGGCGTTGATGCCCGTTTAATGCCATCACGCTACACTATGGCACGCTGGTTTACTAGCGATAATCCAGCGGCATTACGCAAATTTATGGCAAGTAATGCTCAGCATATTGCCTATGATGTGGTCGATGCTCCTGCTTTCTTAGTCAGTTCTATGGCACAATTAAGAGTCGCAGAAGAGCTCAATCCTGATATTAAATTCCATGCCATGCGTGAACATGGTGGTCAGGTCTTCCACGAAAACAGCTAAACCACGTTAAAGGTTATTTTATGAGTTGGCGTTTATTATTTTTTACTCTACTGGTTCTCGCGGGTGTAGCCACTGTTGGTGGTTTATACGCCGGAGATTGGCTAATTGAGCATGCCCCTCGTCAAGCCAACCTCCCAAATTTCAACGAAAATGAGCCTGCCCCTCAAGTAGGTCCAGATGGTGTGCCATTATTACGCCAACCTCCTCAACCACTAATGAGTGGCAAGCTCGGCATACCTGACAAAGAAGTCAAAGTAGACTGGCAAGTCAAAGCCGATAACCTATCAAAGGCAAAAACGGCTTCTGTATCTTCATCTAGCACAGCGAGTGCGGCAGCGCCTCGTGACAATGCAACTAGCAGCGTCAGCAGTGGTGGCTCAACAAGCCAAGCGATTAAAACGCGTCCTATCAATCAAAACAATGCCGCTGCACCTCGCTCAGGTGGTGGTAATTGGGAAGCGGCTTTCCGCCGTGAGATTGCTGCCTGTCGCCAACTCGGCTTCTTTGAGCGTGCAAGTTGTGTAGGCAATGTTCGCGAAAAATACTGTGGTGCCAATAAGGCTTGGGGCAAAGTTAACGATTGTCCAGCACGTTAATTTAGTTTCTATACCTTCCCACAGAAACTCGTATTTCCAACATAGGATTTACGAGTTTTTTATTTCATTTTTTGAATAATATAAACAAGGCATATTTACTCTCCTCATAAAATGATAAAATAAGAATTATTCTTATTATCATAATTGTTTATGGGAGATTTGCATGAAGTTTAGCTTTACTCTACGCCAATTATCTATGGCAATGGCACTCAGCGGTTTGCTAATGACTGTTCCTGTGATGACAGGTCATCACGATAGCATTGCCAAGACTACCCAAGAAAACACACAGTTAAGTGCCATCCTTAATAGTTACGCTACCCAAGCACATGACTGGTACCAAGCTAGCCTAAGCGATGCCAAAGTCTTACAGAAAGCGATTAAAGACTTTACCGCAGCACCATCTGAAGCGACATTTGAGGCGGCTAAAAAAGCATGGCTACAATCTCGTGAAAGCTACGGTTTAACGGAAGTCTTCCGTCTATCAGCGGGCCCTATCGATGCAGAAGAAGGTTGGGTTGAACAAGCTTACGGCAATTTAGAAGCACAAATGAATGCTTGGCCACTTGATGAGGTAATGATTGATTACACCTTGGATGCCAATGGCCAACGCACTACAGGTAATATCATCGATAGCAAAGGTAAATTCACCCCTATAGGAGAGGATGCCTCTGCCGTTAATATTGATAACATTACCCCTGAAGTCCTCACTGCACTTAATGAAAACGGTGGAGAAGCCAATGTAGCAACGGGCTATCATGCTATCGAGTTTTTATTGTGGGGACAAGATCAAGACTATAACAACTTTGTTGAAGATAAAGTCACCCATGGTCCGACTACCACTGGCCAACGCCCATTAACTGACTACACCAACGATAAGTTTGCTGATCGTCGTAAAGCTTACCTTAACGCCGCCGCCGATAAGCTCGTCAATGATTTAGAAACTGTGAGCAAAGCATGGGCACCTACCTTAGGTGCTGACAATACAGGCACTTATCGTGCTGCCTTTCTTGGACAATTAACAGGTGCAGATGCTAACAAAAATATCGCACCAAAAGAAGCCTTACGTCAAATCATTACTGGTATGGGCGTATTTATGAAATCAGAGTTAGCCAACGAGCGCATCGCCGTCGCCGTCCTTACACCAAGCGAAGAAGATGAACACTCTTGCTTCTCAGACAACACTCACCGCGATATCACTCAAAACTTTGAAGGTTTTATCGCTGTCCTCAAAGGTGAGTCAAATGGCAAGAAAGTCGGCCCATCACTCTGGGACACACTCTCAGCAAAAGAACAAGCGAATATCGACAAACTCATTACAGATATCCGCTCACGTATTAATAAGATGAACACTTTAGCCACTTCAAGCATGCACTTTGACTATCAGATCATGCCTCAAAACGAAGAAGCCTCTCGCAATATCGTCAGCATGAAAAATCAAATGCGCCGCTTAGGCGATCAAATGATAGTTGTTGCTAAAAGCGTGGGTATTACACTAACCGAAGAGGATGTGACCGATGCTGAAGAAACAAAAGTCGAAGGCTAATTCTATCCTGTAGCAACGCTTGCCACGCACGCTTATGTATCAGATTATGTGCTTTATTTATCGTCTTTTACTCGCACTCTTCTTGGGGGCATCGGTAAATACTGCACTAGCTGATACGATAAGCGCCCAAGATGCCCAAGAAGATTTACTCATTCAAGGGCGTTCTTTTTTTCATACCCCATGGGTCGCTGCACCTAGTTCGACCACCGCTCGTGACGGTCTTGGTCCATTATTTAACGCCAATACCTGTACCAGCTGCCATCCAACAAAGATGCGCACCAAGCCATCATTGTTTGATAGAAATACGTATCCTGATAGTACACCCCCCCTACGCCATTTTGTTGCTAAACTTAGTCAATATTCGCAACATCACCATCGCACGGATAACAACATTACTGTCCCAGACCCAGTTTATGGTTACCAAATAGCGGTGAATGGCATACCGACAGTTTCCCCTGAAGCCAAGCTAAATATTCAAGCAAAAGAGAAACTATTTACTTTTGCTGACGGCTATGCACTGCCACTACGATATTGGCAAGTCACACTCGACAATCTAACGTATGGTGCGCTCAGTAAAGGTACTGCCTATAGCCTACGTATTGCACCATTTTTAATGGGACTTTCATGGATTGAACAAATCCCCATCGAAAACCTACAACAGCAACAAGCATACCAACAGCTGTACCACCCTACCTTAGCAGGTCGAGTTAATCAGGTCTACCAACCCCTCGACAACAACATAACCGTTGGTAAGTTTGGCTGGAAAGCATCTCAAGCGAACTTAATAACGCAAACCGCTGATGCTGCTTTTCATGATATGGGTTTGACATCCCTTATTTATCCCCATGAAAGCTGCACTCAATCACAGACGGACTGTCTTATGGCTGCCAAAGGGCGTAGCACGGCTACCGAACCACATGACCTGACGTTTGCTCGCTTAATCAGTATGGCACGCTATACTGCCAACCTTCCTTTGCCTAAGGCCATAGCAAGCGAACCACGTGCCTCTTTAGAAAAAGGAAAAAAACTATTTATAACGATGCAATGTGCTGTCTGCCATCAAGCAGAACAAAAAACAGCTCAAGGTAAACCATTCTATCCATACAGTGATTTCCTCTTACATGATATGGGTGATGAGCTAGCTGACCAACGTCCTGAATTCGAAGCAAGTGGACAAGAATGGCGTACCGCCCCTTTATGGCGTAATCGTTATAAAACACATTTCCTCCATGACGGGCGTGCACGCACCTTACTAGAAGCTATTGCTTGGCATGGTGGTCAGGCAGCAGTTTCTCGCCAGCACTTTCAACAACTTTCCGAACAGGAAAGACATGATTTGATTCAATTTTTGGAAAGTCTTTAATGAAAAACCTTTTTCCTCATCTCAAGAAAATAACTCTTGCACTCTCTCTGTTTAGCGTTGGTACAGCCTTACAGGCACAAGATTTTTCAGTCCCTTTAAAAGAAATTTACGAAGAGGTTATTGAGAAAAACGCTCACCAAGCTAGTCAGAATTGTCTTTCATTAGCTCAACAACTCCAACACCCAATAAGCCAGCCCTCAACCATTCGTCCTGCCTTCACCCAACTGGTTAAAGACTGGAAGACCGTGCAAGCCACCTATATCCTTGGCGATCTTAATGAAGACTTCCTCGATACACCTAGTCGTATTGATATTTTTCGCCAAGGTAAAGAAGATTGGCAAAGTCAAATCAATCGTGCACTCAGCAGTCAAAGTGATGCTAAGACAGCCTTATTTAAGCACTCTTCTCGCAGCATTAATGCACTAGAGTTTGTCCTTTTTCAAGACGAAAAGCTCTCTGATCGTGAGCATGCCTTTGCTCAACATATCGCTCAGTCTATTTGTCACCATCTAAGCAACATTGCACAAGCTTATTCACAAGAAAAAGACAATTTTCTTAGTCAACAAGACAAAGCCCTCAGCTATATCGTGCACAGCCTCTCAAGTAGTATCTTTGCCGCACGCGATTGGCGTATCGGTGACAGTCGCGGATTAAGTCGTAAATACAAAGGTAAACCTGATATTCGTCGTGCTGAATATTTCCTGAGTCAATTAAGTACACAAGCCTTACAGAGTATTTTTAAAACTCATCAAGAGATGCTAGGCGATCACACTCAGTCTCGTCTTTATGCCATCTTAGCAAGCCATAAAGAAGCAAAACTGGCCTCAGATATTCAGGCTAACTTACAAAAAATACGCACTATCCTTGATAGCCTTGAGAATGAACAAGCCCTATTTGATCACGCCGATGAACTCTATCACATCAGCCACCAACTCTATCGACAATACTATATCAGTATGGTGGCCGCCTTACCCATTGTGGCAAAAGTATTAGATGCTGACGGTGACTAATAATGTGGACTGATTGGTTTAATGAGAGCCTTCTCAATCCAGGGCAGCGCCTATTCTGGGTATATATTCTAAGTTCCACACTGATTGCAATAGGCTATACGGGATACCAAATTTATCGTATCCCGTCTTATAGACCCTCTTGGCAACAATTTAAGCATTATCTATTACACCCTAGTGCCTTACTCGACTATCGCTTCTTTTTGGTCGGTACCTTTATCAAGGTCATGCTTATTGCCCCCTTATTGTTCTCTGCCAAAACAGTTGCAATGACAACATTCTCTTTATTGGCTCCTTATATCGAGACACCTATTCAGCATGTCTCTTATCAAAGCATTGTCATGCTGTATACCTTAAGTCTTTTTATAATGAATGACTTTTCTCGCTATGTTTTACACCGTTTATTGCATACCAATAAATACCTCTGGCAATTTCATAAGGTGCATCACAGTGCAGAAGTACTCAATCCACTCAGCTTTTATCGCGTACATCCTGTAGAAAATCTCCTTTTTGGACTACGTTATTCCCTCTGTGTGGGCATAGTCACCGGCATTTTTTTAAGCCTATTCGGAGCTCGTTTAGGTGTTTGGAGCATTCTGGGTGCCAATGGTTTTCTCTTTATTTTTTCTGTATTGGGTACCCATCTACGTCACTCGCATCTTTATATTCAATACCCTCGCATTATCGAACGAGTTTTTATCTCCCCTGCCATGCATCAAGTCCATCACTACAAAGGATATATGCTCTTCAATTATGGTGGTTATCTGGCTATTTGGGACTGGCTATTTGGTAGCTGGAAAAGTTCATCAGATGTTAGACCAACACTTCCTATAGGGTTATCTACACGGCAAATGCGTCACTATCGCACTGTATCACAGCTTTTATATCAACCCTTTTTATCTCTTTTCAAAAGGCGCTAAAAATGTTTAAGCTCAACCTATTTTGCTTCGCACTATATGCAATTTTTACAACCAGCAGTCAGGCATCAACCTCAGATAAGGCATCGCTAGGGCAGACACTTTTCTTTGATACTCGCCTATCAATTAATAATGCACAAAGCTGTGCTACTTGCCATAATCCACAACATGCCTTTATCGATAACCGTGAGAACAGCCGCTTTCGCATGGTTTCTGAAGGTGCTGATGGGCAGTCATTTGGTAACAGAAATACACCCACCGCTATGTATGGTGCATTTCACCAAACATTCAGTTACGATGAAAAGCGTCAAACATACAAAGGAGGCGTCTTTTGGGATGGTCGTGCCGCGGATTTAGCCGCACAAGCAGGGCAGCCACCTCTTAATCCTGTCGAAATGCAGATGCCTAGTAAAGAAGCCTTAGTACAACGCCTCAGCACAATCGATTTCTACCAAGAATCGTTTAAGAAAATATATGGTACTGATATTTGGAACAATACAGATAAGGCTTATCAAGCTATGGAAGATGCTATTGCTTCCTTTGAGAAAACCAAAGAGTTTGCTCCCTTTGATTCTAAATATGACCGTTATTTACGAGGAGAATATGAACTGAGTCCACTAGAAGACTTAGGGCGCACCCTTTTCTTCTCCAATAATAATGTGAATTGCAAGACCTGCCATTCTCTCAAAGCCGAAGATAGTCCTGAAGAATTATTTACCAACTTTGAGTATCACAATATCGGCGTCCCTCGTAATTTAAAACTGATGGTATTGAATCAACTCAACGATCATTTCCGAGATCAAGGCCTATTAGATAACCCTCTTGTTTCAGGGGATACAAAACAAGCCGGCAAGTTTAAAACACCCACTTTACGTAACGTTGCCGTCACCGGACCATACATGCATAATGGGGTTTTCAAAGACTTAAGAACCGTTATCCTGTTTTATGACAAATTTAATAACCCTGAGCGTACACTCAATCCAGAAACAGGAGAGCCGTGGGGAGAGCCTGAGGTCGCAGAGACTGTTAATCTCACAGACCTCAAAGCCAATGCGTTAAGTGACCGAAAAGTCGATGCCTTGGTAGCTTTTTTAAAGACCCTCACCGACGCTCGTTATGAACACTTACTCGACAAATAGTGCTTTATTCTGCACTATCCATATGTGTTTGTAGGTAATTTTGTAGACCTAAAGAAGCGATTAGCTCTTGTTGAGTTTCTAACCAATCGATTTGCTCTTCATTTTCATCGAGAAGATGAACCAAAAGCTTACGTGTCACGAAGTCTTGTACACTCTCCATATGAGCAATCGCTTCTTTTAATTCAACTTGGAACTCACGCTCTAACGCCAAATCACAAGCGATGATATCCTCAACATCTTCACCGATACGGATTTTACCCAAATCTTGTAAATTAGGCAGACCCTCTAACATGAATACACGCTCGATAATATCGTCAGCATGTTTCATTTCCTCAATAGACTTTTTGTACTCGAATTTACCTAGACCATCTAAACCCCAATTCTTTAACATGCGAGCATGTAAAAAATATTGGTTAATCGCTGTTAACTCAATTTTTAAAATTTTATTCAGATACTTATTAACATCAGTTGGTGCTTTCATGGCGAACTCCAGTAATTTTTAAATTTAATTGACTGCATTCTAACACGCAAAAAAGCCACTCTCAAGCAATGAAAAATAGCTAAAGAATGGCTTAAATAAAGGATTTTGAGCTAATTAGAAATAATTGCGATTTAGATTATTTATTAAACTGCCGATTAAGCAACTTTTTTCCAAGGTGGCGTCAACTCTGTCGCTTGAAGCACAGAAGCATCTACCTGCGGTTCTAGATAAGATTCCGCACAACTTGCACAGCAACCACAACAGGTCGCTACGCCAAGCTGAGCTTGTAAATCAGCTAATGTGCGAGCACCATTAGCTACGGCAGCTTTAATCGCTTTATCGCTAATCGCATTACAAACACATACGTACATAGTCGAAACCTATACAAACTTAATTATTAATGAGAATGATTATTATATAAGTTTCCTATTTTGTCAATTAATAATTATTATCATTAAGGTTTCTACTTATTACTTTGATGATTTTTGTAAACTTCTACAAAACGTGGATTACTTACAACAATGCCTGTGGCACATTAACCTTGCAATAATCCCTGCGCCTTGCGCACAGAGGCGGTAGGAATACTCATTCCTTCTCGGTACTTCGCTACCGTACGGCGTGCAATCTCAATACCTTCTTTTTCGAGTAACTCCGCTAATTTACTATCAGATAAAGGTTTTGCCTTTGGCTCTGCCTCAATCAAGGCACGAATTCTTTGTTGAATCGCTGTTGCCGAAGTCTGTTCACCCTCTTGTGTTGCCACACCGCTGCCAAAGAAACGCTTTAATTCAAAAATACCATGGGGTGTCGCAATAAACTTCTGATTCACCGCTCTAGAAATGGTCGATTCATGCATTCCTAGCTGTTCAGCAATCACGCGCAACGTCAGGGGTTTAATCCCGGACAAGCCTTTTTGGAAAAAGGCATATTGTTCTTGCATGATACTCTGTGCGACGGCTAATAATGTCGCAAAGCGTTGATTCAATTGCGTCATGAAGGTCTTGGCTAATTGCAACTGTTCCAACATCTCACGGCTGGTTGTTGATTTATCGACAATCTTCAGAATACGTTCATATTCCGCATTGATACGCAATCTTGGCATCACCTGTGGATTGATATAGACTTCCCATTGCCCATTCTTAAAGCGAGAAAGTACATCAGGAATCGCCAAATCAGCTTCTGGCACACTATATAACTTACCCGGCTTGGGATGTAAATGACGAATCAGTTGATGTGCCTGACGAATATGTTCAATATCAGTCTGTGCTAAGCGCTCTAATGCATTCAAGTCTGCACGAGCTAAGGCATCTAAACCCTCGGCACAGATAATTTGTGCCACACGTAATACTTCATCGTCAACATCTATCGCTAAGCGGCTATCCACTAATTGCAAACTCAAACACTCTGCCAATGACCTCGCCCCAATCCCTGCAGGCTCAAACCCTTGCAACACGAATAAGGACTGCTCAAGATCAGTTAGTTCAACATCAGCCAATATCGGTCGTAAAGCCTCTAGCAACTCTTCTAGCGTAGATGATAAATAACCATTATCATCAATATCGCCAATTAAATAACTCACTATGGCTTTTTGAAAATCATCAATATCTGCCGTTCCTAACTGCTCAAGCAAATAATCTTGTAAACTTACAGTAGCCGTCATTTCGTAGGTAGACTCTTCTTCATCATGACGATAAGAAGCATAGTCCTCTACAAATGAATCTTCTTCGGAATCGCTTGTTGCCAACTCCAACACTGGATTATCTTGCAGCAGTTGCTTTAACTCTGTTTCAAGCTCCAATGAGGAATACTGCAACAGCTTTAATGACTGCTGTTGCTGTACCGTCAGTACCATTTGTTGGCTGACTGTTGCACTGATTCCTTGATGTAAATTTACTGACATTATCTTATGACACCATCAGCTTCAAAAAATTCTGATATTGCACTACTAAATCAAACTCTATTTAAACTAGCCTTGCCACGCATTATCACTCGCACGGTGGTCGTGGCCATTGTCGCTATTATATGGTTAATCCTAGCCAACTGGTTATTGAACTTTGGCGCACGACAAGACTATGCGTTTCTCAGTCAATATAGTCAGCAAATCACTGATTATCTCAACAGTATAAACAAATATATCTGGTGGGGACTGGTTTTAATTATTTCGGTTATTCTTTACTTTATCCTAGCGGCTTGGGTGGACAATAGTATCAAAAAAGCTGGCTATATTGTACCGAAACAAGAAGTCTTAGATACGCTTATCCCTCAGCTCTCACCAAGTGCCAAAGATGTACTTATCTGGGTGTGGGGAGATCAACGTGAACCCATCACCATTAAAAATCTTCATGATACACGTGACCAGTTACGTGCCAATCGTGTAAGTCGCTTAGAACAAATCCGTCACCAACGCGAACTGCTGGGTCTGAGTACGATATCAACAGAGCCTTCTACACAAACACTCGCTCGGGAAAAAGAAAATGTTGAGCAGTTACTTAGTGGTATCTCTCTCGATTTAGACGAAAAATAAACGTCCTTAACTCCTCTATATAAAACCTTGGAATTGTTGTTTTTCCAAGGTTTTTTATTTTCTCATCAAATTAGCACTTGATTTTTTTGTAAGTTTTGGTAAATAATAGGGATTATGAATACGCAAATTAACTCTTTCTCATTAAGTTTAGACCGTTTCTTAGCAGACGGTGTTTCTGCTCGTGCGTACTCTTCTCTACTGCTGCTAGACCTAGCGATCGGTTGCCGAGCCTAGAGCTTTGGTGGTGCTCCGCAGCCTTTTCCTGCCACTTCGGATTTTTTAAATAAGTTAAATCCCAGTGACAACTAGGCTAGTCCTGAATTGCACTGGGTATCAAATAGATAAACAGGTGCAATATGCTTTCTAACCCAGCTTCAAAATATATCCCTTTTAAACCATTCACGCGTGATTTCTCTGAGCGTACATGGCCAAGCAAGTCTATTACTAAACCACCTATTTGGATGAGTACTGACTTACGTGATGGCAATCAATCCCTCATTGAACCGATGAGCGTTGAGCGTAAATTACGCTTTTTCAAACACCTTGTGCAAATTGGTTTTAAAGAAATCGAAGTGGGCTTCCCTTCTGCCTCTCAAACAGACTTTGATTTTGTCCGTACCCTCATTGATGACAAACTTATTCCTGATGATGTCACTATTATCGTCTTAACCCAAGCTCGCGAAGACTTAATCAATCGAACTGCTGAAGCTTGTGCAGGGGCTAAAAATGCCATGATTCATATGTACAATGCGACTGCACCAGCCTTTCGCAAGATTGTCTTTAATATGTCGCAAGATGAAGTGCGTAACTTTGCTGTTGCAGGTACACGTTTAGTCAAAGCCGCCATGGCAAAATACCCTGAAGTCAACTGGCGTTTTGAATACTCACCAGAAGTCTTTAGTACCACAGAACCTGAATTTGCTGTCTCTGTTTGTAATGCTGTTGCAGCAGAATGGGGCGTATCCGCTGAGCGTAAAATTGTCTTTAACTTACCTGCTACGATTGAAGCAACTACCCCTAATTTATACGCTGACCAGATTGAATATTTCTGCAATAACATCAATAACCGTGAACATATCATCGTCAGTGTACACCCGCATAATGACCGAGGTACTGCAGTAGCCGCCGCAGAACTTGCCGTGATGGCAGGTGCTGACCGCGTAGAAGGTTGCTTATTCGGTAGCGGCGAACGTACTGGTAACGTTGATCTTGTTACCCTTGCATTAAACTTATATACCCAAGGTGTTCATCCCGGTTTAGACTTCTCTGATATTGACGCTGTCCGTCTCACAGCAGAATACTGCAACCAATTACCTGTTCACCCGCGTCATCCTTATGTAGGCGACTTAGTCTTTACCGCTTTCTCTGGCTCACACCAAGACGCCATTAAAAAAGGCTTTGCTCAACAAAAAGCCGATCAGCCTTGGGAGGTTCCTTATTTACCAATCGACCCAGCCGACTTGGGACGTAGTTATGACGCGGTTATCCGTGTTAATAGTCAATCAGGAAAAGGCGGTGTGTCATACTTACTAGAAAATGAACATGGCTTGAACTTACCTCGCCGTCTACAAATTGAATTCAGTCGCGCCATTCAGCGTGTGACTGATGAAACCGGTACAGAAGTCAATGGTAATGCCGTGTACGACATCTTTAAGCAAGAGTACCTCACACAAAATACCCCTTGGTCTCTTGTCAGCCACCAAATTACCACCGCTTCAAATGGTGATGGTAGCAATACCTTCATGATTGAAGCAGAACTAAAAAATGGTGATGAGGTCAAACATGTTCGTGGTCAAGGCGATGGTTCTATCTCTGCCTTTGTTGATGCCTTAAATCTACCTATCCGCTTTATGGACTACCATGAGCATGCTTTAGGCTCTGGTGAAAAAACCAATGCCGTCTGCTATGTTGAATTACGTCTAGGCGACTCAGCGACAGGTTTTGGTGTGGGTATCCACAAAGATATCGTAACGGCTTCATTTAATGCCGTACTTAGTGCAGTCAATCGCCATATCAATAATGGTGCTTAATCAACACCACTTAAGTTAAACAAAAGGCTGAGTAGTTAGTTAATTACTCAGCCTTTTATCTTGCATACTTACCACGCATTACCCGTGCGCCAGACCACTTGGTCTTTATCATTCTTGAGTGCCTGTTTCATCATCTCTAATAAAGGAAAAGCACGACGTGCTAGATTCACAGGTTCTTGCATAGGATGCGGCTTATCCTCACCTTTTTCTTCTCGCTCATCTTCTTCTTGATAAGCATCTTTCGTATTTTCTTTTTTATCTTCAGCAATCGCTTGTTCCAGATTAGCAATACTCTCTGCCAATTGAGCATGCGTAATCACACCCTCTGCTGGCACTGACTCATAATCACGCCCTAAAGCCTTTAAAACCAATAAAGCATGCTTATCAAGCATTAATACATCACCGCTAGAATTTGAAGAAAAAGTAATCAACATATAAGTAGAACTCCTAATGGATAAACACTTGCACGTGCTATTGTCTCAGCCTCCAATAACATAGAAAATCATCAAACCCCCCTTAACAATGAGTGAGGTTCACGATGAAATTTCTATTCGGTCTTATTAGCACGCTATTCATCATAACAGCTCAAGCCCAAGAAAGCACTTGTCAAGCTGCAAAAACGGGTAATCCATGTTCAAGTACTTCTCGAGCACCCACATTAAATCTAGGTGTAGGCAACCCTATCCATCTAATGAGCGGCAATAAATTCCAAGCCGAGCATGATATGTTGATGCGTCTCTCTGGATTAGAAGTCACTCGCTACTATAACTCTATGGCCAGTGCTGCTGGCCCATATGGTGCTGGCTGGAATATCTCCTACAATACACAACTCTTCCAATTTCCACATAACTGGCAAATTCTGATGGATGACGGGCAACGTATTGACTTTTATCCACCGATTGGTACACAACAGACTAAGGCAAAAATCGCAACACACGGGCATTTGCAACAAACTAACCAACACCAATGGGAATGGACTACCCCCGAAGGCACTATCCGTACCTTCAATGCCAAAGGGCTCATGATTAAACTCGCCATTAAAGGATTTCCTGATATCCATATCGAACACACTCAGGACAAACCTCCATCACGTATTTCGCGTGTTTATACACAAGATGAAGAACTCATTTTCCACTATCAACAACAAGCTGAAGACTTGCTCCTTAGCCATATCACCACGCCTGTAGGAACTATTCACTATCACTACCAGAAGCCAGAAAATGGGCTCTACCATCAACTAGATAAAGTGCAGCGTGCCGATCATTGGGAACGCAAGTATCTCTATGAATCCCAATTCCAAGCGGGTGACCCTTATCGCCTCACTGGTATTGTTATGTTTAACCCAGAAAAGCAATTTCTACGCCTAAATGAATGGCATTACCAAGAGGATGGCAAAGCGATTTATAGTCGCTCCAACTACCCTGTGCAACATCGTCTTTCTATCCATTATCAACAAGAAGCTCTCAAAAACAATGACCGTAGCATCACCATTATTACCGATGAAAAAGGTCGCCAAACACAAGTTCACGGTCTAATGCGAGGCGGTCAATACCTACTCGAAAAAGTCACCGGTCATGGTTGTCATCTCTGCCCACCCGTAGGCACAAATGCACAATATGATGATAAGGGGCAACTGACACTATTGAATGGTTTTTCTATCTATCGTGATGATGCACAGCGTGTTAACCAGATCAAATTTACGCACCCCAATTGGGATACAGTCACCATTCACTATGATCAACAAGGTTATGTCAAAAATTGGCATACACCATATACAGGAACACAGCAACCTGGTCCCAACAAACTAATTCGCTACTATTTAGAAGAACCTCCTAAAGAGACCGATTTTGTCACATTTAAAGATAATCAACTGGTATATAAAAATGGTTTAATCTTAAAACATCAGTCTCCAGATGAGAGTGTTCAAATATTGGCTCTAGAAAAAAATGGCAAGCCTATCTGGGAGCAACATCGTGTTTATTGGGATCCTAGACTCCTTCAACAAGAGCTTATTCATTTTGTCGATAAAGCCATTAGTCTCGATTATGAATATCTCTATGACGACAAACAACGCCTCATCGGAGCACGCCAATTTCACCTCCCATCAGAAAAAGAGACACTCTTTTACTATGCTTGGCATCATAACGGCACGAGTAAAGGCTATGCGGTAGGTGGCAAGACCATCGTCCCCAACATTAAACGTGATAAGCAAGGTTTACCCACTCAGATAGACCATCGTCAAGTCATCTATGGGGCAAGCAAACGCATCGAAAAAGTCATCGAAAATGGCAAGACCATAGCAACCTATACGTATGACAAACACGGCCGTCGCACAGCAAAAGAAACAATGCAAGGACGCACCTTATTTTATTATCAAGGTAATCGTTTAAGCCGCGAGGAATACTCTTCTCAACACCAACCAAATAAAGTTGCCTATACCCAACGACACTATGCTTATCATGGTCTGATATTAGTCGGATTTATCGAGCAACAATACGATAAATCTGACCAGCTTATCCGTACCGAAAACTTCTACGTCCACAATGACCATCTAGGACAACCTTTTCTGATTAGTGACGATAAGCAAAATATTCGTTGGCGCGCCTATTATTCACCGATGGGACAAGCGACGATTATCACGGACGATATCACCTTTAATATGCGCCAACCCGGTCAATACTATGACGCTGAAACTGGTTGGCATGATAACTACTTCCGCACTTATGATCCAGCAGCAGGTCATTATTTTGAACCCGACCCTCTTGGTCCTATTGCAGGGAACGATCCTTATGGTTATGCAGCCCAACAACCCAGACATGCTATCGATCCACTAGGATTACTCCTCTTTGCCTTTGATGGTACCACCAACAACATCAAATCTAACACCAATGTCTGGAAATTCTATCAACTCTATGACGATGATAAATTTTATAAAGAGGGTCCTGGTGGCATTCCAGGAGAAAGCATCCATGATCGCAATGGAGGTGCCTTATTTTCGACAACAACCCATATCATCCTCAATGAACATAAACGCAATCTTATCAACTATATGGCGACTAAACATAATAACTTTAGTGATGTTACGCCAATTGATATTGTGGGATTTTCTCGAGGTGCGGCGATTGGCATGATTTTTGCGAATTATGTCAAAAGCCTTGTTAATGATGGGCTCTTTCACTATAGCGAATCCTATAATGAAAACGGCGTAGAAAAAACACGACATATCCGTAGTTGTGTAGACTTACGCTATATCGGTCTTTTTGATACCGTTGCACAATTTGGCGCCAATGGCTTTCATAACAATCGCTTTGACTATTCTGCCGCCCCAGAATGGGAGCTGATTACGCATGCCGCAGCGCTCAATGAATACCGTTATTTACTACCTCTGACCGTCTATCATCATGCTGATAATGTCATTGAACAAGGCTTTTTAGGTAATCATAGCGATGCGGGTGGTGTACATGTACCAGGAGATTTAAACGATAAAAACAATCCATTAAAAACCCACTTTGGCGATTTAAGTCATATTCCTCTCGCTTGGACTTATACCCAAGCCCAACAATTAGGCATCCCCTTGAAACCTCTTCATGAAGTCGCCACCGTTCTAAATAGTCGCCTAGATTTAGTTCAAAATCCTGTCATGCATAATACTTATGGTGAATATAGCTATTCTTACTATCATGATAGAGAAGAAGGTTTGAGTGATCGTCAAATTCGCACACATGACCGTCAAATTCAAACACCCAATCAAAACACCAGACATGCCTTACAAGGTCAGTCATCACATTTAGGCAATCAAACCCGCCAAGAGCAAGCAGAAGCCGCAGAGGTGGCATTCTTGTCGACTCGAGAACGCCAATTTTCTGTCGCAGATGTTGCCATCTATGGAAAACTTGATGCCCAAAAATACATCGATTGGCTAGAAACCAAGCTCAACTGGACAGCACCACTTAAAGTGATACCTTAGAATATGGTATGATTACTATTATTTCTTTTTAAAAACAAACCCCTATGCCTTGCTTAGGGGTATTTAACTGGTAAATACATCTATGCTCCCTGAGCTACAAAACACTCTCATTCAACTGCTAACTGACGCAGTCAAAACATTACTCCCAGAACAAGAACAAGTTACGGTTAAACTCGAACGCCCTAAACAAGCCGAACACGGTGATGTGGCTAGCAATATCGCTATGCAATTGGCAAAACCGAACAAACGCAATCCGCGTGAATTAGCTCAAGATATTGTTGATACCTTGATGAGCAATCCTGCCGCCAAGGAAATTCTTGCTTCTGCTGAAATCGCAGGTCCCGGCTTTATTAACTTGCGTTGTACACCAGCTGTTCACCAAGAAGTGATTAATAAAATTCAAGAACAAGGTCAAAACTTCGCTAAAGCACCAAGCAATGGCGAGTCTCTCATGGTGGAATTCGTATCTGCTAATCCAACCGGTCCATTACATGTCGGTCATGCACGTCAAGCAGCGCTAGGCGACTGTATCTGCCGTCTATTCTCTGCAGCAGGCTATAAGGTTCATCGTGAGTTCTACTACAATGACGCAGGTAATCAAATCCATAACCTAGCGATTAGTGTACAAGCTCGTGCTCGTGGCATCGACCCTGATGACGCTAGCTACCCTGCTGACGGTTATCGTGGTGACTATATTGTCGATATTGCCAATGACTTTATCGCTAAGAAAACCGTTACGGCAGATGGTCAAGATGTTGTTGCGACGGGTGACCTCGACAATCTAGATGATATTCGTCGCTTCGCAGTTGCCTACCTCCGCAACGAACAAGACTTAGACCTCAAAGCCTTTAATCTTAAATTTGACCAATACTACCTAGAAAGCTCACTCTACACCGACGGCAAAGTCGAAGAGGCTGTAGCACTACTCGAAAAACATGGTCATACCTATGAACAAGATGGTGCGCTATGGTTACGTACGACAGAGTTAGGTACTGGCGATGACAAAGACCGTGTTATGCGCAAGAAAGAAGGGGGTTATACCTATTTCGTCCCTGACGTCGCTTATCATTTAAGCAAATGGAACCGTGGTTATCACCATGCGATTAATGTCCAAGGCAGTGACCACCACGGCACTATTGCTCGTGTCCGTGCAGGCTTACAAGGTCTTGATTTAGGTATCCCTAAAGACTATCCTGCCTACGTGCTTCACAAAATGGTTCGCGTCGTACGTAATGGTGAAGAAGTTAAAATCTCTAAACGCGCAGGCTCTTATGTCACTATGCGTGATTTAATTGACTGGGTAGGTCAAGACGCCACTCGTTTCTTCCTCATCCAACGTAAAGCCGATACCGAATTCACTTTTGATATTGACCTCGCTTTATCCAAAGGTGAAGAAAACCCTGTTTACTATATCCAATATGCACACGCACGTATCTGCAAAATCTTACGTGATAGTGCAGAGTTAGCTCAACAAGTTGAACAAGCGGATATTAGTCTATTAACAGCTCCGTCAGAAATTACGCTACTCAAGCGTTTAGCGGAATTACCTAATATGATTACGCTAGCTAGCAAAGACTTAGCCCCTCACTATATTGCTTTCTGGTTATTAGACTTAGCTGCTGACTTCCATTCTTGGTACAACGCTGAGCGTATCATGATTGATGACCAAGCCCTTAAATTAGCGCGTCTAGCACTCGCTGATAGTACACGCCAAGTTATTGCAAATGGCTTGGATCTTTTAGGTGTATCTGCACCAGAACAAATGTAATTTTTATTATGGCAACAAGACGTAAATCTTCTCCTCGTCGCAATGGTTCATCACCATTCGGCTATGTTATTTTTGGTATCGTCGCAGGTCTTGGCATTGCGGCAGCCGCTGCTTACTACTTACGTGCGAACTCACAAAAGACCGCACCAAGTACCCCTGTTGTAACACAACAGCAGAAGCTCACTCCGCCAACACCTCGACCAGACCCTGTCGTCGTGCAGACACCACCGGCAGTACAAGCACCTCCTGCTGTCGCACCCGCCCCAGCAGTAGAACAAACACCTGCTGAGCCTGTGAATACTACCCCAGCTGTTGTTGAGGCTCCTCAAGAAACACCTCCTTCAATTGCACAACAAGTTGGCAATCAAACACCTCCAGCCGTCGCACCCACCCCAGCAGTAGAACAAACACCTGCTCCTGCAGTAGCAGCACAACAACCGCCAAAGCAACAAGCACCACAGGCGCCAAAAGCAGAACCTAAACCTACTAAAGAACCTAAAAAAGAGTCTCCGAAGCAAGTAGCGAGTAAAACTGCTCCGAAATCAGACGACCAAATTGGTAATCTCATCAATACCATGAATAGTCCGAAAAAAGCAGAGGCAAAAGCTGAGCCAAAAACAGAATCTAAACAGACGGTAGCAAAAGCGGCAACAAATACCAAAACCGCACCACAATACCTACAAGTAGGTTCATTTAAGAGCTCATCAGAAGCAGATGCCAAACGCGCGCAATTGCTCATGCAAGGGTTTTCAAACATCACCATCACTAAAGCAACGGTGAATAATACGGAATTCAATCGTGTACGTATTGGACCTTTCTCATCGGACGCTTCTCTAAAGGAAGCTCAAGAGCGTTTGAAATCTCAAAATATTAACGCTACTGTTATTCGCTAAAAATGCAACAATTGTTTAACTAAGAAACAAATTGAAGTAAAAAAGCAAGCGAGAGAGCCTATATATACAGCTCTCTCGCTATTTTTTATGTCATCATAATAAAAACAAAACAATTTACAAGGATAGACTATGTCAGTATTAAAAACCTTTAAAAAACTTATCCCTGCATTAGGCTTTGTTGCTATTACTGCCTCTGCTCAAGCTCAAGAGAAATACGTTTCTTTTGACCCAGCATTTGTATCACAAACACCTAATAAAACCGAAGTCATTGAGTTCTTCTCTTATGCTTGTGGTCACTGTGCTGCTATGGAACCTATGGTGCAACAATTAGGCACAGAGTTACCAGAGGGTGCGGTATTAGTTCCAGTACCAGTTGGTTTTAATGCCTCTATGCAACCTATGCAACACCTCTTCTACTCACTTGTCGCTTTAGACCGCAAAGACTTACACGCTAAAGTCTTTGACGCTATCCACAAAGAGAAAAAACGCCTCTTCACTAAAGAAGCTATCGTTGATTGGGCGGTTTCTCAAGGTATCGACAAAGCCACATTTGAATCAACTTACGATTCTTTTGGTGTCAATGCCAAGGTACGTAATGCGACAGCACTCACTGACCAATATAAAGTCAATGCCACACCATCTTTTGCTGTGGCGGGGAAATACCTCACATCACCAGGCATGACGGGTACTTATGAGAGCAGTATTGCACTGGTCAAAGAACTTGTTGCTAAAGAAGTGAAATAAATAGTATCTCTCTAGCAGCTACTCAATAGATAAAAGCCATCTTCAAATGAAGATGGCTTTTATCATTAGCACATGACCCAATCCTCTTAGGCTGCTCGGGCTTTCGCTAATGCTTGTTCAATATCAGCAATTAAATCATCCACACTTTCTAGACCAATATGCATTCGCACAAGGCTTGGATAGTCTTTATTCCAATACGCATGATTTTTTAGGAAATCGGTATTCACCATATCCACAAGGCTTTCGTATCCTCCCCATGAATAACCAATACTGAATAACGATAATGCCTCAACAAACACTTTAGTCTGTGCTTTAGTAAAGTTAAAAGCAACTGACAACATACCATTAGAACCTAAAGCATCACGCTGCCATAAATGGTGGTTACTATCTTTTTCATAGGCTGGGTGATAGATTTGTAGTGTCTCTGCTTGTTGCGCAAAGAATTCACAGACCTTAAGTGCATTAGCCGCATGACGCTGCATACGTACATCAATCGTACGCACACCGCGAATCGCTAACCATGCATCATCAGCACTGGTTGAAAAGCCCAAAGCATATTGATTCGTATCGATTTGCTTAATAACGCTATCATCCTTGGCAACAACGGCCCCCATTAATAAATCGGAATGTCCTCCAATATATTTAGTCACGGCAACAATACTAACATCTGCGCCTAAATCCAGTGGGCGATAAGCAATACCCGAACCCCAGGTATTATCCGTCACCACAAGCAGATTATGCTTTTTCGCGACAGCCACAATCGCTGGCAAATCTAACATTTCAAACAATAAAGACCCTGGACTTTCAAGATAAATCATCTTGGTATTGGCTTGAATACTCGCCTCAATTGCCGCCACATCACGCATTGAGCAATAGGTGCTACTGATATTCATCCGTCTTAGCACGGTTTCATCTAATTGACGTACAGGTCCATAGACACAATCAGCGACCAACATATGGTCTCCGGCACTCAATAAACTGAGTAAAGCCATACTAATCGCATTTAAACCAGATGGTGCGAGAAAAGCACGCTTACCTCCCTCTAGCTCACACATAATCTCTTCAAAAGCGGCATGTGTATCCATACCCATACGACCATAGCCAACAATACGCTCTCCAGCGGCTTGTCGTTTATACGTATCATGCAAATCATCAATACTATTAAAGCGTACTGTACTCGTACGAATAGGTGGCAATGCAACAGGAGCTCGTGGATGTTGCTCATCACAAGGAGCTGTACCGAGATGAGAAAGTTTGGTGAGTAATGAATGTGCCATGGGAAATACTTATTTAAATTTAAAAGAAAGACCGTTAATATAGGATTACTCCACAAGTATAACAGCTTATTTTTATGATGCCTTTCGAGACCTTTATTAGCTTTTTTGGAATTTCAGTATTATTAGCCCTCTCCCCCGGACCCGATAATATTTTTGTCCTCTTACAAAGTGCGCTATATGGTCTGCGTGTTGGCTTGAGTATTGTCTTAGGCTTATGTACTGGACTGATTTTCCATACTCTCTTGGTCACGCTTGGCGTTGCCACATTATTAAAAGCCTCTCCTACTGCCTTTTTTATACTCAAAGTTATCGGCGCACTCTACTTGCTCTATCTTGCCTACCTGACAGCAAAATCTAAACCCATTACTCTTGATACACCACAAGCTAAGCCAACACCCACTCGCAGCTTAGGACAGTATTATCGTCGTGGTATTTTTATGAATGCGACCAATCCCAAAGTCACTTTATTCTTCTTGGCTTTCTTGCCGCAATTTATTTATTCAACAGAAACTTCTGCGACCCAACAATTATTAATGCTCAGCGGTATTTTTATGTTAGCAACCCTTTTAACCATGGGAGCTATCGCCATATTTAGCGGCTATTTCGGTCGACTTATCCAAAATAAACCAAAAGCCCAATATGCCCTTAATATCTTGACCGTGATTGTATTTATTGGCTTAGCCATTAATTTGCTCTTATAAGACTTAATGATAAAAAAACGGCTTACTCATAGAATAAGCCGTTTCGCTAAGCAATACTATTTTTGTACAAAGCGATAAATACCGTCATCCCCTAATAATCGAACTAATTTACCCTCAAAATATAAAGCATGCAGATGAGCCAATGCCTCACCCATCGCAAAGGTCAATTGGTGCAAATCTAATTCTCGCTTGAACATCTTAGGCACAATCTCACTAACTGTCATTGGTGTCTGACACATGGCGAATACTTCGGCTAGACGCTCATCATGATGTTCGTATTGCTGACGGATACGCTCATGAATACCTTTAAATGGTCGCCCATGAGAGGGTAATACCAAGACATCATCAGGCAGATGTTGATATTTACTTAAAGAGTTCACATATAAAGGCAGAGGATTAGCCTCTGGCTCGTAGTCAAACACACTCACATTGGTCGAAATCTTCGGCAAGACCATATCACCCGAGATGAGAACATTAAGTGCTGGACAATATAAAGCCATATGCTCTGGCGCATGACCATAACCAGAAATCAATTGCCATTGATGTTCGCCGATTTGTAGCGAATGTCCATCTATTAAGCGATGATAAGCCGCTGGAGGTGTCGATACTAACCCGGGATAATAAGCAGCACGCTGACGGATTTTCTCTTGCGATTCAGGGTCAGTCAATCCATGTCGTGCAAAATGCTCTACTGCCATATCCCCACCGGTGCCTGCACCCGCCTGTGCACCTAGCGTCCATAGGCGTGAGACCATATAATCGGTCATACTCATAAACAATGGCACTTGCCATTTATCACACAACCACCCTGCTAAGCCTACATGGTCTGGGTGCATATGCGTAACAATCACTCTGGTAATAGGTAAACCGTCTAACTCATTTTTAAACACCTCTTCCCATAGGGCTTTCACAGGGTCTTTTGCAATACCACAATCAACAATTGCCCAACCATTTTTCCCTTGAAAGCTATCTCTCACTAACCATAAATTAATATGATTGAGTGCAAAGGGTAAAGGCATCTTAATCCACTTGACACCGGGAGCCACTTCTAAAGCAAAGCCCGCATTTGGCTCTTGCCCATCAAAAGGATAACTCAGTTTTAACTCATTTTCATTCATCTATCGCTCCTCACTATATGGGTACAGCACCTATTCTTTATGGGGTTGAGCATATCCCACTTTCTATCAGCTTGACAATCCAGACTAACCATAGTACCGTTTACGTTAACGTAAAGCAATAGATAAATAAAACACTATGACAACTAAAACGTGGACTATTTCTGAATTATCACAAGAATTTAATGTGACCCCTCGTACTCTTCGTTTCTACGAAGACCATCACATTTTAGATCCCATTCGTGAAGGGCAGAAACGTATCTATACCCATCGAGATCGCACACGTCTTAAGCTTGCGCTACGAGGCAAACGTCTAGGCTTTCCGCTGAGTGAAATTCGTCATCTCATCGATATGTACGACGGTCCAGGTGGCACAGCTTCACAACTGAAAACCTATATCGAAGCATTGCAAGCACATAAAAGCCAATTACTTCAACAAAAAGCAGATTTAGAGCAGACCTTAGCCGAGATGGAACATCAAGAAAAGCATTGTTTAGCCCTCTTAAAGGATTTAACCTAAGGAAAACCCTAGGTTTACGTTAACGTAAAGTAAGCAGTAAAATACACCACTATATACTGGAGCTAGGAATAGCCTACTTCGACTACCACATTAGGAGATTTAATATGCACTTACCAGGCTTAAATTTTGACTTAGGTGAAGACTTGGATATGCTACGCGATGCGATTCGCGAATTTGCCCAAGCAGAAATTGCACCTCGTGCCCAAGAAATTGACCATACCGATCAATTCCCGATGGATTTATGGAAAAAATTTGGGGATATGGGCTTATTAGGTCTAACTGTCTCTGAAGAGTATGGTGGTACAAACCTTGGCTATCTTGCTCATATGATTGCTATGGAAGAGATTTCTCGTGCCAGTGCTTCTGTCGGTCTATCTTATGGCGCTCATTCAAACCTATGCGTAAACCAAATTCACCGCAATGGTAATGAAGCTCAAAAACAAAAATACCTACCAAAGCTTGTTTCTGGTGAACATGTCGGTGCCCTCGCCATGTCTGAGCCTGGTGCTGGTTCAGACGTCGTTAGCATGAAATTACGTGCCGACAAAAAAGGCGATAAATATGTCTTAAATGGCAGCAAAATGTGGATTACCAACGGTCCCGATGCAGATACTTTAGTTGTTTATGCCAAAACAGAACCTGAGGCAGGCTCAAAAGGTATCACTGCCTTTATTATCGAAAAAGGCTTTAAAGGTTTCTCAATCGCTCAAAAACTCGACAAGATGGGTATGCGCGGCAGCCATACCGGTGAGCTAGTATTCCAAGACTGCGAAGTACCTGAAGAGAATATTCTAGGTGAGCTCAATGGTGGCGTAAAAGTCCTCATGAGTGGTTTGGACTATGAGCGTGCCGTATTATCCGGTGGCCCATTAGGCATTATGCAAGCCGTAATGGACGTTGCCGTTCCTTATATCCACGACCGTAAACAATTCGGTCAATCTATCGGTGAATTCCAACTTATCCAAGGCAAGATTGCCGATATGTATACTGCGCTACAAGCTTGCCGTGCTTTCTGCTACACCGTCGGCAAGAACTTAGACCGTGCCGGTGCAGACCATGTCCGTGAAGTCCGCAAAGATTGTGCTGCTGTCATCCTCTATTGCGCAGAAAAAGCGACTTGGATGGCAGGCGAAGGTATTCAAATCTTAGGCGGTAACGGTTATATTAATGAGTACCCTGTGGGTCGCTTATGGCGTGATGCCAAGCTTTATGAAATCGGTGCAGGTACGAGCGAAATTCGCCGTATGCTCATCGGTCGTGAATTATTCAACGAAACTAAATAGTTATTCGTATTTTTGCAAAGGATTAAAAAATGTCAGATCCAGTCGTTATTGTTTCAGCCGTTCGTACACCAATGGGGGCTATGCTCGGTAGCTTATCAGGTCTAGCTGCACACGAATTAGGTGCAATTGCCATTAAAGCCGCTGTTGAGCGTGCCGGTATCAAAGGTGAAGATGTGCAAGACGTTATCATGGGTAACGTCCTCCAAGCGGGTCAAGGTCAAGCCCCAGCTCGTCAAGCAACACTTGGCGCAGGTTTACCAAAAAGCGTCGGCGCTTTAACTATCCATAAGGTTTGTGGTTCTGGTCTAAAAGCGGTCATGCTAGCGCATGATATGTTAGTTTCAGGCAGTGCAGACGTGATTGTGGCGGGTGGTCAAGAAAGCATGTCTAATGCCCCGTACCTATTACCAAAAGCACGTCAAGGCTATCGCTATGGTCACTCTACGGTCTATGACCATATGGCTTTAGACGGCTTAGAAGACGCTTATCAACGCGGTACAGCCATGGGTGTATTTGCTGAACAATGTGTGGATAAATACAAGTTCTCTCGCGAACAACAAGACGCTTTTGCCATTGAGTCATTACGCCGTGCTAATCAAGCGATTACTGATGGTAGCTTTGCTTGGGAAATCGCACCTGTGACTATCTCTGGTCGCAATGGTGATGTTGTCGTCGATACTGACGAAGCACCAACAAAAGCTAAACCTGAAAAAATCCCGACTTTACGCCCAGCTTTCAAAAAAGACGGTACTGTCACAGCCGCCAATGCTTCATCAATTTCTGACGGCGCAGCGGCTCTCGTCTTAATGCGTGCATCAACAGCAGAGAAACTCGGTGTTAAACCACTCGCTAAAGTCGTTTCTCATACCCAACACTCTCAAGAACCAGAATGGTTCACAACTGCTCCTGTCGGCGCTATTCAGAAATGTCTAGACAAAGCGGGTTGGTCAAAAGATGATGTTGACTTATACGAAATCAACGAAGCTTTTGCTGTGGTAACAATGGCAGCGATGGAAGAATTAAAACTTGACCACGCTAAAGTCAACGTACACGGTGGTGCAACCGCATTAGGTCACCCAATCGGTGCTTCAGGTGCTCGTATTCTCACAACGCTTATCGGTGCTTTACGCAAAACAAGCGGCAAAAAAGGTATCGCAACCTTATGTATTGGTGGTGGTGAAGCCGTCGCACTTGCTGTTGAGATGTACTAACCCTACAAAAGGATAGACTATGCCAGTTATTCAATCAAAAATTAATACTCGCTCTCAAGCATTCTTAGACAATGCAGCGAGTATGCAAGCTCAAGTAGATGACTTAAAGCTTCAACTTAACAAAACGGCATTAGGAGGTAGTCAATCCGCTCGTGATAAACACACTGCTCGTGGCAAATTATTGCCTCGCGAGCGTGTTGAGCGATTACTTGACCCTGGTAGTGCTTTTTTAGAGTTATCTCCTCTCGCCGCTCATGGTATGTATGATGATGAAGCACCAGGAGCAGGCATTATTACGGGGATTGGTCGAGTATCTGGCGTAGAATGTATGATTGTCTGCAACGACCCTACGGTTAAAGGCGGCACATACTATCCTATGACCGTAAAAAAACACTTGCGCGCCCAAGAAATCGCTCAACAAAACCGCCTACCATGTATCTACTTAGTGGATTCAGGCGGTGCTAACTTACCTCGCCAAGATGAGGTATTCCCTGACCGCGAACACTTCGGTCGTATTTTCTTTAACCAAGCGCAAATGTCTGCATTGGGTATCGCTCAAATCGCTGTTGTGATGGGTTCATGTACAGCAGGCGGTGCTTATGTTCCAGCAATGAGTGATGAATCTATCATCGTCAAAAACCAAGGAACCAT
Source organism: Pelistega sp. (assembly GCA_034093535.1). Taxonomy (GTDB): domain Bacteria; phylum Pseudomonadota; class Gammaproteobacteria; order Burkholderiales; family Burkholderiaceae_B; genus Taylorella. The sequence goes on from JAXECN010000142.1 coordinate 27,270, forward strand.
TTTCCTCGGTGGTCCTCCCCTAGTTAAAGCAGCCACAGGTGAAGTTGTTTCTGCCGAAGATTTAGGTGGTGGTGATGTACATACCCGCTTATCTGGTGTGGCTGACCATCTCGCCAATAATGATTTACACGCTTTAGAATTAGCGCGTGAGGCCGTGGCTCGCTTAAACCGTAAAAAAGACATTCCTTTACGTCTTATCCCTTCTCGTGAGCCTCTGTATAACCCAGAAGAACTCAATGGCATTATCCCTGTGGATACTCGTAAGCCTTTTGATGTACGTGAGGTCATTGCTCGTATCGTTGATGGTTCGGAATTTGATGAATTTAAAGCACGCTTTGGGACAACACTAGTCACAGGCTTTGCGCATATTCATGGTATGCCTGTCGGTATTATTGCTAACAATGGCATTTTATTCTCTGAAGCCGCTCAAAAAGGCACTCACTTTATTGAGTTATGCTGCCAGCGCAAAATTCCCCTTGTTTTCCTACAAAACATTACCGGCTTTATGGTTGGTCGTAAGTATGAAAATGAAGGGATTGCCCGCCATGGCGCTAAGATGGTGACTGCCGTATCAACAGCCTCTGTGCCTAAATTTACTGTCTTAATTGGCGGTTCTTTCGGTGCGGGTAACTACGGCATGTGTGGCCGTGCTTTCGGTCCTCGCATGCTCTATATGTGGCCAAATGCTCGTATCTCGGTGATGGGTGGCGAACAGGCAGCAAGCGTCCTCTCAACCATTAAGCGTGATCAGTTTGAAGCCAAAGGCGAAACATGGTCTGCCGAAGAAGAGGAAGTCTTTAAAGCTCCTATCCGTGCCAAATATGAAGTCGAAGGACACCCTTACTATGCTTCTGCACGTCTATGGGATGATGGCATTATTCAACCATCAGATACCCGCCGTGTATTGGCACTCAGCTTATCTGCTGCCCTCAATGCACCTATCGAAGACACCAAGTTTGGTGTATTCCGTATCTAATAGGAGAGCCACATTATGTTTAATAAAATCCTTATTGCAAACCGTGGCGAAATTGCATGCCGTGTTGCCGCGACCGCTCGCAAGATGGGTATTCGCACCGTTGCTGTTTACTCAGACGCTGATGCAAATGCTGCTCATGTTGCAGCATGTGATGAGTCCGTCTATATCGGTGGTTCAGAACCACGTCAGAGCTATTTACGTGCTGACGTCATCCTAGAAGCTGCCAAGAAAACCGGTGCTCAAGCCGTACACCCGGGTTACGGTTTCTTATCAGAAAATGAAGCCTTTGCGCAAGCGTGTACCGACAATGGCATTGCCTTTATTGGACCACCAGCCTCATCAATTGCTGCGATGGGCAGTAAATCAGCCGCCAAAGCACTCATGGAAAAAGCTGGTGTCCCTCTCGTCCCTGGTTATCATGGCGACAATCAAGACCCTGACTTCTTGCAACAAGAGGCAAATCGTATCGGCTACCCTGTATTGATTAAAGCCAGTGCTGGCGGTGGCGGTAAAGGTATGCGTATCGTCCAGTCTGAGGCTGAATTTAAAGACGCGCTGAGTTCATGTAAACGCGAGGCAATTAGTAGCTTCGGTGATGACCGTGTCTTAGTCGAACGCTACCTCAGCAAACCTCGTCATATCGAAATTCAAGTATTTGCCGATAGTTTAGGCAATACCGTTTACTTATTCGAACGTGACTGTTCGGTACAACGTCGTCACCAAAAAGTTATCGAAGAGGCACCCGCACCGGGTATGACAGCAGAGCGTCGCCAACAAATGGGCGAAGCAGCAGTGGCTGCTGCAAAAGCAGTGGGTTATGTTGGTGCAGGTACAGTCGAATTCATCGCCGAACCTGATGGTCGTTTCTACTTTATGGAGATGAATACACGTCTACAAGTAGAACACCCAGTTACTGAGATGATTACGGGTTATGACCTTGTTGAATGGCAATTGCGTGTGGCTGCTGGCGAACCACTACCTGCAGCCCAAGCTGACTTACGCATTAAAGGTCATGCGATTGAGTCTCGTATTTATGCAGAAAACCCAGAAAATGGTTTCTTACCATCGATTGGTCAATTGCATTACTTCCGTCTACCAGAGCATGCTAAATTTGAAATCAATACAGGCACGCGTGTTGACGGCGGCGTACGTCAAGGCGATACCATTTCACCATTCTACGACCCTATGATTGCAAAGCTAATTGTCTGGGGTGAGGATCGTGAACAAGCCATTGCTCGTATGAAACAAGCCTTGGCAGAGACGCAAGTCGTTGGTGTAAGCACCAATATTGCTTTCTTAGGTCGTCTATTCTCTAATGAAGCCTTTACCAGTGCGGATTTAGATACAGGTCTTATCGAGAAAAATGCAACACAATTACTGCCTGCTGCACAGCTGGCTTCAACCACTACTGTTGCTCATCTCGTGGCAGCCCTCTTAGCAAACCGTGGACAACTTGCACCAAACACGCATTGCCAACAAACCGCTGCTGACCCTTGGGATCTTAATGATACATGGCGTGTTGCCTCTGTCTTTAATGAGACGATTTATCTGCGTGACAATGAAACCGATCGCACAGTTCAACTATCACGCCAAGGCAATGCATGGACATTAAGTCTAGATGGTCAAGCACATACCTTTGCTTGGAATGTCATCACTGAACAGGGTAGACTGCTTAGCAAAGTCACCCTAGATGGCGTAAATTCGAGCATGGCAGTCGTTATCAATGGTGAAGATGCTTATTTATTCGACCAAGGTAAAGTGACCCATCTACAACTCCCTAATGACTTTCATCACTCAGCCGATGAGCAGGGACATGGTAGTGGCTTAGTCGCCCCAATGCCAGGTAAGATTATTTCTCTAGCAGTGAATGCGGGTGATAGCGTCAAAGCAGGTCAGGCATTATTAGTGATGGAAGCCATGAAGATGGAACACACCATTACCGCCCCTGCAGACGGCAAAGTCGAAGAAATCTTCTATGCCGTGGGTGATCAAGTCACTGAAGGGGCTGAGCTTATTAAATTAGCTGAGTAAACCTTCCTCTCCACATCACTATTATCCCTCCTTAGGAGTTGCTCACTCACAGGGAGGGATAATTCTTATCTCCACACAAAAGTCTATAAAAATCATTAACTTTTCTTTACTGGTATCTTAGGGAATGAAAAGGTATGATAACAACATATACACTTATCATAAATTTTAAACAGAGAACATAATGACAAGTCCATCTTCGGCTAGCTTAAATGGCTTTGAACAAGCCCTAAAAACAAACAATATCACAGAGGCTTTTAACCAATTTATTAAAGTACTCACCACATTAGACCAGACTTTTGGTGCTATCCAAGGCATTGAGTTCACCATGCCTAGTCAGTTGAATGTTCCTGAGTTATCAGAAGAACAAACTATTTACTTTTGTACAAAAGCGGCTAATCTCATCACTGAACTCTTTTCGCGTCCAGACCTCACGCTTACTTATGCACAAGGGATTGATGTACTTATCCGTCAACGTTGGCTTGCACTGATTTTTGCGACTTCTCCTTATGTCAATGCTGACCATATTCTCAATCAATATCTGACCCAAACAGAAGACGGTCAATTACATATCCCAAATGACCTCAATACATGGATTAAATTCTGCATCATGTATTTACCTGAGTCGACAGTCAACATCAATCTTGACGCGATTTGGAATGGCTCGAATTATTTATGTGCCGCACTTTGCTTTGCCCTACAATCACCACGCTTTATTGGTACACCTGTGGCATTTGGCAAGCGTCACAATATTCTCAAATGGTTCCCAGAGAAACTCGCTCAATTAGATGACTTAACTGCGCTACCATCAGCGATTAGCCATGATGTGTATATGCACTGCAGCTATGATATTGATGCCAATAAACACCTGGTTAAAAAATCACTCAACGGTATCATTCGTAAGCACGTGCTTAAACAAGGTTGGCAAGACCGTGATGTCAGTGTGATTGGCGAAACCAACGGCAAACCTGTGATGGTTGTTCTACTCGAACATTTCCATGCCGCTCACTCTATCTATCGCACCCACTCAACCTCTATCGAGGCTGCTCGCGATAAATTCCACATCATCGGTATTGGACAAGAAGCAGTCGACCAAGCTGGTCGTGATGTCTTCCATGAGTTCCACTTACTTAAAGCCAATAATGTGATGGAGCAGCTTGCTTTTGTTCGTAATATTTGTGAACAACATAAAGCCGCTGTTCTTTATATGCCAAGTATTGGTATGTTCCTCGAAACGATTTTTGCGAGTAACACACGCTTAGCACCGATTCAAGCGATTGCATTAGGTCACCCTGCGACCACTCACTCTGACTTTATCGAACATGTTATTGTTGAAGATGATTATGTAGGTTCAGAAGACTGCTTCAGCGAAGAACTTATTCGCTTACCAAAAGACGCTCTACCATACAAACCGTCAGCCTTGGCACCTAATAAAGTGGAATATCGTCTGATTGAAAAACCAGAAGTGGTTCATATCGGTGTAGCCTCGACGACGATGAAGTTAAACCCTTACTTCCTAGAAGCATGTAAAGTGATTCGCAATCGCGCTAAAGTAAAAGTGCACTTCCATTTTGCCCTAGGACAGTCTATCGGTGTTACTCATCCATATGTTAAGCGTTTTATTAAGTCTTACCTCGGTGAGGATGCGACCGTATATCAACACTTACCTTATGACCAATACCTACGTCGCCTCTATCAATGCGATATGATGATTAATCCATTCCCATTCGGTAATACCAATGGCATTATTGATATGGTTACTTTAGGCTTAATCGGTATTTGTAAAACAGGTCCTGAAGTACACGAACATATCGATGAGGGTTTATTCAAGCGCCTAGGCTTACCTGAATGGTTAATTGCAAACACAGCCGACGAATATGTCGAGCGCGCTATTCGCCTAGCTGAGAACCACGAAGAGCGTATTAGCTTACGTCGCCATATCATCGAAAATAATGGTCTACATAAGCTATTCACCGGCGATGCAACTCCACTGGGTATTGAATTACTCAAACGTGTTAAAGCACTCAATCTGCCGGTCGTAAAACAAGATGGTTCTGTTGTTGCTGCGGAAACAGCAACGGCTCAAACACCCGCAGCAGAAACGAAAGATGCGCCTAAAAAGGCCGCTAAAACTGCAAAAAAGACCGCTAGCAAAACAGTAGCAAAGAAAGGTACCAAAAAAGCCAAGGCGGACGATAGTCAAACTTCGCTAGAAGTCTAAAAGCAATAAACCTCTCATAAAACTTTATGAGAGGTTTATCTGCAAAACATATGCCATACCATCTTACCCAGAATGTATGGCATTTTTTTATTAATGTAAGCCGAAAAAATGTTCCTTAACTTGGACACTTAGCTTTAAGAGCAGTTTCTCTGCCATCTCCAACTCTACCCCCTCTTGCTTAAGATTCTGGATAAAGACCGGCAAAGAGTCTTTAAGTATCTGCACATCACCGTCAGGCACACGCATAAACTCAATTCCACTACTATGTTGGATTCGCCCGTCAGCGAGCCTTCTCCATCCATTAGTATCAAAACGAGGACGATTCTGTTGCTTCATTTCCATCATTGAACCTTATGGACGAACTTTTGCGATTAAATCGTCAAGACGAGTCAACATTAACTCTATCTCTTCGCTCGTAATATTTAAAGCAGGCATAAAACGCAGTAAATTTGGACGTGGTGCATTGAGCAACAAGCCCTCTGGTAACGCCTCACGAGCCGCTAAAACGAGCTCATTACCATAATCACCATCTAACAATAAAGCACGTAAAAGACCTAAACCACGCTCACCTTTCATGCCATATTTATCAGATAGTTTGAGCAAACCCGCTGATAACTGCTCTGCACGTGCTTTAACCGAATCCATAAAGCCCGGTGCCATCAAGGTATCAAATACCGCAACACCCACGGCTGTCATCAATGGATTACCGTTATAAGTCCCTCCCTGATCACCATAATCAAAGACAGATACCTCTTCACGAGATAAAAGCGCTGCCAATGG
>JAXECN010000143.1:0-8098 GCA_034093535.1 Pelistega sp.
ACAAACTTCTCAGCAGAGGTGTATATCCTTTCGAAAGAAGAGGGTGGTCGTCACACACCATTCTTCCAAGGTTACCGTCCACAGTTCTACTTCCGTACAACGGACGTAACAGGTACAATCACATTACCAGCGGACAAAGAGATGGTCTTACCAGGCGATAACGTAGCGATGGAAGTTGAATTGATTGCGCCAATCGCGATGGAAGAAGGTCTACGCTTTGCGATTCGTGAAGGCGGTCGTACAGTAGGTGCTGGCGTTGTATCAAAAATCACAAAATAATTTAAAAAAGTTTAAATTATTGTTGTAAAAAATCGAGTAGTCGTGTAGACTACTCGGACGCTTGAAAAACAAGCGTCCACGATAGGGGTATAGCTCAATTGGCAGAGCGTCGGTCTCCAAAACCGAAGGTTGTAGGTTCGATTCCTACTGCCCCTGCCACATAAAAAGCGGTCTTTACCGCAGAAAAGAATATGTCAAACAGTAGCCAAGTCGAAACCGTTTCAAATTCAGGTGATAAAGTTAAAGTAGTTCTAGCAATTATCGTTTTAGTTGCTGGAATTTTTGCTTATTCATTCTTCACTGATTTCAATATCTACGCTCGTTTAGGAATGTTCCTTGCTGGACTTGTTCTAGCTGTTGCTTTATTTGCGATGAGCGAGACAGGTAAGCGTGCATTTGGTTTTGCGACAGGTTCGTACAATGAGATGAAACGCGTTGTATGGCCAACACGCAAAGAAACCATTCAAATGACCGGCATCGTATTTGCTTTTGTATCGGTCATGGCTATTTTACTTTGGGTGATTGATAAGCTCATCACTTGGATCGTGTATGGCGTCGTTCTAGGTTGGAACTAAGGACAACTTATGAGTATGCGTTGGTATGTAGTACACGTTTTCTCTGGTATGGAGAAAAAAGTTCATAGTTCTTTATTAGAGCGCATTGAACAACAAGGTTTACAAAATTCTTTTGGTCGTATTCTTGTGCCAACAGAAGAGGTCGTAGAGAGCCGTGGAGGCACTCGTGCCGTTAGCGAACGTCGAATTTTCCCAGGTTATGTACTGGTTGAGATGGAGTTCTCAGACGAAGCATGGCATCTCGTGAAGAGCACGCCTCGTGTAACAGGTTTCTTAGGTGGTGGTTCGAACTCTCGTCCAACACCAATTCCTAAGCATGAAGTAGAGCGTCTGTTATCTCAGATTGAGGAAGGTGGCGAGAAACCACGTCCAAAAGTGCTATTTGAAGTAGGTGAGTCTCTCCGCATTAAAGAGGGTCCTTTCGCCGACTTTAATGGTGTTGTTGAAGAAGTCAATTACGAAAAGAATAAAGTTCGTGTTAACGTAATGATTTTCGGTCGTAGCACACCAGTAGAATTAGATTTTAGCCAAGTTGAAAAGACTGTTTAATTTTTAACTTGATTTTTTTAACCCCGGGGAGCCACTAGGCGTATAACCCGTAAGGAGCATAAACATGGCGAAGAAAATCGTCGGCTTCATCAAGCTGCAAGTTCCAGCTGGTAAAGCAAACCCATCACCACCGATTGGTCCAGCATTAGGTCAACGTGGTCTAAACATCATGGAATTCTGTAAAGCGTTCAATGCTAAAACACAAGGCATGGAACCAGGTTTACCAATTCCTGTAGTTATCACTGCTTATGCAGATAAATCATTCACATTCGTGATGAAAACGCCTCCAGCAAGTATTCTTATCAAGAAAGCTGCTGGTATTCAATCTGGTTCTGCACGTCCTCACTTAGACAAAGTAGGTAAATTAACTCGTGCACAAGCAGAAGAAATTGCAAAAACTAAATCTCCAGACTTAACTGCAGCTGACTTAGACGCAGCAGTTCGTACTATCGCTGGTAGTGCGCGTAGTATGGGTGTTACTGTTGAGGGCGTATAATCATGGCGAAATTATCTAAACGTGCTGCAGCTATTGCAGCGAAAATTGATCGCACTAAATTATACCCAGTTGCTGAAGCATTAGCTTTAGTAAAAGAAACAGCGACAGCTAAATTTGACGAGTCTATCGACGTAGCTGTTCAACTAGGTATCGATCCTAAGAAATCTGACCAATTAGTACGTGGTTCAGTTGTTCTACCAGCAGGTACTGGTAAATCAGTACGTGTAGCGGTATTTGCTCAAGGCGAAAAAGCTGAACAAGCTAAAGCAGCAGGTGCAGATATCGTAGGTATGGAGGATTTAGCTGATCAAGTTAAAGCAGGTAACATCGATTTTGATATCGTTATCGCTTCTCCAGACACAATGCGTGTTGTTGGTACTTTAGGTACAGTATTAGGTCCTCGTGGCTTAATGCCTAACCCAAAAGTTGGTACAGTAACTCCTGACGTTGCTACTGCAGTTAAAAATGCAAAAGCAGGTCAAGTTCAATACCGTACTGACAAAGCTGGTATCATCCATGCAACTATCGGTCGTGCATCTTTTGGCGTAGAACAATTACAGCAAAACTTATTAGCTTTAGTTGACGCGTTAAATAAAGCTCGTCCAGCTGCAGCAAAAGGCGTGTATTTACGTAAATTAGCCGTATCATCTACAATGGGTGGTGGTGCTAAAGTTGATACAGCTTCTGTAGCAACAAACTAATTCTTTAGGTGGTATAATTCGTTATACCACCTAAATAATGGACTACTTAAAATTAATTAAGTAGATGTCCAAGACCGTAGGGGTTCTGAACTTAATCCATTTTGGCCCTACGCAGACGGTAGTCCTGAAAGAATATAAGCAAGTTTACTTGCCAAATGTCTTTTTAGGTTGCCGCGCTGGTGGAAATACAATCCTGTATTTCTTTTATTAACAGTCGGAGGTAGACCTTGAGTCTCAATATTGAAGCCAAGAAAGCTGCTGTAGAAGAGGTTAGTGCTGCTATTGCTAACGCTCAAACTATGGTTGTAGCTGAATACCGCGGTATTAGTGTTGCCAGTATGACTGAATTACGTGTTAATGCTCGTAAAGAAGGCGTTTACTTACGCGTTCTTAAGAACACATTAGCTCGTCGTGCAGTAGAAGGTACTCCTTTTGCAAACTTAGCGGATCAAATGGTTGGTCCTCTAGTGTATGCAGCGTCTGAAGATGCTGTTGCCGCTGCAAAGGTGTTACACCAATTCGCGAAACAAGAAGATAAAATCGTCTTGAAAGCTGGTTCTTACAATGGTGAATTATTAAACGCTGCTCAAGTTACAGAGTTAGCGTCTATTCCTAGCCGTGAAGAACTATTGTCAAAACTACTATTCGTTATGCAAGCTCCATTGTCTGGCATGGCTCGTGGTTTGGCTGCTTTGGCAGAGAAAAAAGCAAGCGAAGAAGCTGCTTAATTTACGATTTTATTCAATTTAAGAATTTAGATTATCAATATTTAGGAGTTTAATAGCATGGCTATTACTAAAGAAGACATTTTAGAAGCAGTTGGTTCATTAACTGTAATGGAACTAAACGAATTAGTTAAAGCATTTGAAGAGAAATTTGGTGTATCTGCTGCTGCTGTTGCAGTTGCTGCAGGTCCTGCTGCTGGCGGTGCTGCTGGTGGTGCAGAACAAACTGAATTCACTCTAGTTCTAGCTGACGCTGGTTCTTCAAAAGTGAACGTAATTAAAGTAGTACGCGAAATCACTGGTTTAGGCTTAAAAGAAGCTAAAGATTTAGTTGATGGTGCTCCAAAACCATTAAAAGAAGGTCTAGCTAAAGCTGAAGCTGAAGAAGCTAAGAAGAAACTAGAAGAAGCTGGTGCTAAAGTAGAATTAAAATAATTCTTTCTTTAGAATCACCCCCGGAGAGAGCTTTTGGCCCTCTTCGGGTTTTTGCGTCTTTCGAAAAAAACATTTCAATCTTCCTCAAATCCCTTACCTTAAGGGTCCAGAAAGTGGTTTTTTCTGAAGTCGTAAATCCCTAGAATTATGGACCGGCCATAATTCCTACAACCATCTCGAGTCGGAGTGCTCATGCCTTACTCGTATACAGAAATAAAACGTATCCGTAAAAGCTTTGCTAAACGCGAAGAAGTTCAGGATGTTCCATACCTGTTAGAGACACAGCTACATTCTTATCGTACATTTTTGCAGCAAGATACAAGTGCGCAAAAACGTAAAAACGAAGGTTTGCAAGCTGCTTTCAATTCAATTTTCCCAATCGTTAGTGCGAATGGTAACGCTCGCTTAGAGTTTGTTGGCTATACGTTACGCGATCCAGTATTTGACGTTAAAGAGTGTCAATTACGTGGTTTAACTTATCATTCTTCACTTTATGCTAAAGTGCGCTTAGAATTGCTCGATCGCGAAGCAAGTAAGCCTACTGTAAAAGAAGTGAAAGAAGAAGAAGTCTATATGGGCGATATGCCTTTGATGACGGACACTGGCTCTTTCATTATTAATGGTACTGAGCGTGTTATCGTATCGCAATTACACCGTTCGCCAGGTGTGTTCTTTGAACATGACCGTGGTAAGAACCATAGCTCTAGCAAGTTATTGTTCTCTGCTCGTGTCATTCCTTATCGTGGTTCTTGGTTAGACTTTGAGTTTGATCCGAAAGATTACTTATACTTCCGTATTGACCGTCGTCGTAAGATGCCAGTGACTACGCTATTAAAGGCGATTGGTTTAAATAACGACCAAATCCTCGCGACTTTCTTTGAAAATGATACCTTTGACCTACGTGATGACGGTGCGGTATTAGCATTTGTTCCTGCTCGTTGGAAAGGTGAGGTAGCTCGCTTTGATATCACCGATAAGAAAGGTGCTGTTCTTGTTGAAAAAGATAAGCGTATTACTGCAAAACACTTACGTGATATCGCTAATGCAAAATTAGACAAAATCTCTGTACCTGATGACTTCTTATTAGGTCGTGTGATTGCTAAGACAATTACCGATCCTGAGACAGGTGAAGTGTTAGCTCATGCAAACGCTGAAATTACAGAAGCTTTATTAGCGACATTACGTACAGCAGGTATTAAGCAGTTTGAGTCGATTTATACCAATGAATTAGAACATGGTGCTTATATCTCTGCGACATTAGCGACAGATGATACGCCAGATCAAATGGCTGCGCGTGTTGCTATTTATCGTATGATGCGTCCTGGTGAGCCTCCTACCGAAGAAGCAGTTGAGGCATTATTCCAACGCTTATTCTACAGCGAAGAGTCTTATGACCTTTCAGCCGTAGGTCGTATGAAAGTGAATAGCCGTTTAGGTCGTGGTGCTGATACAGAAGGTCCATTAACGCTAACAGACGAAGATATTCTTGATACGATTAAAGTATTAGTTGAATTACGTAATGGTCGTGGTGAGATTGACGATATTGACCACTTAGGTAACCGTCGTGTTCGTTGTGTTGGTGAGCTTGCTGAGAACCAATTCCGAGCAGGTTTAGTACGTGTTGAGCGTGCTGTAAAAGATCGCTTAGGTCAAGCTGAGTCAGAGAATCTTTTACCAAATGATTTAATCAACTCTAAACCAATTTCTGCGGCAATTAAAGAGTTCTTCGGTTCTAACCAATTATCGCAGTTCATGGACCAAACAAACCCATTGTCTGAAATTACACACAAACGTCGTGTATCAGCATTAGGTCAAGGTGGTTTAACGCGTGAGCGCGCAGGCTTCGAGGTGCGTGACGTACATCCAACGCACTATGGTCGTGTGTGTCCAATTGAGACACCAGAGGGTCCAAACATTGGTTTGATTAACTCAATGGCGTTATTTGCACGCTTAAACGAATATGGTTTCTTAGAAACACCATATCGTAAAGTGGTTGATGGCAAAGTAACTCAAATCATCGAGTACTTATCAGCTATTGAAGAAAACAAATATGTGATTGCTCAGGCGAATGCGCAGTTAGACGAAGAAGGTCATTTTGTGGATGACTTAATTGCGTGTCGTGAAGCTGGTGAGACGATGTTAATGTCACCAGAGAAAGTGCAATACATGGACGTTGCGCCGTCACAAATCGTGTCAGTTGCGGCTTCATTAATTCCTTTCCTTGAGCATGACGACGCGAACCGTGCATTGATGGGTGCCAACATGCAACGTCAAGCGGTTCCTTGCTTACGTCCTGAAAAACCATTAGTGGGTACAGGTATTGAGCGTACAGTAGCAGTTGACTCTGGTACTGCAGTTCAGGCTACTCGTGGCGGTATCGTTGATTATGTTGATGCGGATCGTGTTGTTATCCGTGTAAACGATAACGAAAATACATCGGGTGGTGTGGGTGTAGATATCTATAACTTAACTAAATACACACGTTCTAACCAGAACACGAATATTAACCAACGTCCAATCGTTAATATCGGTGACCACGTTGCTCGTGGTGACGTATTAGCTGACGGTGCTTCAACTGACTTAGGTGAGTTAGCATTAGGTCAAAATATGTTAATCGCCTTTATGCCTTGGAACGGTTATAACTTCGAGGACTCGATTCTGATTTCTGAAAAAGTGGTAGCGGATGACCGTTACACTTCAATTCATATTGAAGAATTGACTGTTATGGCGCGTGAGACTAAGTTAGGTGACGAGGAAATTACTCGAGATATCTCTAACTTACCAGAAGCACAATTAAATCGTCTAGACGAGTCAGGTATCGTGTACATCGGTGCAGAAGTACGTGCTGATGACGTATTAGTGGGTAAAGTGACGCCAAAAGGTGAGACACAATTAACACCAGAAGAAAAACTATTACGTGCGATTTTCGGTGAAAAAGCTTCTGACGTAAAAGATACTTCTCTACGCGTACCGTCGGGTATGGTAGGTACAGTTATTGACGTACAAGTATTGACAGGTAAAGGCGTTGACCGTGATAAACGTGCTCAATCTATTATCGATAATGAGTTACGTCGTTATCGTCAAGACCTAAACTCACAATTAACCATTGTAGAAGCGGACATGTTTGACCGTCTACGCAAAGTGTTAATTGGTAAAAAAGCTAATGGTGGTCCAAACCAATTAGCTAAGGGTACTGTGATTACTGCAGACTACTTAGAAAAAGTAACTCCATGGCACTGGTTTGATATTCGTCTAGCTGATGAAGACGTGGCAGTTGTTCTTGAGCAAGCCAAAGAATCTATCGAGCAAAAACGTCATGAGTTTGACTTAAACTTCGAAGAGAAGCGTAAGAAGTTAACTCAAGGTGATGAATTACCACCTGGCGTTCGTAAGATGGTTAAAGTCTTTATCGCGGTTAAGCGTCGCTTACAGCCTGGTGATAAGATGGCGGGTCGTCACGGTAACAAAGGTGTGGTTTCTCGTATTCTCCCAGTTGAAGATATGCCACATATGGCTGACGGTACACCAGCAGACATCGTACTGAACCCATTAGGCGTACCATCACGTATGAACGTGGGTCAGGTATTAGAGGTTCACTTAGGTTGGGCAGCAAAAGGTGTCGGTCAACGTATTGCGGATATGTTAGCGGATGAGCGTAATGTTCAAATCGCTGAAGTACGCAAGTTCTTAGACACGGTGTATAACTCAACAGGTAAGAAAGAGTCTTTAGACAAACTAACAGACGAGCAAATCTTAGCGATGGCTCATAATCTGAAGAAAGGTCTTCCATTAGCAACACCAGTATTTGACGGTGCGACAGAGGAAGAAATTACACAGATGTTAGAGATTGCTTACCCACAAGACGTTAAAGAGCGCTTGAACCTAACAGACTCTCGTACACAAGCTTACTTAATCGATGGTCGTACAGGGGAGCCATTTGAGCGTCCAGTGACGATTGGTTATATGCATTACCTCAAACTTCATCACTTAGTAGATGATAAGATGCATGCTCGTTCTACAGGTCCATACTCATTAGTTACACAACAACCACTCGGCGGTAAAGCACAGTTCGGTGGTCAACGTTTTGGTGAGATGGAGGTGTGGGCACTTGAAGCATATGGTGCGTCTTACACGCTACAAGAGATGTTAACGGTGAAATCTGACGATATTACAGGTCGTACAAAAGTCTACGAGAACATCGTAGAAGGCGATCATATGATTGATGCAGGTATGCCAGAATCATTTAATGTATTAGTCAAAGAGATTCGCTCGTTGGCATTAGATATGGAATTGGAGGGTAAAAAATAATGAACGGATTACTTAACCTCTACAAACAAA
>JAXECN010000144.1:0-3129 GCA_034093535.1 Pelistega sp.
TTGTACTGACTGTGATTTCTCCATTACTAAAAATCCAGGTGGGCGTAATCTGGAAACCGAAGAAGCAGAAGAATTACTTACCCACCGTAGTATCGGTCCCTTGTCGGGCTTTATTAGTAAGCTAGGGCGTCCTTTCTCGGCTATTTTGCGATTAACAGAAGAAAACAAACTTGAATTTGACTTCGGACAAAATGATGAAACCGAGCAAGAAGAGATTGATTTCAGTAGCCTCACTGCGCTTGGAAAATGTCCTAAATGCGCCTCAGGTCATATTTATGATATTGGCATGAGCTATGTCTGCGACCAATCTACCAACAAAGATAAGCCTTGCGACTTCAAATCAGGCAAAGTTATCTTGCAACAAGAAATCTCCCAAGAGCAGATGAGTAAACTGCTTGAAACGGGCAAAACCGATTTATTAGAAGGGTTTGTGTCTAATCGCACCAATCGCAAATTTAAAGCCTTTTTAGCCATGGATAAAAAAGGCAAGATTGGTTTTGAATTTGAAGAACGAGGCACAGCCACAAAAGCGGCGACAAAGAAAGCTACCAAAACAGCAACGACATCGGCGACCAAAGCAACAACTGCCAAAAAAGCCACCACGAAAACGGTGGCCAAAAAAGCAACTAAGACAGCAAGCAAGCGAGCAACAAAGAGCAGTTGATCACTGACGCACCCTTATACTGCTTACATGCTCTCACAAGAGTATGCTCACTATGCCTGGCAACCATCACAACACTCTCACTAAAGGGTTTTTAGTGGGAGTGTCTTTCATTCTGTTAAAATAAAACATTACACTTGTTTGAAAAGACGGTCACAATGAATACCACGCTCATTCACAAATACAATATCCCCGGTCCTCGTTACACAAGCTATCCTACCGTTCCCTATTGGGACGAAACCAGCTTTTCCACAACAGGCTATATTGAAACACTTAAGCGTAGTTTTGAAGAATCTAACGATAGCGAAGGGATTAGCCTTTACATTCATCTCCCCTTTTGTGAAAGCCTCTGTACTTTCTGTGCCTGTCATAAGCGTATTACTAAAAAGCATTCTGTCGAAGAGCCTTATATTGACGCATTGATTAAAGAGTGGGGAATGTACCTTAAACTCTTTGGTCGTCAACCTAAAATCAAAGAGATTCATTTAGGTGGCGGTACACCGACTTTCTTTAGCGAAGATAATCTCAAGCGTCTACTGACGACGATTTTTGAGAGTAGTGAATTAGCCGAAAATCCCGAATTAAGCTTTGAAGGACATCCCAATAATACACGTCGTACCCACTTACAAATGCTCTACGATTTAGGTTTTCGTCGTGTCAGCTTTGGTGTGCAGGACTATGACCCCGTTGTACAAAAAGCCATTCATCGTATCCAGCCTTATGAAAATGTACAGAGTGTCACACAAGCCGCACGCGAGATTGGCTATACCAGTATCAGTCATGATTTAGTTTTTGGTTTGCCTTTCCAATCATGGAAATCCATGGAAAGCACCATTCGTCGTACAATTGCTCAGAAACCTGACCGTCTAGCCTTCTACTCATATGCTCATGTGCCTTGGATTAAAGGCGTAGGACAACGTGGCTTTGATGAAAACGATTTACCCTCTGGTGAAGAAAAACGCGCCTTATACGAAAACGGCAAAGTATTACTAGAAGAGCTTGGCTATGTTGAAATTGGCATGGACCATTTTTCTCTCCCTAGCGATGATTTATATAAATCCATGCTCAATAAAAAAATTCACCGCAACTTTATGGGCTATACCTCATCATCAACACAACTAATGGTCGGTTTGGGCATGTCGGCTATCGGAGATTCATGGTACGGTTTTGCCCAAAATGAAAAAGAGCTAGAGCAATACTATGCGCGCCTAGAAAAAGATGAACTACCTATTTTCCGTGGACATTTACTCAATACCGAAGACCTCATTATTCGTCGTCATATCCTCAATCTCATGTGTTTACTAGAAACTCGCTGGGATAGGCCTGAACAGCAATTTAAAGAGCTTCCTGAGGTCTTAGCACGTCTCAAAGAAATGGAAAATGATGGGCTTATTGAGATGAGTGAGCATGCGTTAAAAATCACCGATAGTGGTCGTTTATTTGCGCGTAATATCTGTATGTCGTTTGACCTCAGAATGCTCAGAAAACAACCTCAAACACGAATTTTCTCAATGACAGTCTAAACCATGCGTGATACTAAACAAGCTCGAAACAATAAAACAACTGATGCGCACTCGCTTATCCCTGAGATTAAGCCTGAGCAGAGCATCGAACTCCTGAAAGAGCTACATATTCTCACACGTGATGGTAAGCTCAATCAAGACACACGGCGCAAACTCAAACAAGTCTATCATCTCTATCAATTTATCGAGCCTTTAATGGCCGATATTATTGAACATAAGGGCAGTCTAAATCTAGTCGACCATGGTGCGGGAAAATCTTATCTCGGCTTTATCCTCTATGATTTATATTTGAAACAATTTGATCAAGCCCATGTATATGGGATTGAAACACGTGCAGATTTAGTCAAAAAATCTCAAGACCTTGCTCACCGACTTGGTTTTAGCAAAGGGATGTCTTTTAAAGCGATGTCGGTGGAAGAATCCATTCAAACGCAAGAGCTTCCTGAGAAGATTGATATTGTCACTGCCCTGCATGCTTGCAATACAGCAACCGATGATGCCATTCGTTTTGGTTTAGCTCATAATGCTCGCTATATGGTACTCGTACCCTGTTGCCAAGCCGAAGTGGCCTCTATCCTTCGTCAAGAAAAAGGACAGACCCTCGGTAAAACTCCCTTATCCGAACTCTGGCGTCACCCGATTCATACCCGAGAATTTGGCTCACATCTTACTAATGTCCTCCGTTGCCTCCAATTAGAAGCGCGGGGTTATCAAGTCACCGTGACGGAATTAGTCGGCTGGGAACACTCGATGAAAAATGAGTTAATCATTGCGAAAAAGGTAGGTGGGTTCAAAAAAAGTGCCCGAGAACGTCAACTGGCTATTCTCGAGCAATATCATTTATCTGCCCTCAAAGAACGATTTGCTTATTAATACGCTTTATCGCTCAAAAACAATGTCCTCTTCAGCACGAGGAGGACATTGACTATTTCAGTACCCTAACTA
>JAXECN010000145.1:0-2213 GCA_034093535.1 Pelistega sp.
GCTTAAATTTACTTATTCCCTAGGAGCTTAAAATGGCAAAAGGTATTCGTGAAAAAATCAAACTAGAATCAACTGCTGGTACTGGTCACTTCTACACAACGACCAAAAACAAACGCAACATGCCAGAAAAAATGTTGATTAAAAAATACGACCCAGTGGCTCGTAAACACGTAGAATACAAAGAAACTAAATTAAAATAATTTGTTTCTTCTTCTCGCAAAGACCCGTCATTTATTGGCGGGTTTTTTGTTTTTAGACACTAAACTAGCATAAAAAGTTAAGTCGTTTTAACTTTCTAATATTTACTTTATATATTTATTATCAATATAAAACTTTGATTTGTTTTTTCTATCAAAACAATAAAAATAAATAGCTTGACCTCTTAAATGAGAATGATTATCATTTTCTAATGTGAATTTCCTACTAGGATAATGATATGCTAATTCTTCTCGAAAAAATCAGTCAGACCTTCTTACATATGTCCGTGGCTTTTGTACTGACCTATATCCTCACAGGTTCGTGGGAAGTCGGTGGTATCGTTGCTGTGATTGAGCCTATTTGTAATGTCGTATTACTACCATGGCATACTCGCTTTTGGCGTCATCTACGCTTCAAACAAAGAATGAAAGCTCGCCAATATCGTCAACAACAATCTTTAGTTTATGCGTAGTACCCTCTTGTCCTATCATAAACAAAAGAAGCAGAACATTATACTTTACTAGAACAAGATACTGTATAATAATCCAGTTGTTTTGCAGAGTGACGCTATTATGCCTATTGTTCCAGATAACTTATCATCACAAGCTCCTCGCGGGATTATCAATCCCGAATCCAATAATGCTCGTGAAGACTCTTTAGAACGTGCCTTACGTCCTAAATTTCTCGCTGACTACACCGGTCAGGATAAAGTCTGTGAACAATTACATATTTTTATTGAAGCCGCAAAAAAGCGTCAAGAGCCACTAGACCATGTGCTGCTCTTTGGTCCTCCGGGTCTTGGTAAGACCACATTAGCTCACATCATCGCTAATGAAATGGGCTCACAAATGCGTCAAACCTCAGGACCCGTATTAGAAAAACCCGGTGATTTAGCTGCTTTATTGACGAATCTACAAGCCAATGATGTGCTATTTATCGATGAGATTCACCGCCTTTCTCCTGTGGTCGAAGAAATTCTCTATCCTGCCCTAGAAGATTTTCAGATTGATATTATGATTGGTGAGGGTCCTGCTGCACGCAGTATTAAGATTGATTTACAACCCTTTACCCTAGTCGGCGCTACAACACGTGCAGGTATGCTTACTAATCCTTTGCGTGATCGCTTTGGGATTATTTCTCGTCTGGAATTTTATACTACCGAACACCTTGCGAAGATTGTGACTCGCAGTGCAGGACTATTAGAATGCCAAATTACCCCTGAGGGTGCGATTGAAATCGCCAGACGCTCTCGTGGTACTCCGCGTATTGCTAATCGTCTATTACGTCGTGTACGCGATTATGCTGAAGTCAAAAATAACGGGATTATTTCTGATACCTGTGCCGCTGCAGCACTCAGTATGCTCGAAGTCGACCCACATGGTCTAGACCTCATGGATCGCAAACTCCTCGAGACGATTCTTCATAAGTTTGATGGTGGACCTGTTGGCGTAGATAATCTTGCAGCTGCCATTGGTGAAGAAAGCGATACCATCGAAGAAGTCATTGAGCCGTACCTTATTCAACACGGCTTTATCCAACGCACACCTCGTGGACGTATTGCCACGATAAACGCATGGACGCACTTTGGTTTAACACCACCTCGCAAAGATATCGCCCCAGAGCTATTCTAAAAACCTATTTTAAAAAGCCGTGTTAAGCGGCTTTTTTTAAGAAGCTTTTTTAACAAACTCTGACTTTAAGTCCATACCGCTACCGTCAATTTTACAGGCGATATTATGGTCGCCTTCTTGCAAGCGGATACCCTTAACCTTAGTCCCTTGTTTAATCACCAGTGAACTGCCTTTGACTTTTAAGTCTTTGATCAACACGACCGTATCACCGTCTTGTAAAACCGCACCATTGGCGTCTTTTACCACCAAAACATCCTCAGCAGCAAAAGTCTCCCCCTCTTGCCATTCATGACCACATTCTGGGCATACCAGTTGGATACCGTCATGATATGTTAGCTCTGATTGGCATTGTGGACAGTTTTGGTAAGTCATTAAATATTTCTC
>JAXECN010000146.1:0-2809 GCA_034093535.1 Pelistega sp.
TCATCGTTCTACCAGTGCGACTACTCAGCCTGTTGTTCAATTACAGCCAGAAAACCAAGGTCTGTATAACAAAGAGATGGAGCATGATGCCTGTGGTGTCGGCTTTGTTGCCAATATCAAAGGCAAAAAGAGCCACACTATCATCCAACAAGGTCTAAAAATTCTAGAAAACCTTGACCACCGTGGTGCGGTTGGTGCCGATAAATTAATGGGTGACGGTGCGGGTATTCTTATCCAAATCCCAGACGCCTTATACCGTGAAGAGATGGCAAAACAAGGCGTCACTCTACCACCAGAGGGTGAGTACGGTGTGGTGATGGTGTTCTTGCCTAAAGAAATGGCATCTCGTCTTGCCTGTGAGCGCGAATTAGAGCGTTCAGTGCGTGATGAGGGACAGGTTCTATTAGGTTGGCGTGATGTCCCAGTGAATCGTGAGATGGAGATGTCTCCAACTGTGCGTGCGGTTGAGCCAGTGATTCGTCAGCTGTTTATTGGTCGTGGTCCTGATGTTATGGTACCAGACGCGTTAGAGCGTAAACTTTATGTTATCCGTAAGACAGCTAGCCATGCTATTCAGAATATGAATTTGGCTCATAGTAAAGAGTACTATGTACCGTCAGCGTCTGTACGCACGGTAGTTTATAAAGGCTTATTACTAGCAGATCAAGTTGGTCAATACTACAAGGACTTAGAAGACCCTCGTGCAGTATCCGCATTAGCATTGGTTCACCAACGTTTCTCAACTAATACATTCCCAGCATGGCCGCTAGCCCACCCATATCGTTTAATTGCACACAACGGTGAGATTAATACGGTAAAAGGTAACTTTAACTGGTTACGTGCTCGTGAAGGTATGATGGAGTCGCCAGTATTAGGTGATGATTTAGCCAAACTTTACCCTATCGTTTACGAAGGTCAATCAGATACAGCAACCTTTGATAACTGTTTAGAGTTAATGGTTAACTCAGGCTATTCATTAGCTCATGCGATGATGATGATGATTCCTGAGGCGTGGGAACAACACACTTATATGGATGAAAATCGTCGTGCCTTCTATGAATACAATGCGGCTAAACTAGAGCCATGGGACGGTCCTGCCGCGGTTGCCTTTACCGATGGTCGTCAAATTGGTGCGACTTTAGACCGTAACGGTTTACGTCCAGCACGTTATGTTGTGACTGACGATGATATGGTGATTCTTGCGTCTGAAGCGGGTACATTGACTGTACCAGAAAGCCGTATTGTCAAAAAGTGGCGTTTACAACCCGGCAAGATGTTATTAATCGACTTAGAACAAGGTCGTATCATCAGTGATGAAGAGATTAAAAACCAACTAGCTAATAGCCGTCCATATAGCCAATGGCTCAAGCGTCTACGTGTCAAACTCGAAGAGTTAGAAGCACCAGCAGATAGCAAACCATTGCCGAGCTTTAACTCAAGTGCTTCGTTACTCGATCGCCAACAAGCTTTTGGTTGGACTCAAGAAGACCTAAAAGTGGTTCTTGACCCTATGTTCCAGAATGGTGAGGAAGCGATTGGCTCAATGGGTAATGATGCGCCTGTTGCTGTTTTATCGAATAAGACAAAGCCTTTCTACAACTATTTCCGTCAATTGTTTGCCCAAGTGACGAATCCTCCGATTGACCCAATTCGTGAACAATTGGTGATGTCTTTAGTGTCATTTATTGGTCCAAAACCAAACTTATTAGACATTAATAACGTCAACCCACCACAACGTATTGAGGTGAGCCAACCTATTCTTGACGTAGAAGGTATGCGTCGTTTACGCGAAATTGAGCGTTATACCGACCATAAATTCCGCAGCTTTGAATTAGATATCACTTACCCAGTCAGCTGGGGTGTTGAGGGTATCGAAGCGAGCGTGGCGTCTTTATGTGCCCGTGCTGTTGATGCGGTGAAGAGTGGTAATAATATCCTTATCTTAACTGACCGTCGTGTAGACGCAGATCATGTTGCTATCCCTGCTTTATTAGCAACATCGGCGATTCATCAGCACTTAATCCGTTCTGGCTTACGTACCAATACGGGTCTTGTTGTTGAGACAGGTTCAGCACGCGAAGTTCATCACTTTGCTTTATTAGCGGGTTATGGTGCAGAAGCGATTCACCCATACCTCGTATTTGAGACTATCAATCACTTGGATTACCTCAAAGACAAAGGTGCAGCGGCTTATAACTTTATCAAAGCGATTGGTAAAGGTCTGAATAAAGTAATGTCAAAAATGGGTATCTCTACCTATATGTCATACACTGGCGCTCAAATCTTTGAAGCGGTTGGTCTACAAAAAGCATTAGTACAGAAATATTTCACCGGCACACCAAGCAACATCGAAGGTCTAGGTATCTTTGAAGTGGCTGAAGAGGCTATTCGTGCGCATAAAGCCGCATTTAGTACGGATCCAGTATTGGCAGATAATCTTGATGCGGGTGGTGATTATGCTTTCCGTATTCGCGGTGAACAGCATATGTGGACACCTGATTCGATTGCTAAGTTGCAGCACTCGACTCGTTCAAATAACTACAACACTTATAAAGAATATGCACAATTGATTAATGATCAATCAAAACGTCATATGACTTTACGTGGCTTATTTGAGTTTAAGGTTGACCCAGCAAAAGCGATTCCATTAGAGCAAGTTGAACCTGCTAAAGAAATTGTTAAACGTTTTGCCACAGGGGCGATGTCTTTAGGTTCGATTTCTACTGAAGCTCACGCTGTGTTAGCGGTAGCGATGAACCGTATTGGTGGTAAATCAAATACCGGTGAAGGTGGTGAGGACGAGTTACGC
>JAXECN010000147.1:0-42526 GCA_034093535.1 Pelistega sp.
TTAACCGAGGTTTTACCTAAGCGTTGTAATTCTTTTTCAACTTGCTCTTGCCCATTATTAATACGAATCTGTAATTCAATCGCATTAAACCATAGACGCACTTTTGCCTTAGCTCTTGGGCTACGTAAATAACCTAGTTGAGGATTCAACCAATCACGAGAAGGACCTCCAGACTTCGCAGCAATAATCTCAACTGTCTGCCCTGTTTTAAGCGGAGTATTCAGCGAAACTAACTGTCCATCGACTTTAGCACCACGACAACGATGACCTAAATCCGTATGCAATAAGTAAGCAAAATCGACTGGTGTACTACCCTCAGGTAACTCCAATAGACGTGCTTGTGGGGTCATCACATAAATACGGTCAGGTTTCCCTTGAGAGGGTTTGCTTTGGATAAGTTTTTCTTCTTCTTTTTTCAGGGCATTTTTCTTACGCTCAATATCCTCAAGAGGTACTGTTTGATTTTTCTCAGCTTGCTCAGCAATCCCCATCTCTTTACGCCAAGAGAGCAATTGACGCATCCACGAAATCTGACGGTCATACAAGCTGGAAGCACTTACCGTGCCCCCCTTAGCACCCGCTTCTTTATAACGCCAATGGGCTGCCATACCGTACTCTGCAAACTGATGCATTTGCTTGGTACGAATTTGGACTTCAAAAATATGCCCTGCTTCGTCTTTTACCACGGTATGTAAAGAGCGATAACCATTAGGCTTAGGTCGTGCGATATAGTCATCAAACTCTGCCATCACCGGTGTCCAATGCGAATGCACCAATGATAAAGCTGTATAGCAATCACGCTCGGTATTGACAATAATCCGAATCGCTAACAAGTCATATAAATCCTCAAAAGCGAGGGATTTATTACGCATTTTGTTATAGATACTATAAATATGTTTGGCGCGCCCTGCAGTATCCGCTTGAATATGCTGTTCGGCTAAAGACTGACGTAACGTATCCAAGAAGTTATTCACTAACTCTTCACGCTGCTTACGGGTCGCCTCTAACTTAATCGCAATTTCACGATAGATATCTGGCTTGAGAAAACGTAAAGATAAGTCTTCCATCTCCCATTTAATCTGCCAAATCCCCAAACGATTTGCCAATGGGGCATAGATATTACTTGTCTGTAAAGCCAACTCTGGAGGGCAAGGTAGTTTTGTCTCGGCATACCATCGCAAGGTCTGTAGACGAGCCGCTAAACGAATTAAGACAATACGTAAGTCAGCTGCCATCGCCAGCAACATCTTACGCAGCATCTCTTGTTGAAGTTTTTCTTGTTCAGCTGAGGCTTGGGTCGCTTGAGAAGCAACAGTACCGATACGAATAAGCGCCTGCGCTCCCTCAACCAACTCAAATAGCTCTGCGCCAAACTCATCCATCACTTTGGTCTTAAACTGACTATCCGCCAATGTGGACTCTTCACCCATGGTCAAGGTAATCGTGGACAGCAATGCGGCTGCCATGGTGGTAGCGTCCATCTCTAACAAGGATAATACGCGTAAAGTCCCTTTGACATGATGAATAGCAGGCTCTTGCGTAAACAGCAATTTATCTTTCAAATAAGGCTCAACCCAGACCAAGACACGTTGTAAAAACTGTTGGTCACTATCGCTTAAATCTCCAAAAACATCGGTTTTCCAAGCTTGGTCAAATTCGCTGACGCTTAATTCGCTATTTTCCATATGCTGAGTTTATTTGAGACGTTGATTGTGTCATTATATCCTGTATTGAATAGGATATTAAGCCATGAAAACTCTTTTAATTGTCTGGCATTCTCGTACGCATACCTCTGAACAAACAGCAAAACTAGCTGCAAAAGGAGCTGACGATAT
This sequence comes from Pelistega sp., assembly GCA_034093535.1. Lineage (GTDB taxonomy): Bacteria > Pseudomonadota > Gammaproteobacteria > Burkholderiales > Burkholderiaceae_B > Taylorella. Next base: position 1,836 of record JAXECN010000147.1, read on the forward strand.
CAAAAAGCAATTAAATCTCCCGCACCATATCTCGTTAAGAGCTGCGTCAGAGGTTACTCTTGAGGAATTCCTACAAGCAGATGCCTATCTATTTTGTGCACCTGAAAATTTAGCCTCACTCAGTGGTGCCATGAAAGAATGCTTAGATACTTATTACTATGATTTATTAGGAAAAATAGAAGGTCGGCTATTCAGCGCACTCATCAGTGCAGGGACTGATGGTCAGGGTGCATTGCGTCAGCTTCTCACCATCTGCACAGGTTGGCGATTAAATGAAGCAGTCCCCAGTCAAATTATCTTAACCCACGCCGATAGTGAGGTCGCTATTCGTGCACCCAAAACACTCACGCCAACACAAGAAGCTACCGCTTGGGAAGCCGGGGCGACTTTATTCGCACTGTTATAAAACTTGTCATGCGATAAATGCCCCCTATCTCGGTATTGTGAGCTATGACATACCCAATAAGATACGTAACTGCTCTTCATCAATCACGTTAACACCTAATGTCGTGGCTTTTTCCAATTTAGACCCAGCATCTGCACCGGCGACAACATAATCGGTTTTCTTCGACACCGAACCACTGACTTTACCACCCGCTTGCATAATATAAGCGGCTGCTTCATCACGCTTCCAAACGGGTAGTGTACCTGTCAGTACAAATGTCTTGCCCGTAATAGCAGTATTGCTCGCTGCAGGCATAGCCACTTGCTCTACGGTTACTCCTGCTGCCAATAAAGCGGCAATCACCTCTTGGTTATGCGGTTCAGCAAAAAAGCGAACAATCGATTGTGCCACGACAGGACCGACATCATTCACGCTTAGCAATTGCTCCATGGTCGCTTTTTCGAGAGCATGGATATCACCAAAATAAGCGGCTAAATCACGCGCTGTCGATTCCCCTACATGACGAATACCTAGGGAGTAAATTAAGCGGGGCAGCGTGGTATTTTTACTCGTATCAATCGCTGCCACTAGATTCTCAGCTGATTTACGCCCCATACGGTCTAAGCCAATTAATTTTTCAACCGTGAGCTTATATAAGTCAGCAATCGAATGAACAAAACCAACATCCACAAGTTGCTCAACCAGTTTTTCACCTAAACCATCAATATTTAAGGCTTTACGACTAACTGAATGGATAATACTTTGCTTACGTTGTGCTTCACAGAATAGACCGCCTGTACAGCGTAGTACGGCTTCATCCGGCAAACGCTCGACTGCCGAATGACATACTGGACATTGGTCCGGCATAGTAAATACTTGAGCTGTCGCTGGACGCAACTCCGGTAAGGCACGCACCACCTCTGGAATTACATCGCCGGCACGACGAACAATGACGGTATCACCAATATGGACATCTTTACGCTTAATTTCATCTTCATTATGCAAGGTAGCATTGGTAATCGTCACACCACCCACAAAGACAGGTTTCAAACGTGCCACAGGTGTCAGCGCTCCGGTACGTCCGACTTGAATATCAATACCGACAATTGTTGTTTGCGCTTCTTCAGCAGGGAATTTATGTGCCACTGCAAAACGTGGGGCACGCGATACAAAGCCCAGAGCTTGCTGCTGAATGAGACTATTGACCTTATAGACGACACCGTCAATATCAAACGGTAGGTCTGCACGCCACTCAGCCACTTGTTGGAAAAATCGATAAAGACCACTCGCACCACGTACAACATCACGCTGTTTAGCGACCACAAAACCGGCTTGTGCGAGATAATCAAGTCGAGTGGCTTGGGTATCACCAATAGCGATGATCTGTCCATCGGCAAATACCACCTCACCCCAACCATAAGCAAAAAAGCGCAAGGGTCGTTGGGCGGTTAATCTAGGGTCTAATTGACGTAAACTACCGGCGGCAGCATTGCGAGGATTAACAAAAGTCTTTTCGCCACGCTTTGCTTGACGCTCGTTTAATGCTAAAAAGTCTTGACGATTCATCAATACTTCGCCTCGCACCTCTAACACAGCAGGATAAGGCGCATTCAGGCGCAAAGGTACTGAAGGCATAGTACGGATATTCGCCGTCACATCCTCACCGACTTGACCATCACCACGTGTTGCTGCATGGATAAGCACACCGTTTTCATAACGTAAGCTCATCGCCAAGCCATCAAACTTCAATTCACAGCTATATTCAACAGGCTGCCCCGGCATGAGTAGACCTGCTTCAACCAAGCCCTCAGCGACACGCTTATCAAAAGCGATTAATTCCTGTTCTGAAAAAACATTGCCCAACGATAACATCGCTTGGGCATGACGAATAGAAGCAAAGGCACTTAAGGGCTCACCGCCCACTCGTTGAGTCGGCGAGTCCGCTGTCACTAACTCTGGGTATTGTTCTTCGAGTGCCTGTAACTCTCGCATTAAACCGTCATATTCATTGTCCGAAATAAGCGGTTCATCTTTAACATAATAGGCATAGTCGTGACGGCGAATTTCCTCACGCAGCGCCTCTAAACGAGCAGTAACTTCAAGCATAGTGAAATGAATTAACTAAATAAGCGAGCTGCACGTTCAGAGCCAGCCACAAAACCTTCACTTTCCAGATTACGATAGACTTGTCCTAATTGGTCATCAATCATCGGAATCACACGATTATCTGGTTTTAATGGTTGACCTTGGTCATCGACAACTTGAGCATTAAGGGCTTTTGCCAACTCAGTCGCACATTGCACCAGATGTGTAAACGGCTGCTCAATCTCTTGGCTATTAGGCACATCAATCAACAACTCGATATAATCAACACCTGCTGAACGCACCTCTGAACTCAGTTCACCGCCCAATAACAACAAGAATAAAGGTTTGCCATTTTCATGTAAACGGACATGTCCCAAACCATATTCGCTGTAACCTAAACGCTGAGCAATCGTTAGAATCGCTTTAACGGGTTGCGTTCCCTCTAAGATAAGCTTGACACCAAGTTGTGCCTCTAAGCTACCACAAAGCTCATCAAGCTCTACCGCACGATTAAGAATCGCTTCTTTGTTAGGTAAATCAATCGTACCGTCAAAAGCTTGGGCAATATTATCGGCGTAAACAACCGCACGATCCCACTCTTCTACGCGTAAAGGACCACTACGGTTAGCCAATAAGACTGCCATCTGTACTGAACTATAACTTTCTGAGGGTTGAATACGTGCACGGTGATAGCCATCTGATGTTTCGGCAAAATAACGAATCGCCTTTTGTCCTGTCATGCGTAATGGTTGAAGATGGCTAATCAATTGTGAGCCTAACACAGGCATCACAAATTGAATATCAAATACTGCTTCACACAAGGCGTCTGGCGCTTCTTCATCATGCTCTTGGGATAAGGAGGCAGCAACATCACCATCAATAGAAAAAGCAGGTTCTTGCCCTTCTGTGCCGGGGTTAATTGCATGTAGACCATTTAATAGCGGATCGTGTTCTGAAGTCGGAAACTGTTCCTTAATACGTTGCTGTGCTTTTTTCTCTTGCCACCAGTTATAGGCAACCACACCTAGCACGGCTAATACCCCAAAGATTACGATACTAATTTGTAGACTTGACATATTCTTCCTAAATACCTATTACGCATCACCCATTAGTTTAACAGCAGAATCAATATCCACTGCCACAATTCGAGAAACACCCTGCTCTTGCATGGTGACCCCAACTAATTGTTTTGCCATCTGCATTGCAATTTTATTATGAGAAATAAATAAAAACTGTGTTTGGTCGCTCATACTCGAAACTAAATTTGCATAACGTTCTGTATTGGCATCATCTAATGGAGCGTCCACCTCGTCCAACAAGCAGAATGGTGCAGGGTTTAGTTTAAAGAGTGCAAACACCAAAGCCGTCGCTGTCAGTGCCTTTTCACCACCGGATAATAGATGAATTGTGCTATTTCGTTTGCCCGGCGGTTGTGCCATCACTTGTACACCCGCATCAAGAATTTCATCACCCGTCATGCGTAGCTTCGCTTCACCACCACCAAATAATCTTGGGAACATCTCACCAAAGTGGGCATTAACCTGATTAAATGTATCTTGTAAGAGTTCTCTTGTCTCACGGTCAATCTTACGAATCGCCTCTTCTAAGGTATGAATCGCATCACTTAAATCACGGTGCTGATTATCCAAGAATTCTTTACGTGTTTTCGCCTCATTTAACTCATCAAGCGCCGCTAAGTTCACCGGACCCAAGGCTTCAATTTGACGAGAAATACGTTGAACTTCGCTTTGTAGCCACGTGACTTTATGCCAATTCTCACCTAGCTCAGCCATCTCCGCACGTAAAGCGTCCCGATCAACCTCTTGTAAATTCAATTGTTCAGAGAATTGTTCAACAGCTAAACGGGCTGCCTGTGCATCTAATTGCAATTGCATAATCTTGGCACGACGTGGTTCTAATGAATGCTCGATACTGAGGCGGCGCTCATCACTCTCACGTAAACTCGCTTCTAAATTATCAAGATGAATACGTGCTTCGTTTAATAAGGCATTCTTTTCTGCTTGAAGTTGTAAAGCATCTTCTAATCCACTACGTGTCGCCTCTTCATCAAACTCAAAGAGCTCGGCTTCAAGATTTTCCAATTCAAACTTTGCTTGTTCTGCCTGACTTTTCGAAAGCTGACGATTACGCTGCAATTCTTCAATACGTGACTGCAGTCCTCTTTGACCATAACCGATATCTTGAACTTGACGCTCTGCCTCACGAATTTTTTCTTTTAAAGTCGCGGCACGACCATCAATATCCTCGCCAGCCATCTGTGCTTCAGCATAACGAGTTTGCTCATCACCCAGACGCATATCGAGTTGTTCGAATTTTTCCTCACACTCAGCCAAGGTGATATTTAATTCTTCCATCTGTGCCTGAATATCCGCTAAATCTTCGTTTAAGCGTTTACTTAACGTATTCGATTGCTCCACACGACTTTGCATCTGTGTATACGCTAATTGAATATCATGGGCTCGACGTGTCGCATCAGAAACTTGTTGACGAGCAGGGGCAAGTGTGGTGGCAATTTGTTGGTAAGCCTGCTCTGTACGCACTACCTCATCCACCGATTGGTCGGCTTTAAGCTGTGCTGCACGAATTTCTTTTTGCAAGTTCTCAATTTCTTGCTGACGTGCCAACATACCCGCTTGTTCAGAATCCGCCGCATAGAAATAGACACCATACGCATCTACCATATGCCCTTGCTTCACCACAAAATGTGCACCATCTTTTAGCTGAGAACGCATTTTCACCGCAGTAGACAAGTCATCTACCACATAAATATCTGCCAGCCATTGTGCTAATAAAGACTTTAAGTCAGGGTCATTAACACGAACAAGACTCACCAATGCCGTAAAGCCAGCTGGTACGATCGGTAATGGTGCTGCACTTGGCTTACTATAAAAAGCCAACCGTGCCGGTGGGGCGTCATAAGCAAAACCTGCCACCATATCCAATTGATGGACTTGTAATGCCGTCATACGCTCACGTAAGGCAGACTCTAAAGCGGTCTCCCAACCTGCCTCTACATGAATAGATTGCCACAGGCGAGAAAAGCGATTTAAATCATGTTTTTGTAACCAAGGCTCAAGTGCCCCTTTAGACTGCACATCCTCTTGTAAAGCAACTAAAGCATTAAGACGTGCCTCTAACTTGCTTAAATGTTGAGATTCCTCTTGAGAACGAGATTGTGCTAGGCGACGCACCTCTTCGGCGGCAGGTAATTTTTCTTCAATTTCTAATAAGCGCTCTTGAGCAACAGCGACATTTTCTTGAGCAATTTCTCGCTCCATACTAAGCTCTTCGAGACGCTCTGTATCAGGGGCATCTAGCTCTCGTTTTTCTTTTTCTAGACGCTCTTTACGCAACTCTAGCGCTTGTAATTGGCGATTTGCATCTTGCTGTTGCTGACCGACTAAGGCTAAATTCTGCTCAATAGCCGATAAAGCAATACGCATTTGCTCTCGTTCTTGTGCTGCCAGTTTTAACTGATCTTCTAAATCTGGCAGCTGTGCACGAAACTCTTCTTCTCGTAGTTTGGCATCCTCAAGACGCTCAACACCCATCGCCAACTCTTCTTCAACCAAGGTAATTTGTTCTTCACAATGGTTAAACTGTTCTTGCCACTCTTCAATTTTGGCATTTAATTGGGCACGACGTGTCCCTAAACGCTGACGAGAATCAACCACATGGCGAATCTCTGCTTCTAAGCGACTTACTTGTGTATTAGCTTCGTAATAGCTCGTCTGTGCTTTATGAACTAAATCACTCGCTTGATAATGTGCTTGACGACGGGTTTCCACCTCACTTTCAATTGCACGTAACTCGGCTGTCGCTCCCTCTAATTCAGTCTGGGCAGCCTCAATTTCCGCATTCTTACGTTGTTGTTCTTGTAAAGCGTTTTCTTCACGGTTCAACCATAATGCAAATTGTTTTTTATCACCCTCGGCTTGTAAACCACGATAACGTGTTGCCACCTCCGCTTGACTTTCTAACTTCGTTAATTGTTTTTCTAATTCACTTTGAATATCTTCGACACGCAATAAGTTCTCTCGTGTATCCGATAGACGATTTTCAGTCTCACGGCGACGCTCTTTATAGCGCGATACACCTGCAGCCTCTTCAAGATAAACACGAAGTTCTTCAGGCTTGGCTTCAATCAACCGATTAATCATGCCCTGACCAATAATCGCATAACCTCTCGCACCTAGACCAGTCCCCAAGAAAATGTCATGGACATCTCGACGACGTACTTGTTGGTTATTGATAAAATAGCTACTCGTGCCATCACGCGTTAACACGCGTCGCACTGCAATTTCAGAATAAACGCTCCATTGTCCAACAGCACGCCCTTCGGAATTATCAAAAACGAGTTCTACCGCTGCGCGACCTGCAGGCTTACGCGTGCCAGATCCGTTAAAAATAACGTCTTGCATCGATTCACCACGTAGCTCTGAAGCTTTGGTTTCACCCAATACCCATCGTACCGCATCAATAATATTAGACTTACCACAACCGTTGGGGCCAACAACACCGACCAATTGACTAGGCACGGGAATCACCGTTGAGTCCACAAACGATTTAAAGCCAGATAATTTAATTTGAGTTAACCGCACAGCAAACCATTAAAAAATAGAAGAAGAATTTATAAAACCGCTAGAAACTTTCACTAAACGACTTAAACACAATATAATAACCTAGCTTATCAAATAATATTAATAACGAGGATGTTTTGAAAAAAGGTTTCTTTACAGTTATGACAGCGCAAGCTCTTTCTTCGCTTGCCGATAATGCGTTGTTCATTGCCGCTATTGCTTTAATTCATCAGCTCTCTGGACCGAATTGGTTAGACTCGTTATTAAAATGGGCTTTTGCCGCCTCTTATGTGATTTTAGCGGCATTTGTTGGTGCTATCGCAGACTCTTTCCCCAAAGGCAAGGTTATGTTTGTCACCAACTCGATTAAGATTGCCGGCTGTTTATTGATGTTTATCTCGGGCATGTTTGCTCAGGATAATCCTCAATTACAGACTTATATTATCTGTATTGCCTATGGTCTTGTAGGGATTGGTGCTGCTGCCTACTCTCCTGCCAAGTATGGTATCGTGACCGAACTTCTCCCTCCTAAAGATTTAGTCAAAGGCAATAGCTGGATTGAAGGCTTAACCGTACTCTCGATTATTTTTGGTTTTGTCCTCGGTGGTATTCTCATCAATCAAAATGTGATTAACTGGTTCCTCCAATTTGAGGCTTTCCAACCTTTCAAAGAAACACCTGCTGAGATTGCCATTATTATTATCGGCTTTATTTATCTAGCCGCCGCTATTTGTAATCTATTAATTCCTAAGACAAATTTTGTCTATCCAAAACAAGCTAAAAATCCTGTCAAACTGGTTAGCGTGTTTTCTAAATATGTGATGATTTTATGGCGTGATAAAGTCGGTCAAATTTCACTTGCGGTGACCACTTTATTCTGGGGAGCCGGTGCCGTTATTCAACTCGTTGTCCTTAAATGGGGTACTGACCATCTCGGTTTAGATGTTTCTGCCTCAGCTTATCTAATGGGTGTTGCTGCGATTGGTACTATTATTGGTGCTATTCTAGCCGGTCGTATTCCTCTCGAAAAAGCACTCTCTGTCCTACCTGTTGGTGTGATTATGGGTTTCGGGGTTATGCTCATGGTTCTTGTCAAAGAAACTTGGGCTGTGTATGGGGTACTTATCCTTGTCGGTGGTTTATCAGGCTTTTTCGTCGTACCGATGAATGCGCTCTTACAACACCGTGGTCATGTGCTGTTATCCGCAGGTCACTCTATTGCGGTACAAAACTTTAATGAGCAATTAAATATTCTCTTTATGGTGGCACTATACGGTTTACTCGTCCACTTAAACTTACATATCAATACGATTATTATTATCTTCGGTCTAAGTGTTGCTATTCTGATGTTTGCTGTAATTTTATTATGCAAATTTAATGAGAAAAAATATCCTCATGCCTTTGAGGAAATTGGCGATACTAGCCACGGCAAAGCACAACATTTCTAGTTTTGATAATCACTTAAAAATAAAGGGCTTCCTATTGATGATAGGAGGCCCTTATCACTTCTTAAGAGTCAACCGACAGACTTACGCCTGTAAATATGAGGCTATCTTTTGTAAGTCTTCCCAAATATCTGCCTTAAGTGTTTGGTTTAGTAATAATAAACTGGGGTGATGACTCACCACAACAGGAATACGCTCTGTTTCAGTTAAGGGATAAAACCATTCTTGAGAACGTAACATATCCATATTCCCTCCCTCTTGTTTGAGGAAAGGTTGTGCCGCTCTCGCCCCTAGCAACCAAATACATGCAGGCTTTAACATCTGAATTTGTGCTTGCAAATAAGGCAAGCTCTGTACATACTGCTCGGGCAATGTTTCCTCACGCATATGTGCTTTTAATAAGCTCGTCATCGCCACATCTTCCTTACGAAGACCCAGAGGGGCTAACATATTAGCAAGCAGTACCCCTGTATCTCCTGAAAATACCGTACCCTCAACATAATCATCCGCTCCCGGCATTTCTTCAATAATCAATAATGCAGGGTTGGCTTTGCCCGGTTGTCCGATTAGCACTTCTTTTTCATCACTCACCCATTGCCATTGTAAGTACTGATGACGAATTTCACTTTCTAATGCTGACCATGTTTGTGCTTGTACCGTCGGGATTGCCTGTGATTTCAGCTGACGCTGACGGTTAGCAGAGGCTTGCTTTTGGAAATTCTGATGAATCTCTTGAATCGCTTGTTCTTGCTCGCGACTGACTCGCCCAGATTTAGTTTTACCTTCTGGTGAACTACGCTTAATCAGCGTAATCCCCGCTTCATTATTCGGTGTTGCTGTATTCGAAATAACTGCTTCTGCAGGCGTAGTTTCTGCTGAAGACGAATTCGCACCCTCGTCTTGCTCAGGACTATAGGGAGCTAAAGCTTGCCCCCAGAGCATAGCAACGCCTAGCTCTTTTAGCCATAAGGTTTGAACTTCGGATAAAGGGATTTTTGGTGTGGTAACCATCATACTGCCTTTGTTAGCTGCAGGTCTTTTTGCAATACTAATGCATCTTCTCGACCATTTTCACATTCGTAATACGCTTTGCGCACACCAATTTGTTGATAGCCCAATTTGGTATAGAGTCCACGCGCCTTTTCATTTGACACACGAACCTCTAGAAGTTGCACATAAGGTTCTCTAGGACGACTCTCAATAAATAACTCTAACCACGTCAGCAATAGCTCACCTAGTCCTTGTCCTTGTCTATCTGGCGCAACCGCAATCGTCATCAAATTAACAACATCTGGCTCAACGAGTTGCACAGCATAAGCAAGAATCTGCCCTTGTTGGTCGACCAACGCCCAATTATGATAATTGGTATGCATTAATGCCGCAAAAAACATCCCTTCTGTCCATGGTGTCTGATGGGCTTTTTCCTCAATTGCCATCACAGCAGCCAAATCGCTACTACGCAATGGTCGAATCCATAATGACTGCGCTAACAATTTACTCGCAAAATCCTGCTGACGCTTTTCACTATCGGTGAGGATAGGTAAAGCAATTTTTGGATTACCTCCTAGACCAGACTCACGCTCTACCGTGGTAAAAGCGACTTTATCACGTAAATATAGCGGGGCTAACTCATCAATCGCTGCGCCTCCCTGACGCTTAAACTTCTCATAACCTACTTTGACCAAAGTATCCGCATCCGCCCAAGCGGTATTGCCTAGTACCCACTGTGAATTAGGTAAGGTAAAGTCCTCTGGATACGTGGTAAACGCATTGCCCGCCAAGCATAATTGAATATCACTCGGTATCAAGCCAGCATTTAAACACCAACGCGGAATCTGCTCTTGCACCCAAGACATGACATCTTGTGACTGCATTAATATCGGTGCTAATACGGGTTCCAGCTTTAATTGAGCATTCTTAATAGGATAAACAGCTAGATAAACTTCTTGCATACGTGCGTCTAAAGCCACCACCACAAACCCTTGTTGAATAGATGACTGCTGTGAAAGCACTGCGCTTGCCTCAAGAGAACTTACTGGCACTACGGGGATTTGTAAGCCCAATGCTAAACCTTGGGCGAGACCACAAGCGACACGTAATCCTGTAAAACCACCCGGCCCTTGAGAAAAGACAACACCATCAAGGTCTTGTTTGGTCAACTTTGCTTCTGCGAGTAAGGTATCTAGCATAGGTAATACCTGTTCTGCATTTTTACCCTCTTCTCGAGATACTTTAGCGCTAATCGTATACTCTCCGCCCTTATCCTGTAAAAGTGCGACGCTTGCACCATTAGAAGCATTTTCAATAGCAATAAAATTGACCATAATTCCTTAACTCGTCTGGCGATTTTTAATCTTTGTGCCTATTGTAACAAGACTATACACCAGAACTCTCCCTATCCATCAAAAATGCATAGATAATTGCTTCTTTTTAATGTTTTACATTCTGCAATAAAAAATTTGGTTTGTTTTCTGATAACATAGATATTTGTTACATATACTTATAATCATTGCAGTTTTAGTAAATAAAGGATACCTATTACTATGCAAACAACAGGTGCTGCTTTACCACGTAAACTCTTAGTTATTGATGACGACCCGCGTCTACGTGATTTACTACGCCGTTATTTATCAGAACAAGGATTTACTGTTCATATTGCCGAAGATGGCAAAGAGATGACTAAAGCAACTCAACGTGAGAATTTTGACTTATATATTCTTGACTTGATGTTACCGGGGGAAGACGGTCTATCAATCTGTCGCCGTATCCGTGGGGCTGGTGATATGACACCAGTGATTATGCTGACTGCAAAATCAGAGGATATTGACCGTATTCTCGGTCTTGAAATGGGCGCTGACGACTATCTAACTAAGCCTTTTAACCCTCGTGAGTTATTAGCTCGCGTAAATGCTGTCCTACGTCGTCGCCAAGTCGAAGAACATCCAGGGGCACCTAGCCATGACTCTGAAGTCATTAACTTTGGTCCTTATACACTCAACTTATCAACTCGCACACTGACTAAAAAAGGCGAAATTATTCCAATTACAACTGGTGAATTCTCTGTCCTAAAAGTCTTCGCTCGTAATCCTCGTGAGCCGATGTCGCGTGACAAGTTGATGGAGTTAGCGCGTGGTCGTGAGTATGAGGCTTTTGACCGTAGTCTAGATGTTCAAATTTCTCGTTTGCGTAAATTACTCGAACCTAATCCAGCAAAACCTATCTATATCCAAACCGTATGGGGCTTGGGTTATGTTTTTGTTCCTGACGCAGACGCTAATCAATAGTTTTCTTATCAAGTGTCGACTTAAGTGAAACGCTTTTTACCCAAAAAGTTGATTAATCAACTCAGGCTAGGGGTATTTGGTAGGGCTTTTCTTACCTTATTCCTATTATTACTGACTAGCCTTTCTGCTTGGGTATTTGCCTTTTTGCTCGCTCAGCAAGAACCTCGTGCTACACAAATTGCTGAGCGTGCTATCACTGCTTATAATATTACCCAGCGAGCCTTTCGCTTTGCTCCACCAGAAACACATCCTGCACTCTTAGTAGAACTTGCCACTATCGGCGATACACAAGCCTATCCTCGTGAAATTGGTGATACTTATAAGCCTCTCCCCGATACGAATTTCTGGAATCTTGTCGAAAACAAAATTAGAAGTAGCTTACTACACGACCCAGATTTAATTATCGCCAACGAAGTAAATGGTGTTACGGGTATTTGGGTGAGTCTTCAAACCCAAGAAGGACAGAATTACTGGTTAGTTATCCGCGACCAACCTTTTTTCACTGATATTAATAGTGAATGGGTTTATTGGAGTCTTATCGTCGTTGTACTTTCTCTGCTTGGTTCCAGTTTAGCCGCCTTTCTCGCTAATAAACCACTAGGACAATTATCACAGACGGTGCACGCTATTCGACATGGCGAGCAACCTAATCCACTACCTGAGAACTCAGGCCCTCATGAGCTACGTACGCTATTCCGTGATATTAATATGATGGTGGCAGACCGTCTACAAGTCGAAAATGACCGTCAAGTGATGTTAGCCGGTATCTCCCATGATTTACGTACACCGCTTGCTCGTATGCGCTTAGAACTAGAGATGTGTGCTCTCCCTGAAGCTTCAATGCAGGCGATTGATGAAGACTTAGAGCAAGTCAATCACTGCATTAACCAAATTCTCGAGTACTCTCGCCCAACATCTGATAAGCCAAGTCGAATCAATATTAGCCAAACTTTAAATAATCTTTGTCGACTTGAAGCTTCCTATACGGCAGAGTTAAAAGGAAATTTACGCTATCATATTGAAGATAATCTTTTTGCCCATATGATTGAAGGAAATCTGAAACGTGTTGTTGGTAATCTTATCGAAAATGCACGTCGATATGGTAAAAATGATCAGGACCAAATCGAGATTGAGGTCAAAGCCTATCGCTCTCATCATCATATCTATATTGATGTCAGCGACTTTGGCAAAGGGGTAAAAACAGAGGAAATCCCTCGTATTATGCGACCTTTTTCTCGTGGTGAACAGGCTCGTACAGGGGTAAATGGCTCTGGTCTAGGGCTGGCTATTTGTGAGCGATTACTCAAGCCAGTGGGGGCAAGTCTAAAATTACTCCCTAATAATCCAAAGGGTTTACTATGTCGTATAGAAATTTCCTTATACAATAATAAAAATATTTAATTAGACGAAAAGATTTAATAGCTTTACAATATCGTTATGGTGTAGTTAAGTCATAACGACTTATCCCTTAGTTAACTTTAAAGGAATTAAAGATGAAAACAGTTGGTGAAAAATTAGAAGCGTTCAAAGTAGTTGGTGTTAAACCTGGTTTCAACAACCACGAAGAAAATGGCGTATCAGCTTTCGAAGACATCACAGAAAGCTCATTCCCAGGTAAATGGAAAATCATTTACTTCTATCCAAAAGATTTCACTTTCGTGTGCCCAACAGAAATCGTTGGTTTCAACAACTTAGCTAAAGATTTCGAAGACCGTGAAGCTGTATTATTAGGCGGTTCTGTTGATAACGAGTTTTGTAAATTAGCATGGCGTCGTGACCACAAAGACTTAGATCGTTTAGGTCACTACCAATTCGCTGATACAACTGGTTCTCTAATCGACCAATTAGGCGTGCGTGAAAAAGGTGCTGGTGTTGCTCTACGTGCTACATTCATCGTTGACCCAGACAACGTTATCCAACACGTTTCTGTAAACAACTTAAACGTTGGTCGTAACCCAGACGAAATCTTACGTATTTTAGACGGTCTACAAACTGACGAGTTATGCCCATGCAACCGTGCAGCTGGTGGTGCAACTCTATAATTTGTTAGCTAACAAACATATAGCATAGACGTGCTATCTTCGGGTAGCACGAGTGGCTCGGCTATATGCTGGGCCATTTTTGTATCTGGTGGTTGATAAGTTACCCCTGTTAAACTACTTTTCCACTTATCAACCACTCTACCTCTTAAGGACAACTACTATGGAATTCTTATCTGTTATTAAAAATGAAATCCCTGATTGGGCAAAAGACATCCGTTTAAACTTAGACGGTACAATCGCTCGTTCTTCATTATCTGCTGCTGATGCAGTAGGTGTTGCTTTAGCAGCAGCATATGCAGCAAAAAGCACTTTCTTAATTGAGCAATTTAAATCAGGTCTAAGTGAAGAAGATGTTAACGGTGTATTAACAGCAGCTGCTCTTATGGGTATGAACAATGTCTACTATCCATTTACAGAAATGGCTGGTGATGATCAGTTACGTACTTTACCTGCTAAACTTCGTATGAATGCTTATGCTACTCATGGTGGTATTGATAAAGCACGTTTTGAAATTTTCGGTTTAGCGGCTTCTATCGTTGGTAAATGTCATTTCTGCGTTAAATCACACTATGACAATGCTAAGGCTGCAGGTTTAACTGTTGAGCAATTACAAGACGTTGGTCGTATTGCTTCTGTGGTCAATGCAGCTGCTCAAGTATTAGCTGTTCAAGGTAAATAAGCAAAGTAAGCCCACACGGAGAGACATTCACTCGTAGCGACATTGGAAACGGCGAAGCACTTTCCGGAGCAAGAGTGAATTGTCTGCAGTGTGGGCATTATGCTTATGTTCGCTCTGGATAAAATGGCATAATGCCTGCTTGTTCAACATTCAAAACAGTCTGCAAACTTTGCAATCTTCTCACAATTTCTGCCGTCACTTCTTCTGCTGCGACTAAATCCCCTTGGCTCACGCGAGTTTCTGTTTTGCCAAATAAAGCAGCGTCTAATAAATGCCAAGCATGTGCTCGGGGATGACATAAATGTTTAACACCCGGTTCATTATCACCAAACAACGTTCCCACCACGGTACAACGTGTAAAGGCAATACCTAGTGCGCCATCTTCTCCCCCTAAGCGGCGAAACAAATCATGTTGAGGAAAACCACCTGCTGCCATAAAGGCAGTGCGACGAAAAATCATATTCCCGCCAACCGTCATCGCTAAGGTCTGCCAGACTTTATTAAAGTTTGGGTGCGTCTGATAATGCGCTGGCAAGTTTATTGGAGATAATTTTAGTCTGACTAAACTGACATAGGCATACTGCTGAAAAATCATATAAGCGGCACTTAATGCGCCTATATCATATTCATCATCAGCGTCTAGAAAAGCGATAATATCCGCATCACTCTGCATTGCTCCCCAGTTACGTGCGCGTGCTGCTCCCCCATTTTGAGGCATAGATAATAACCGTACTTGATTAGGGTACTGTGCTGCCAATTGCAGCATAAGGTCAGCACTTTGGTCAGTTGAGGCATCATCCACAATAAAGACATAACGAACCTCTCGTTGAACCAAAGCACTCTCAACAGCTTTTACTAAAGTTTCCTCATCGTTATAACAAGGAATGACGACATCTAATGTCAACGCATTCATCTTTTTTATTTGCTTAACAGGACAACCACTGTCGCCGCAATCCCTTCTTTGCGACCGAGAAACCCTAAATTTTCATTGGTTTTGCCTTTGACATTGACTGCCTCTTCTGCAATTTGCAAATCAGCTGCAATATTACGTACCATAGCCGGTGCATGCGGCATAATTTTTGGAGCTTGTGCGTGAATAGTCGCATCCACATTCACCACAGACCACCCCGCTAACCGGACTTTATCAAAAGCCGCTCGTAGTAGCACGCGGCTATCCGCCCCTTTATATTGAGGATCCGTATCAGGAAATAATCGACCAATATCACCCATACCTGCTGCACCCAATACCGCATCAGTAATTGCGTGCAATAATGCATCGGCATCCGAATGACCTTGTAGACCGTGGGTATGAGGAATAGTCACACCACCTAAAATCAAAGGACGTCCTTCTACTAAAGCATGAACATCAAAGCCCTGCCCTACTCGAAACGATGGAATCATAAAAAATACTCCACTAATTCAAAATCTTCTGGCCAAGTGACTTTTAAATTTTTCCAATGTCCCTTAACCAATAAACACTTATCGCCGACAAACTCTACCGCACTCGCCTCATCAGTCACTGCAAATCCAGCCTGTAAAGCCTTTTTCAACGCATTCTCAAGCTGAGCTTTTTTGAATAATTGGGGAGTTTGTGCTAACCATAACCCTTGTCGCTCAATTGTTTTATCAATCAGCTGAGTATCGGTTTGCTGTCGCTTAACCGTATCTCCCACCGGCACTGCCAGAATACCACCCGTATCTGCTGCCAAACATTGTTGAATTAAAGCGTCTAGATTGGCTAAAGGCAGTCCGGGTCGTGCACCGTCATGCACCATCACCCATGCATTATCATCTAATTGACTTGCCGCCAGTGTATTTAACACCGTATCCGCTCGCGTCGCTCCCCCTGTTCGAGAAACAATACATGATGAGGGTAAATCTAGAGTATCAATCCAATCATCATTTGCAGCCACACCGATATACACATTTTTAATCGCTGGGTGTGCTAGCAATGCCGCTATAGTATGGCGTAACATCACCTGATGTTTGATGAGACGATATTGTTTAGGAATAGCCATGCCATCACGTACTGCCTGAGCACGCTCCCCTACTCCACCAGCAGGAATAATCGCCGTTATCGTGGGCATTGTTTGCATAATCATTATGTTTAGGAAAATAAAGAATTATTGTAACAGTTTTGAGTTCACCGTTTCCAAAGTCGCTGCGAGCAAACACCACTCCGTGAGGCTTATGCTTTACAATAACCCTTTTACACCCTGTTTATCGCCATGAAAAGCTTTACCCAGTTACCCGCTAGTGCATTAAAAATTGGACAAAAATTCACTCTTGCCAAACCTGTTGGTTCTGGCGATGCACTTTGGTTAACTGAGCTCGCTTCACAAGAAAAAAAATGCATTGCCGTTTTTTGTGCTGACCCCTTAGAAGCACAACGACTCACCGAGGAAATGCGACTTTTTAACCAAGACCTTCGCATTAATCAATTTCCTGATTGGGAAACATTACCCTATGATACCTTTTCTCCTCATCAGGACTTAATCTCCGAGCGTCTGCAAACACTGAACCAGCTACGACATGGTGAGGTAGACATTCTCATTATCCCTGTCACTACAGCGCTTTATCGATTAGCTCCTCCGTCTTTTTTAGCAGCATTCACCTTTTCTTTTAAAAAAGGCGCAAGCTTAAATGAACAAGCGTTAAAAGAACAATTAACGCTTGCCAACTATAACCACGTCAGTCAAGTCACAGCATCAGGGGAATTTAGTGTTCGTGGGAGCATTATCGATATCTTCCCAATGGGGTCTGCACTCCCTTATCGTCTAGACTTAATGGATGATGAGATTGACTCCATTCGTTCATTCAACGTCGATACTCAGCGTAGTATTTATCCCGTCAATGAGGTCAATCTACTACCAGGGCGTGAGTTTCCTATGGACCCAGAATCTCGCCAACAGTTTCGTGCGCGTTTTCGAGAAATGTTTGAGGGTGACCCGTCTCGCGCTCTTCCCTATAAAGATGTGGGCAATGGGATTAACTTTGCTGGTATTGAATATTATCTCCCGCTTTTCTTTGAGGAGACCGCAACTATTTTTGACTATCTTCCTGAGGATAGTATCAGCATTACACTCGGTGATATTGACAAGACGATACATGATTTTAGTGAGGACACACAAAACCGCTATCGCTTTTTAAGCAGTGACCGTGAACGTCCTATCCTAGCGCCAGAACATTTGTTCTTATCCAACGAACAATTTTTTCAAGCTTTAAAAAACTTTCCTCGCTTAAGTTTTGATTATCAAACCCAGAGTAAAACTATTGCTACTCCACCTAACGTCGCTGTTTTACGTCGCCAAGAAGAACCTTTTCATCATCTCAAACAGTTACTAGAAACTCATGAATGGCAAGTCTTACTCTGTACAGACTCAGCAGGTCGTCGCGAAACTTTGCTCCAACTTTTACAAGAAAATCAACTACGCCCATCCATTGTCGTAGAGCGCATTAAAGACTTTTTTGATGCACCTCAAGGATTTGCCATGGTGGTGGCACCGCTACAAAAAGGCTTTGCACTCACCGAAGACAAGATAATCATTATCACGGAAAATGACCTCTATCCAGAAAGTGCAGGACAGGTACGTCGTCGCCGTCAACAAGAAAAGCATAGTGATGTTGATGCAATGGTACGCGACCTTTCTGAACTACAAGAAGGCGACCCTATTGTTCATGTTCAACATGGGATTGGGCGTTATCGTGGTCTTATGCATATGGAGATTAATGGCGACCTTGTCGAAATGCTGCAAATTGATTATGCCGGCGAGAGTAAGCTTTATGTGCCAGTCTCACAGCTGCATGTGATTTCTCGCTATTCAGGAACAGACCCTGATGACGCGCCACTACATAAATTAGGTTCAGGGCAATGGGAAAAAGCACGTAAAAAAGCCGCCAAACAGGTTCGCGATACGGCAGCAGAACTCTTACATATCTACGCACAACGTGCTTTACGTCAAGGCTTTAGCTTCAATCTACCACTACAAGACTATGAGCAATTTGTCGAGGGTTTTGGTTTTGAAGAGACAGCAGACCAAGCACAGGCAATCAATGCTGTCATCCATGATATGACGAGCGACAAACCGATGGATCGACTGGTTTGTGGCGATGTCGGTTTTGGTAAAACTGAAGTGGCATTACGTGCGGCTTTTTTATGTATTGCTAATGGACAACAAGTCGTTATGCTTTGTCCAACTACCCTACTGGCAGAGCAACATGCGCAGACCTTTAGTAACCGTTTTGCTGATTGGCCTGTCAAAATCGCAGAACTCTCTCGTTTTCGTTCGAGCAAAGAAGTTGCGGCTACCCTACAAGGGCTAGCGGATGGTACAGTCGATATGGTGATTGGCACACATAAAGTATTATCAAAAGAGGTTAATTTTAAGCGTCTAGGTTTAGTCATTATTGACGAAGAACATCGTTTCGGCGTCCGTCAAAAGGAAGCCTTAAAAGCGTTGCGTTCGGAAGTTGATATTCTAACGCTCACTGCCACTCCTATTCCTCGCACATTAAGTATGTCTTTAGAGGGCATTCGTGATTTCTCAGTGATTGCAACGGCACCACAAAAACGTCTAGCGATTAAGACCTTTGTCCGCCGAGAAGACAATAGCACCATCCGTGAGGCTGTATTGCGAGAGTTAAAACGTGGTGGACAAGTATATTTCTTGCACAATGAAGTCGATACCATTTACAACCGTAAAGCACGCTTAGAAGAGTTAATTCCTGAAGCACGTATTGGTGTCGCTCATGGACAAATGAATGAGCGAGAGCTTGAAACCGTGATGAAAGACTTCTATCACCAACGCTGTAATATTCTGCTATGCACCACCATTATTGAAACAGGTATTGATGTCCCTAGTGCTAATACCATTATCATGCATCGTGCAGATAAATTAGGGCTTGCCCAACTTCATCAACTACGAGGTCGAGTTGGACGCTCTCACCATCAAGCCTATGCTTACCTTTTAACACCGGGTGAAGAAGCAATTAGCTCTCAAGCGAAAAAACGACTAGAGGCGATTCAATCGATGGAAGAGCTGGGCTCTGGCTTTTACCTCGCTATGCATGATTTAGAAATTCGTGGTACGGGTGAGGTTTTAGGTGATCAACAATCTGGCAATATTCAAGAGGTCGGTTTTACACTCTATGCTGATATGCTCAATCGAGCAGTACGTGCTTTAAAAGAAGGTAAAGAGCCTGATTTAGAATCTCCCTTTGACTTAAGTACCGAAGTGAACTTACATACATCAGCACTGCTTCCGAACGAATATTGTCCTGATATTAATATGCGTCTCTCTATCTATAAGCGTCTCTCGCATGCTGAAGATGAAAACACCCTATGGGATATTCAAGAAGAACTCACCGACCGCTTTGGCAAGCTCCCCGAAGCCGCACTGATGTTGATGATGACACATCGTCTACGCTTAATGGCACAGAAGATTGGTTTAATTAAAATTGATATCAGCGAGGAAAATGCTCTATTGGTCTTTAATCCTAATGACAATAAAATTGACCCTGTAACGATTATCGAACTTATCCAACAAAACCGTCATATCCGTCTACAAGGACCGGATAAATTGCGTATTGAAATAAAGAATATGCCCGATATTGCTCAACGGATAGAGAGTATTCGTCAGCTGATTAAAGTATTAGCAGGAAATAATCTGTGATGGCTTAATGAGCCATCCAGTCCACCACCTGAAGATTAGGAATACGCAAAAATTCTCTTGTATTATGAGTAGAAGTTCAGATTTCAGTTGTTTTGACAAAATAATCTCCTTTTTTATCGTTTGCTTTTGTATAATTTCCCTCTATCCTAAAAAACTTCTTGATAAAAGATAGACAACAAAATGTTAGTAGGATAAATTTGTCCACCCTCTTTTCACCGAGTTTTTATGTCAAATCAAGCCAGTATCGTCTTACAAGCACCTAGTTTAAATCTCTCAGACCTCGAGCAAGCCGCCGCTTTATCTAGCGCTAATCAGCTCATTTTATTAGGGGCTCATAGTGGTTTATTAAGCGATGTTGATAGTGATACGGTTGCTAGTATTCGTCAATGGGCGATGGACAAACATGCTGACTTTGCGTATTTCCCACAAGGTCTACAAGACTGGAAACATATAAAAGTCTTAGCCATGGATATGGACTCTACCCTAATCAATATCGAATGTATTGATGAAATCGCTGCTATCGCTGGGCGTAAGGAACAGGTTTCAGCCATCACTGAAGCGGCTATGCGTGGTGAGATTAAAGACTTTTCAGAGAGTTTACGTCGTCGTGTTGCTATGCTAGAAGGTGTACCGGCGACAGCGCTTGAGCAAGTCTATACAGAAAAACTTCGCCTTAACCCAGGTGCTGAACACCTCATTAAAAAAGCCCATGACGCAGGTATTAAAACCCTCTTGGTCTCTGGAGGCTTTACATTCTTCACACAACGTTTACAAGAGCGCCTAGGTCTTTACGAAACACATGCCAATACCTTAGAAATTGACGCTCAAGGTTATTTAACAGGTCGTGTATTAGGTCCTATCGTCGACGCGCAAGCCAAAGCTGATTACTTGCAAGCCTTAGCTAATAAAGTTGGCGCAGATACCTCACAATGTATCGCTATGGGTGATGGTTCAAATGACCTGCTAATGATGCAACACGCACACTACTCTGTTGCTTATCGTGCCAAACCTATCGTCCAAGAAAAAGCCCACTACAGTATCAACCATAGTGGACTAGATGCAGTTCTGAACTGGTTTAATCCCTAAGACTATTCCAGATTCTTCTTAGGTAAATGAGGATGGCGCATCAAATGGCGCCATGAAAAACCGGGGAAAGCCAACACTACAAAAATACAAATGCTAATCGCATAAAACTGCCAGCTTTGGGTAAAGCGATTAGCATAGTATGACTCAATAAAAAAGCCTACCGCTAATACAAAACTAGCAAATACCAACAGTTCTACTAAATTAATGCCGATATTCTTATAAGCAATCGCTTTGCCGTAAATAAATCCAGGGATACTTAATAACAAGATAAAAACTACCGCACCGAGTGCTTTAGCCACCATCGGTAAGCCAACATGTGTTAATAAGTAAAATGCCAAGCCCAAGAAACAATAAGACAATAAAGCACGTCCTAGGTAGTAACCCATAAATTTATCAGGCTCACCCTTTAATTTCAGCGGGACAAAAGCAAACATCCGCTCGGTGAGAAACGGTAAATTAGCACATACAATCGCCAATACGATAATCAACCAAACGGATGTTTCTGGATACATAATACTTCTTTAAACAAATTATTGAGGGAATTTTAACGAAGCGTCAATCACTTGAACGCATAACGCTAATAACCCACCCGGTAAGATACCTAGTAATAAAATTAATAGACCATTAACAGATAACACACCACTACGGAAGCTTAATTGTGTACCCACAGCTGGTGCATTGGCAGCTGGCTCATCAAAGTACATCGTTTTCACAACGCGTAAGTAGTAGAATGCACCAATTAATGAGAACAATACCGCCACAATCGTTAAGACCACATGCCCTGCCGCTAAGGCTGCTTGTAATACCACAAGTTTAGCGTAGAAACCAACAAGCGGAGGAATACCTGCTAATGAGAACATCAGGATAAGGATAGCAAAAGCTAACAATGGGTGACGCTTATTCAAACCAGCTAAATCGCTAATCTCTTCGCTTTCAAAACCTTGACGGCTAAGAATCAACACCACACCAAAAGCCAATACTGTCGTGAGCACATAAGTCACCATATAGAATAATGATGCACCATAAGCGCCAGTCGCTAACTTACCATCTGTCACACCAGATAATAGACCTAACAGCACAAAACCCACATGAGAGATGGTTGAATATGCCAACATACGTTTAAAGTTAGTTTGCATAATCGCTGTTAGGTTACCAATCGCTAATGATAGTACCGCTAGGATAACTAACATCGGCTGCCAACTAATGGCTACTGCACTCATTGCTTCGACTAATAGACGTAATGTCATCGCAAAAGCCGCTAATTTCGGTGCTGAAGCAATCGTTAAGGTTACCGCTGTTGGCGCACCTTGGTAAACGTCAGGAATCCACATATGGAAAGGAACTGCACCTAGTTTAAAGGCAATACCTGCAACCACAAATACCACGCCTAAAACCAATGCCATTTGCTCAAACTGACCACTCTGTAATACAGCGGCAACGCCTGATAAACTAATCTCACCTGTTGCACCGTATACCATCGAAATACCGTATAGCATAAAGCCTGAAGCTAAAGAACCTAATACATAGTACTTCATCGCTGATTCAATGCTACCAAGATGATCACGACGCACTGCCACTAAAGCATATAAAGCCAATGACATCAGCTCTAAGCCGAGGTAAATCGTCAACATGCTTGTCGCTGAAATCATCACCATCTGACCTAATAAGGCAAATAGGCTAAGTGCATAGTATTCGCCACCTTTTACCATTTGGCGCTCTACTAAGTATTGACGACTATAAATTAAAGTTGCCAATACAGCTAAGTATGAGAATACTTTTAGAAGATGAGCTAATGGATCTGCTGTGAATTGACCATAGAATGTGGTACCAACTACCCCTGTATTCCATTGGAATAAAGAGATAGCTGCCACGACAACGAGAGACAATAATGAGAGTGAGTAGCTAACTGCACTATCCTTAGACTTAGCAAATGCCTCTACAAGTAAAATACCGGTCGCTAAAATACAAAGAACAATTTCCGGTAATGCGAGTACAAAATTAAATTGATTATCCATTATTGTCCCAGACCTTACAGTTTAGATTGAGCCACATGCTCAAGTAAGTTTTGTACAGAAACGTGAATAACTTCTGTAAACGGTTGTGGATATACACCCATAAATAGAGTAAATACCGCTAATGTCGCTAAAACAGCAAACTCACGCTTACTAATATCATCCATCTGTTTTACTTCTGGGTTAGTGATACTGCCATAAGCAACACGTTTTACCATCCATAAAGAATACGATGCACCAAGAATGAGAGCAGTCGCTGTTAATAAGCCAATCCAGAAGTTATATTCCACCGCACCAAGGATAACGTAGAACTCACCCACGAAACCACTAGTCGCTGGTAAACCACTATTTGCCATTGAGAACAATACAAAGAAAGTGACAAACTTCGGCATCACATTAATCACACCACCGTAATCTGAGATACGACGAGAGTGTAAGCGATCATAAAGAACACCGATACACATGAACATCGCACCCGATACAAAGCCGTGTGAAATCATCTGAATAATCGCACCCTCAACACCTGCCGTGCTAAACATGAAGAAACCTAACGTGACAAACGCCATATGTGCTACTGATGAGTAAGCAACTAATTTTTTCATGTCATCTTGAACGATAGCCACTAAACCAATATAGATGACGGCAATAAGTGATAGTGCAATCATTAAGCCTGCCATGCTTTGAGAAGCATCTGGGGCAATTGGTAAAGAGAAACGTAAGAAACCATATGCGCCGAGCTTTAACATGATCGCTGCTAATACAATCGAACCACCTGTTGGTGCTTCAACGTGAGCGTCAGGCAACCATGTATGCACTGGCCACATCGGTACTTTAACCGCAAACGCCGCAAATAATGCAAAGAAGATTAATAATTGCGGTGTCATCGCTAATGGCAGTTGTTGCCATGTCGCAATATCAAATGTACCTGTCTTAGTGTATAAGTAAATGAACGCGATTAACGTTAATAGCGAGCCTAATAAGGTATATAAGAAGAACTTAAAGGCTGCATATACACGGTTTGGACCACCCCATACACCAATAATGATATACATTGGGATAAGTGTTGCTTCAAAGAACACATAGAATAGCAATCCGTCTAATGCCACAAATACGCCAACCATCAATCCTGATAAGATTAAGAAAGCCGCCATATATTGAGCAACACGGGTTGTAATCACTTCCCAACCAGCCACGACCACAATAACGGTGATAAAGGCAGTGAGAATCACAAACCATACGCTGATACCATCTACGCCTAAATGGTAAGACACATTAAATGCCTCAATCCATGAGACGTTTTCAACAAACTGCATACTTGCCGTTGTTGAATCAAAACCAGCAATAATTGGTAGCGTGACTAAAAAACTGACAATCGCACCAATTAAAGCCATCTTACGTGTATATTCTGCTCGCTCATCACGACCAAAAATCAGCACTAGGATACCAGCGATAATTGGTACAAAAATCGATAAGGAAAGCCAAGGAAGATTAGATGTCATTTCGCTGCCCTTAACCCAATACAAAGAAAGAAATTAATACGATTAAACCCACAATCATTGCAAATGCATAATGATAGATATGACCTGATTGGAATACTCGGCTAAGTGCCGCAACCAAACCAACTAAACGGGTTGAACCACCAATAAAGATACCTTCGATAATACCTTTGTCACCGACATTCCAGAATAATTTACCTAGGGCGCGAGCACCACGAGCAAATACATTCTCATAGATCCAGTCTACGAAATATTTATTCTCAAGAATGCGATTCACACCAGACAAGGCTTTATAAATCTTAGGCGGTAAAGCAGGATTAACCACATAACCATACCAAGCCGCAACAAGACCTGCCACCATTAACCAGAAAGGAACAGTCATAAAGGCATGTAAACCATACGCAACCCAACCATGGAAATGCTCAGCAAGTGTTGCCATCGCTGGACTATTTGGACCGATGAAAATTGTATCGGCAAAGTAGCCTTTGAATAATAAAGCATCGACTGCCCATGCACCCACCGCAATGGATGGAATAGCCAATAAGACAAGTGGTAAAGTCACTACCCATGGAGATTCATGCGGTGTACCACTATGATGATCATCATGACCATGACTATCATGGTGAGCATGACCTGTTGTGTCAAAGCGTTCTTTGCCATGGAATACTAAGAAGTACACACGGAAAGAATAAAGTGATGTCACAAACACACCGATAAGCGTTGCATAGTAAGCAAAACCAGAACCCCAAACGGTTGAGAAGTGTGCTGCTTCAATCACGTGCTCTTTTGAGTAGAAACCTGAGAAGAACGGTGTACCCACTAATGATAATGTACCGATTAAGAAGGTAATCCAAGTGATTGGCATATACTTACGTAAGCCACCCATATTACGAATATCTTGATCATGGTGCATACCAATAATCACCGAACCCGCACCCAAGAATAACAAGGCTTTAAAGAAAGCATGCGTCATCAAGTGGAACACAGCAACAGAGTAAGCTGAAGCACCTAATGCGACGGTCATATAACCTAATTGAGATAAGGTTGAGTACGCCACCACGCGTTTGATGTCGTTTTGGATTAAACCTAAGATACCTAGGAATAAGGCACCAATCGCACCCACCACGATAATGAGTGATAAAGCACTTGGCGCTAACTCATACAATGGAGAGAAACGTGACACCATGAAGATACCTGCCGTTACCATGGTCGCTGCGTGAATTAAGGCAGAAATTGGTGTAGGACCTTCCATTGAGTCTGGTAACCAAGCATGTAATGGGACTTGTGCTGATTTACCCATCGCACCCACGAATAAGCAGATACATGCTAGGGTCAACATATGCCAGTCACCTAATACGATGACTTGGTTTAACTCAGCTGACTTCGCAAAGATATCGTCATATTTCATCGAGCCCGTAAAGGCAAACAATAAACCAATACCTAGAATAAAGCCAAAGTCACCGACACGGTTCACCAAGAACGCTTTCATATTGGCAAAAATAGCCGTATCTTTGGTATACCAGAAACCAATTAATAGGTAAGATACTAAACCTACTGCTTCCCAACCAAAGAACAATAACAGCATATTATTGCCCATTACTAACATTAGCATTGAGAACGTAAACAATGAAATGTAAGCGAAGAAACGTTGGTAACCTGGGTCATCCGCCATATAACCAATGGTATAAATATGAACCATTAGTGATACAGAAGTCACCACAACCATCATCATGGCGCTTAATGGGTCAATTAAGAAACCAATATCGATAGAAATATTGCCAATCACACTCCATGTGTAGATATTGCCGTTAAAGTAGGCATCATTTACCACAACGTTATAGAGTACGTAAGCAGACGCTAGGGCTGAAAAGGCAACGAGAGCAATTGTCACCATATGTGAACCACGACGGCTCACAAAGTTGCCTAAAAAGCCCGTGCCAAATAGACCTGCCAGAATCGCACCTAATAATGGAGCAAAGGCAATGCACGCTAAGAGAACGGGAGAAAATGTTGTCATGGTCTTTCCCCTTAGCCTTTGAGACGAGCAACGTCGTCAACGTTAATCGAGTTAATCTTACGGAATAGCAATACAAGAATCGCTAAACCAATCGCCGCTTCCGCTGCCGCAACCGTCAGAATAAAGAATACGAAAATCTGACCTGCTGTATCTGGTAGACCATTAGCAGCTGGATGCCATACAGAGAATGCCACGAAGTTCATATTAACGGCTAATAACATCAACTCAATTGACATTAATAAGCTAATAATATTGCGACGGTTAAAGAAAATACCAAACACCCCTAGGGCGAATAGAATCGCACCCAGAATGAGGTAGTGCGCTAGTGTAATTTCCATTATTGCTCACCCCCTTCTTGCTTAGGAGTTTCCTTTTCTGATTTTAAGTTAACCAAACGAATACGGTCTTGTGCATTGACATAGAGCTGATCGCTCGCCAAGACATATTTACGGTTTTTGCGTTCACGTAATGTTAAGGCAATCGCTGCAATCATACCGACCAATAGAATTAATGCACCTACTTGAATAGCAAATGAATACTCTGTATACATTGCAATACCTAAAGCAAGCGTATTGTTATAGTCAGCAGGTAATGCCGCTGGACTTGGTGTATCAAGGTACGCCGAACCCAATACAAAGGCAACCTCTGCTACCATCAAGCCACCAACCACTAAGCCAACTGGTAAGAAAGTACGGAAGCCGCTACGTAACGATTCAGGGACAACATCAATCATCATCACCACGAATAAGAACAGCACCATCACCGCACCGACATACACGACGATTAAGAGCAAGCCTAAGAACTCTGCACCAATTAAGATCCAAAGCATTGACGCTGTAAAGAATCCTAAAATAAGGTGTAACACTGCGACTACTGGATGACGTGCCAAGACGACACGTACACCTGAATACAGTAGTACTGCAGCTAAGATATAAAATAGAATGCTAGAAAACATCATTTTTCCTCACCTGCCTTATCGATAAGGCGCATCAGCTTCACGACGCGCAGCAATTTCAGGCTCATATTTATCACCCACCGCTAATAACATCGGTTTAGTGAAATATAAGTCACCACGTTTTTCACCGTGATATTCATGGATATGTGTTTCTACGATAGCGTCAACAGGACAGCTCTCCTCACAGAAACCACAGAAGATACACTTCGTTAAGTCAATATCGTAACGTGTTGTACGGCGGCTACCGTCCTCACGCTGAGCCGATTCAATACTAATCGCCATCGCAGGACAAATTGCCTCACATAATTTACACGCAATACAACGCTCTTCACCATTGGCATAACGACGCTGAGCATGTAAGCCACGGAAACGAGGTGACATCGGTGTTTTTTCGTATGGATAACGCAGGGTAAACTTCGGTTTAAAGAAGTATTTACCTGTAAGTGCCATACCCTTGATTAATTCACTCAAGAATAGGCTCGCAAAATGCTTTTTAAAACTCATCTTACCTACTCCTAGTTATGGGTCCAAATATTAAGCGGTGTCTGCATCCAGATGGCCACCACTACTAACCAAATACCTGTTAGTGGAATGAAAATTTTCCAACCTAAACGCATAATTTGGTCATAACGGTAACGTGGGAATGAAGCACGGAACCAGATAAAGAATGACACCACGAAGAATGATTTAATACCTAACCACAACCAACCTGGAATCATATTAAATGGCGCGAAGTCTAATGGACTAGACCAACCACCTAGGAACATGATTGAAGCCATTGCAGATAATAAAATCATATTGGCATATTCGGCTAAGAAGAACATCGCAAAGCCCATACCAGAGTACTCAACCATATGACCTGCCACAATCTCAGACTCACCCTCTACCACGTCAAATGGGTGACGGTTTGTTTCGGCAACAGTTGAAATCACGTAGATAACAAAGAGTGGTAATAAAGGCAACCAGTTCCAAGAAAGGAAAGTTAAACCTTTATCTGCAAACCAACCTTGGGTTTGACCGGTGACGATACCATTCATATTGAGCGTGCCTGACACCAATAAAACTGTCAATAGCACAAAGCCCATCGCTAACTCATAAGAAATCATTTGCGCTGATGCACGCATAGCAGCAATAAATGGATACTTAGA
This sequence comes from Pelistega sp., assembly GCA_034093535.1. Lineage (GTDB taxonomy): Bacteria > Pseudomonadota > Gammaproteobacteria > Burkholderiales > Burkholderiaceae_B > Taylorella. Next base: position 30,743 of record JAXECN010000147.1, read on the forward strand.
GTTAGACGCCCAACCTGCCAAAATAACACCATAAACACCTAGAGAGGTAACTGCCATAATAAATAGCAGACCAGCGTTAATATTAGCTAATACGGCTTCTGGACCAAAAGGAACTACCGCCCACGCTACTAAAGCAGGTACTAATGTCAGAATCGGAGCCACAATATACAAAATCTTATTTGATTTTGTCGGTACGATAACTTCTTTAGTGAGTAGCTTTAATACGTCAGCGAATGGCTGAAGAATACCACCCGGACCCACACGGTTAGGACCGCGACGGATATGCATATAACCAATCATGCGACGTTCCCATAAAGTTAAGAACGCCACACAGATAATGATTGGTAAAGCAATCACTAAAATCTTAACAATAGACCAAATGATAAGCCATGCCGTCTCACCTAAAAGCCCAGTTCCCCAAGCATTTAGCGCTGCAATACCATCTGTGAACCAAGACCAAATATTCATTTTAGATACGCTCCACAGTTAATTGGGCATAGGCACTACCTAGAGCCACAGTTTCCTCAAATCCTTGTGCTAAGCGAATAGTGTTGTCCGCTAAGTTATTATCAAGCGCAACAACGAATTCACCCTCACCAGAAGCTGACTTCACTTTTACTTTGTCGCCATCCACGACTTGTAAATTAGACAGTGTTGCTGCATTCATACGCGCTTTTGGTGCACGGCTAATTTCAGTCGCTTGTAATGACTCTGCACGGCGAACAATCGCATCAGTACGATAAATCGCTACCTCAGCAACACGCTCAAGACCAGTCGCTGCTGGTGCACGACGCACCTCTTGACCCAATACAGTCACTTTGTTATTTAACTTAGCACTGATACCAGAACCAATCACTTCGTCTCGAACTTGCTCTGAAGACTCTTGTTCAAAGCCGCTAAAATGCAATACATTGCCTAATACGCGGAGGACCTTCCACGCTGGACGTGCTTGACCTTGGGCTGGCACCACACCTTTGAAGCTCTGAGGACGACCCTCAGCATTGATAAAGGTACCTGATGTCTCTGCAAACGTCGCCACAGGCAACATCACTTTTGCCCAAGCTGCTGCTGCCGATTTATAAGCCGTAAATGCTACTGAGAAAGCATTGGATAACGTTTTCTCAGCCGCTAAACCATTGTCCATATCAAAACGTGGCTCAGCATTTAAAACAAGGTAAGCTTTTAATTGGTTTTCAACCATTTGTTTAGCACTTAAACCAGCACCTTGCGCAACCGCACCAACAACATAAGCACCAACTGTATTAGCGCCAGCCGTTAAGAAACCTAATGTTGCACCATAAGCGTCAGCGAGTTCTTGTGCTTTCGCCGCAATTTGACTTGCGTCTGGTGCCGCCACGGCAGCATTGCCTAGGAATACTGCCGGTTTGCTACCACCCACCAATTGTGCTGCAAGTGCTTGCACTGGGTCATTCAAATCAGCAGCAGCACCTGCTTTTTGAGCAGCTACCGCTTTAGCAACAGCTTCTACCGTATTCGCTAACACTGACGGTGCTACTGTTAAACGAGCCGCTACTGGGAATAAAGGATCCTCTCCGTAGCTATCAATCAGTGTAATACGAGCACCTTTCTTAGCAACTTGACGTAGGCGTTGTGCCATTAATGGGTGATCTTTGCGTAGATTAGAACCAATCACCACAACGCCATCCACGCTATCAAGGTCGTTAATTGACATACCCAACCAAGCAGCACCAGCTGTTGCACGAGCAAAATTAGCATCCGCATTGCGTAATAAAGCGTCAACGTTATTTGAACCTAAACCGTTCATCACGCGTTTTAAGAGCGTCAACTCTTCAAGTGTTGATGTCTCTGAGGCTAAAGCACCGATGTACTCTGCACCATCATGTTGGGCAATTTGACCTAAAGCGTCACCAACAACTTTAAGAGCATCTTGCCAGCTCACTTCACGCCATACATTGTTCTCGTCACGCACCATCGGTACAGTCAAGCGGTCCTCAACATTAAGACCCTCATATGACCAACGATCTTTGTCGCTAATCCAACACTCATTGACGTCTTCATTTTCAAAAGGCACCACACGCATAACTTTGTCGCCTTTGACTTGAACGACCAAGTTAGCACCTAAACTATCGTGTGGACTGACCGAACGACGACGTGCTAATTCCCATGTACGTGCTGAATAACGGAATGGCTTAGATGTCAAGGCACCTACAGGACAAATATCAATCATATTGCCCGATAACTCTGACTCAACCGCTTTACCAACAAAAGAAGTAATCTCAGAATGTTCGCCGCGATTTAGCATGCCTAATTCCATCTGACCTGCCACTTCTTGTCCGAAACGAACACAGCGTGTACATTGGATACAGCGCGACATCTCTTCTGCAGAAACCAATGGTCCCATCGATTTGTGCATCACTACACGTTTTTCTTCTTTGTAGCGAGAGCTTGTTTTACCATAACCTACCGCGAGGTCTTGTAGCTGACACTCACCACCTTGGTCACAGATTGGACAATCTAATGGGTGGTTAATGAGTAGGAATTCCATCACTGCTTCTTGAGCAGCTTTAGCTTTTTCTGAATTTGTATGAACCACCATACCTTGTGTGACAGGTGTTGCACAAGCAGGTAGTGCTTTAGGTGCCTTTTCCACCTCTACTAAACACATACGACAGTTAGCTGCAATAGATAACTTTTTGTGATAGCAGAAATGTGGCACATAAATACCAAGTTCGTTAGCGGCATGCATCACCATGCTGCCATCAGGAACTGATACGGTTTTACCATCAATAGTTAATTCAACCATTATTCTGACCTATTTATATGGAGCTACCACACATTTCTTATTCTCAATGTGGTAAGCAAATTCATCACGATAATGTTTTAAGAAGCCACGCACTGGCATAGCTGCCGCATCACCTAGCGCACAAATTGTACGACCCATAATGTTGCCGGCAATGGTATCTAACATATCTAAGTCTTCTTGACGACCTTGACCATGTTCAATACGATTAACTACGCGGTATAACCAACCTGTACCCTCACGACAAGGTGTACATTGGCCACAGCTTTCTTCATAGTAGAAATACGATAGACGTAGTAAAGATTTCACCATACAACGTGTATCATTCATCACGATAACCGCACCTGAACCTAACATCGACCCGGCTTTAGAAATCGAGTCATAGTCCATCGTCAAGTCCATCATAATATCGCCTGGAATCACTGGCGCACTTGAACCACCCGGAATAACAGCTTTTAGTTTGCTGCCATCACGCATACCACCCGCTAACTCTAACAAAGTAGAGAATGATGTGCCTAATGGAATCTCGTAAGTGCCTGGACGCTCTACGTCACCAGAGATTGAGAATAGTTTTGTACCGCCATTATTAGGGATACCTACATCCGCGTAAGCCTGACCGCCATTGCGAATAATCCATGGAACGGCTGCAAACGTTTCTGTATTGTTAATGGTCGTAGGCTTACCATATAGACCAAAACTGGCTGGGAATGGTGGTTTAAAGCGAGGTTGACCTTTTTTACCCTCAAGCGACTCTAATAAACCTGTTTCTTCACCACAAACATAAGCCCCATAACCATGGTGAGCATGTAATTGGAAACTAAAGTCAGTCCCTAAGATATTATTTCCTAGGAAACCCGCTGCACGAGCCTCAGCTAAAGCTTCTTCGAAACGTTGGTAAATTTCAAAAATCTCACCGTGGATATAGTTATAGCCTGCACTCACGCCCATCGCATAGCCAGCAATAATCATACCCTCAATTACAGCATGCGGATTAAAACGCAAAATATCGCGGTCTTTGAATGTGCCTGGCTCACCCTCGTCTGAGTTACAGACGATATATTTCTGACCTGGAAATGAGCGTGGCATAAAGCTCCACTTCAAACCTGTCGGGAAACCTGCACCACCACGTCCACGTAAACCTGATGTTTTCACTTCAGCGATGACCTCTTCTTGAGTCATGCCTGTTGTTAGAATTTTGCGTAAAGCCTCGTAACCACCACGTTTGATATAGTCATCAATATGCCAGTTATCGCCATTTAAATCCGCTAAGATTTGCGGTTTAATGTGACGACCATGCAAAGCCATACTTGTCGCTAAATCATTACCTGGGTTAGGTACCAAGCCTTGCGAGTATTTACTTAGAAAACTCATGCTTGCCCCTCTTTGCGAATATCCGCTAACATCTCATCGATACGCTCTTTTGACATACGTACACACATATGATGATTATTAACCAGTAATACTGGTGCATCGCCACAGGCACCCATGCACTCACCCTCTTTTAGGGTAATCAAGCCATCTGCTGTGGTTTCATTTACATCAATACCTAATTGTTCTTTTAGGTAATCTAGTGTTTTTTCACCGTCACGTAATGCACAAGGTAAATTTGTACATACTGTCACCTTAAAGCGACCTGTTGGTTTTAAATCGTACATATTGTAGAACGTCGCTACTTCTTGTACCGCAATCGGTGGCATACCGATATACTTGGCGAGATCATCAATAATCTCAGCAGAAACCCAACCTTTTTCAGTTTGCGCAATACGCAACGCTGACATGACGGCAGATTGACGTTGGTCAGCAGGATATTTAGCCAACTCAATATCAATCAATTTATAAGCCTGTTCTGAAAGCAACATATTTATTGTTCCAATTAATACCACTACAATTAGCGGTCAATTTCACCAAACACGATATCCTGAGTACCAATAATGGTTACAGCATCGGCTAACATATGACCACGAGACATTTCGTCTAGTGATTGTAGATGTACAAAGCCAGGAGCACGAATTTTTAAGCGATAAGGCTTATTCGCACCGTCAGATACCATATAAATACCAAACTCACCTTTTGGATGTTCCACTGCTGAGTAAACCTCACCAGCTGGAACAGAGTACCCTTCTGTGAAGAGTTTGAAGTGGTGAATTAAGTCTTCCATCCCTGTTTTCATATCCACACGTTTTGGTGGCGCCACTTTGTGGTCATCCGTGATAACAGGACCAGGATTATTTTTGAGCCAATGTACACATTGCGCGATGATGCGGTTACTTTCACGCATCTCAGCGATACGTACTAAATAGCGGTCGTAACAGTCACCATTAACGCCCACAGGGACATTAAACTCTAAACGATCATAAACTTCATAAGGTTGCTTGCGACGTAAGTCCCATTCGATACCAGAACCACGCAACATCACACCAGAGAAACCGAGTGCTTTTGCTCGTTCTGGCTCAACCACACCAATACCTACTAGACGCTGTTTCCAGATACGGTTATCTGTCAATAATGTCTCGTACTCGTCAACACATTTAGGGAAACGCTTAGTAAAGTCTTCAATGAAATCTAATAAAGAACCTTCACGGTTAGCATTCAGACGCTTCATCTCTCGTACACTACGGTACTTAGAGTCAATCTCATGCTTAGGCATCGTGTCAGGTAAATCACGATATACACCACCCGGACGATAGTAAGCCGCGTGCATACGTGCACCAGAAACGGCTTCATAGCAATCCATCAAGTCTTCACGCTCACGGAAGGCATATAACATCACTGCCATTGCGCCCACGTCAAGGGCATGTGTACCTACACTCATCAAGTGATTGAGAATACGTGTAATCTCATCAAACATGACACGGATATACTGTGCTCGTAATGGCACTTCAATACCCATCAAACGTTCAATCGCCATTACATACGCGTGTTCATTGCTCAACATCGATACATAATCTAGGCGATCCATGTAAGGCAATGCTTGTAAGAATGTTTTGTGTTCTGCTAATTTCTCAGTACCACGGTGTAATAGACCGATATGCGGATCCGCACGTTGAATCACCTCACCGTTTAATTCGAGAATCAAACGTAATACACCGTGAGCGGCAGGGTGTTGCGGACCAAAGTTAAGGGTATAGCTTTTAATATCTGACATAATCTAGCGTCCTACTCCATAGCCCTCTTCACGAATCACTCGTGGCGTAATCTCACGAGGTTCGATGGTGACTGGTTGATAAACAACGCGTTGACTATCCTCGTCATAACGCATCTCAACATAACCTGATAATGGGAAGTCCTTACGGAAAGGATGTCCGATAAAGCCATAATCAGTAAGGATACGGCGTAGGTCTGGGTGACCCTCAAAAATAATACCGAACATATCAAAAGCTTCTCGCTCAAACCAACCTAAGCTCGGCCATACATCAAATAATGTTGGCAACATAGGCATATCGTCATTGGGCGCAAAAGTACGCACACGTAGACGCCAGTTATGTTTGACTGATAATAGATGAACAACTGCCGCAAAACGACCCGGGAAAGGCGTCTTAGGACCGTGACCTGGTAAACCATAGGTTGAATAATCAACACCTGCCAAATCTACCGCCACATCAAACGCTAATAAAGGGTCATCACGTAAGCTAGTACAGACTTTAACCCATTGTTCTGCAGGGATTTCTAATGTAATCTCACCACACTTTTCAACCATAGGAAAGGTATCCCCTAGGCGATCAAGTAGGTTTTTCTTAAGAGTTTCTAAACGCGTCATATTGATACCGTATAAGTAAGCCTGCCAATACTATGCTTCGCGAGCAATCGTATTAGTACGACGAATTTTATTTTGTAATTGCAATAAACCATAAACCAAGGCTTCCGCCGTTGGTGGACAACCTGGCACATAAATATCAACAGGGACAACGCGATCACAGCCACGTACGACTGAGTATGAATAGTGGTAATAACCACCACCGTTTGCACAGGAACCCATAGACACCACCCAACGTGGCTCCGCCATCTGATCGTATACTTTGCGGAGTGCTGGTGCCATCTTATTACATAGCGTACCCGCCACAATCATCACATCTGACTGACGTGGACTAGGACGGAAAATAATACCGAATTGGTCTAAGTCATAGCGAGCAGCACCTGCATGCATCATCTCAACTGCACAGCAGGCCAAACCGAATGTCATCGGCCACATAGAACCAGTTTTTACCCAGTTCATTACGGCATCGGTACTCGTGACCAGAAAACCTTTGTTATTTAATTGTTCTTCCATAATTTGCTTCACTTAGAAAAGATTAATCCCAGTCTAATGCACCTTTTTTCCATTCGTAGATGAAACCCGCTGTCAAAATGACCAAAAACAGCATCGCTGTTGCAAAGCCAACAATACCGACATGACCATTTGCAATTGCCCATGGGAATAGGAATGCCAATTCCAAATCAAAAAGAATGAAAAGAATAGCGACTAAGTAGTAACGCACATCAAAACGCATACGTGCGTCTTCAAATGCTTCAAAACCACATTCGTAGGGAGAGTTCTTTTCGCTACCCGGTTTGCGAGGACCTAGGAAAGAGCCTGCAAATAGTAGGAAACAGCCTAACCCCGTAGCCACAAGGATAAACAGTAATACTGGTAAATATTCAGCAACATTCATGTTAAAGCCGCCTAAATTCAAGAGATGAAAAAGAAGTTTATAAACTGGTAGATTGTATCACTTCAGAGAGAAGAATTTGAAACCCAGTGATAATAATTTCAATATTTTTTTATTTCTGTTGCTTTCTGTAACAAATAGCTCTGAACGAATTACCCCCCTCTTAAACCCACCTAACAAAAACCTTCAACCTAGTATTTACCCTAATAACCCACAAAAAATGTTTCCTGTTTTTTACATTCTTGATTAGAATATCATCTGGTTCATTAAATAAACTATCGGTTTTATAGGTAAACCAAATGACAACAAATATTGATAGCCTTTCACAAGCTCTTCAACTTCTCCAAGTCGTTGCAGATCATCCGAATACCGGCTTAAGTGAGTTAGCGCGTATTAGTGGTCTGAATAAGTCACGTGCTTATCGTATGTTGTGCACACTAGCAGCGCACAACTTTGTCATCCAAAATGAAAATAGCACTTACCAACTCGGCTATCAGTTACTGACCTTAGGACATATTGCAAAATCACAATCTAGTTGGCTAACTGTTGCTGAATCAGTGCTTGAGCCCTTGGTGAATGAATTTAATGAAAACCTACAAATCCGTATTCGTGAGAATTTAGAAATTGTTCAGGTGTGGCGTCGCGTTTCTTCACAACCATTGCAAGTACGTAGCGAGGCAGGAAATCGTCGCCCTTTGGGTGCCGGTGCAGCAGGTAAAGTCTTACTCGCTTTTGCCACAGAAGACATCCAACGAGCGTTTTTTAGTACACAAACAGCGGCCCAAACATCAGACTTACAAGAAAAAATAGCCCTCACAAAACAACAAGGCTTTTATATCTCCAAAGGCGACCTCACCGAAGGTGTCTGTGCTATCGCCATCCCTCTTCGTGATATGCATGGAGAGTGTATTGCCTGTTTAAGTCTAAGCGCCCCCATTAGTCGCATGCCCGAAGAAAGAATCCAATATATGTTGAGTCGATTAAAAGAAGTTGCTCGCGAATTCTTTATCCGACTCGGCGGACAAACCCCCTAAAACCTTTAACTTTAAAAATAGTGATTATTAAATAGGAGATCATCATGGCAGAAGCCGCAGCTCAAAAGAAAAAAGGCTCGATGAATCCAGTAATTATTATGCTTAGCATCGTAATTATGGCGACATTGCTGACTTTCTTCCTCCCTTCAGGACAATACCAACGTGATGGCAAATTAGTCGTACCGGGTAGTTATTCGCAAATTGAAAAACCCATTGAAGCCGCTAACGTTATCTCTGCAGCACTTGTAGAAACACCAAAAGGTCAAGCGGCTGCCGTAGGTATCGCGGACATGCTAGAAGCTGTACCAGCAGGTATTGCTAAACAAAGCGGTCTTATCTTCATGGTACTGTTCATCGGTGGTATGTTTGGTATTTTGAATAAGAGCGGTGCTATTGAAGCAGGCTTAGAGCGGGCATTAGGTCTGACACGAGGTAATATTTATATCCTCATCCCTGTCCTAATGTTAATTTTCTCGGCAGGTAGTACCTTTATGGGACTTGCCAAGGAATACTTACTGGTTATTCCAATGGTGATTGCGCTGACAACACGTTTAGGCTTTAGTTCTATGTTAGGTCTAGCGATTGTTACATTAGCGGTAAAAGTCGGTTATCTAGCATCGATTACTAACCCTTATGCACTTTCTGTTGCTCAACCATTATTAGGTCTGCCTGTATTTAGTGGCTTAAGCATGCGTATTGTGACTTATTTCGTCATGATGGGCTTATGTATCGCTTTCCTTATTTGGCGTGTTCGTCAAGAAATTGCGGGTGGCGTATCAACACAAAAAATTGAATTTGATAGCAAACCTCTATCAGGTCAACACTTTGCGATGATTCTCGTGCTTGTTGTAGGCATCATTTTCCTCGTCTATGCTTCTCACACTTGGAAGTGGAAAAATAGCTCGCTATCAGCTTACTACATGTTCTTAAGTATTGTATTTGCAGCAATTGCACGCTTTAGCCCAAGTGAAGCAGCAGACGCCTTTGTCTCAGGCATGAAAAAAGTGCTGATTGCCGCCGTATTAATCGGCTTAGCCACAGCTGTAGCTATCGTCTTAGAAAAAGGTAAAGTGCTCGATACCATCATCTACTATTTAGTGGCACTTGTTGGTGAGTCTAGCCCATACACGGCGACCTATAGCATGTTCTTCTCTCAATTATTATTAGACATTGCTATTCCTTCTACTTCAGGACAAGCGGCTGTAACTATGCCAATCATGGGACCTGTCGGTCAATTATCAGGTGTATCACCACAGACCACTATTCTTGCTTTCTTAATGGGTAATGGTTTAACCAATGTGATTACACCAACATCAAGTGGCTTATTAATCTTCTTAGCAACCGCTCAAATCGGCTGGGGTCAATGGGCTCGCTATGTATGGCCACTTATCATTCTACTTGCCATTGCAGCCATTGTCTTATTGACAGTGGCAGTCAATATCGGTTATTAATTTTCTTTCAATAAACAACTCCATGGGCTACTCTTCTGAGTAGCCCTCTTCCAAAAAAAAATATGTCAACAACATCTTATCAATTACTCGCTAACCAAATGGTTAGTATGCGCGACGGTATTCATTTGGCGACAGATATTTATCTTCCGACAGACGGCAAACAAAGCTGGCCTGTTGTCATTGAACGCACACCTTATAACAAAAGCAACTACTCTCGTTCTGAAATTAACCGTGATGGTCATAAAATCAGCCGAGAAGAAATGGCTGCCGCATTCTGCCAACAAGGCTTTGCCGTAATTTTCCAAGACTGTCGTGGACGCTATAACTCCGAGGGTGAGTTTATTAAATATACGCGTGAGGGCGAAGACGGTTTTGATACCTATGCTTGGATTATGCAACAGCCTTGGTGCAACGGCAGTATTGGCAGTATGGGACTTTCTTATGCTGCCCACACCCAAATGGCTGCTGCCTGCTTAAATCCACCGGGACTCAAAACCATGGTGCTTGATTCAGGTGGTTTTCACAACGCTTTCCGCTGCGGTGCTCGCCAAGGAGGTGCTTTTGAACTCAAACAAGCGACCTGGGCATTTAAACAAGCTGCCCTCAGCCCACTAGCCAAAGAGAATCCTCAAATCAAAGCTGCTTTATCCGAAGAAAATATTCGTGATTGGTTCGCCAAAATGCCATGGCAACCGGGACACTCGCCTTTACGCCATCATCCAGAATACGAAAATTACTTATTCGAACAATGGCAAGAAGGCTTCTTTACCGACTACTGGAAACAGCTAGGTATCTATGCTGAGGGCTACTATGCCACATTGCCGGATATTCCCGTCTTATTTATGTCAAGCTGGTATGACGCTTATGTGCCAACCACTCTATCTAATTTTAATGCCTTCAAAGCTGCTGGACGCAAAGCCCCACAACACTTGATTATGGGTCCATGGTTACACGGTGATCGCAATATTACCCATAGTGGCAATGCCGAATTTGGTGAAGCCGCCGCCTTTGACAACAATCTAGATAAAGACTGGTTAACATGTCGTCTCAAGTGGTTTAATACTCACCTAAAAGAAAACCCATCCACAGATACAAAAACACCAGTGGCGCTCTTTATCATGGGTGGTGGCAGTGGCAAGCGCAATGCTGATGGACGCATTGAACACGGCGGACACTGGGTATATGGGGATAGCTGGCCACTCGCTGGTGCACAGACACAGCAATGGTTCTTGCACCCTGATATGTCACTGAGTCGTGACCAAGCTAAAGAAGGCAGCCTATGCTTCCAATCTGACCCACGTCGCCCTGTCCCAACGATTGGCGGCTCTATCACCTCTGGGCTTCCTGTATTTGCTGGCGGTGCATTTGACCAACGCGAATCTCCTGAATTCTTTGGGACAGATGGTACCAATATGCCTCTTGCCGCACGCGCTGATATCCTAGTGTTCCAAACTGAACCACTAAATGAAGATTTAACTGTCGCTGGCAAGGTGAAAATCAAGCTCTGGGTTGACAGTGATGTCCCTGATACCGACTTTACCGCAAAACTAGTGGATGTCTATCCACCTAGCGAAGACTACCCACAAGGCTATGCGATGAATATCACTGACGGTATCTTCCGAGCACGTTATCGTGAGAGTTGGACAGAAGCAACATGGCTAGAAAAAGGGAAAGTAGTCGAAATTACGGTCGAGCCCTTTGAAACATGCAATGTGTTTAAAAAAGGACATCGCCTACGCTTAGATATTGCTGGCAGTAACTTCCCTCACTTTGATTGCAATCCCAATAGCGGTGAGCCAGAAGGACAAGCCCGTAAAAAGCAAATCGCGACTAATAATGTCCATACCGGCGGCATTTATGCCTCTGTGCTA
>JAXECN010000148.1:0-8431 GCA_034093535.1 Pelistega sp.
GTGATACAGCCATTCATCAATGCACCAACAACGATGGCCAACCCGATGGCAACGGCTAATACGCTCGACTTAACAAATAAGATAACCGCGAGAGCAGACAAGAGGGTAAAGGCGATGAGGGTAGATTTAGCTGACCATTTACTGACAAGAAAGCCAAAAATGAGTGAGCCAATCGTCCCGCCAAGGGAAATCGCCATACCGACAGATTGGCTGTGTGTCTTGCTCATGCCTGTGCTTTCTAATAAGGCGGGTGTCCAAGAACTCACAAAGTAAAAGCTAGACATGACCCCAATAAAACTTAACCAGATTAAAAGGGTTGTTTTAAGATTGTTTTTTTCAAAAAGGCGTAAGACAGAGGCTTTTTGCTGCGAACTGGCTTGTTCAACTAGAGACCATTCACCGGGCTTGTTGATTTTCAACGCAATGGCGTGAAGTTTAGCTAGCGCTTGTTTAGGGCGTTTGGTGATGAGGTAATCCACCGATTCTGGCAAGAAAGCTACAATAGCAATAAATGCCAGTCCGGTGAGTACGGCCCCTGTCAGAAAAACCGATCGCCAACCATAGGCTTCTTGTAAGAGGATAGCTGACATCCCGCCGAGTGTCGCTCCAATCCCAAAGCCTGCTGCGTAAATAGCAATGGCTAAGCCACGCCATTTTTTATTGCTATACTCACTAACAATCACATTGGTACACGGTAAGATACCGCCAACACCAAGCCCAGTGACGACACGCCAAAAGGCGATACTTTCTAGGCCTGAGCAGAAATATGTCATCAGCATGCCCAAGGCAGCCAGAGCTGTAGAGAGGATTAGGAGTGGGCGACGTCCAAATTTATCCGCAAAGGGAGCGAGGAAAAAAGACCCGAGTGCCATACCGATAAATCCAGCACTCATCAGTGTGCCAATATGGGCAGGCTGTAAACCGAGTTCGCTACTAATACTTTTGGCAGTAAAGGCGATGGTGAGGACATCAAAGCCGTCTAGAATATTGAGTAAGACGGCTAGTGAGACGACTAACCACTGATAGCCACTCATCGGGCTATCAGCAATCTTCAGGCGCAGGTCCATTATTTACCCCAAACCTCTTCAGCAATATCACGAATAAAGGCGAGTTTTTGCCATTGTTCTTCTTCGCTGAGAATATTGCCTTCTTCCGTAGATGCAAAACCACATTGGGGGCTTAGGCAAAGCTGGTTAATGTCCACAAACTGTGTTGCCTCTTTAATGCGAGCAATAATATCATCACGGTTTTCTAAGGTACCCGATTTAGAGGTGACGAGACCGAGGACGACTTGTTGGTCTTTAATAAAGCGTAGTGGTTTAAAGTCACCAGCACGGTCGCTATCGTACTCAAGATAAAAACCATCAACATGACAATTGGCAAATAAAATCTCTGCAATTGGCTCATATCCACCGCTAGAGAACCATGTTGAACGGAAATTACCGCGACAAATATGCATAGTGATAGACATATCGGCAGGTGCGGCTTGGCGAATGGTATTAATCACCTCGACATAGCGACGAGCGACTGCGTCTACATCGACACCTTGTGAGGTATAAAGGGCACGTTTTTCTTCAGAGCAGAATTCTCCCCAAGAGGTATCGTCTAATTGTAGGTGACGGCAACCGAGCTGATAAAAGGCTTTAACAGCTTCTAGGTAGGTCTGTGTGATATCTTGAAAGAGTGCTTCTTGATTATCGGTATAGGGAGCAACCAGTTGTGGATTTGCGGTACGCACACAAGTGATTAAATGAAGCATGCTAGGTGATGGCACGGTAAATTTAATCGGGTAGCCGTCAGCTTCTTTGTATAAGCGGGTGAAATGCTCAAGGAATGGGTGGTTAGGATTCCATTCGACTTTATTTTCAATGCGTAGCGTCACAGGACGATGCATATGTGCTTGGAAAGTAGTTGAATATTGCTCAACATCCTCAAGTACGACACCATTGAGGTTATATAAAAAGTCTAAGTGCCACCAAGTGCGACGAAACTCACCGTCACTGACAGCATGTAGACCGATATCTTTTTGTTTTTGGACCAGTTTTTTAATTTCTTGGTCTTCGACGGCTTGTAATTGTTGTGGGCTGCATTCACCACAAGCACATTGTTGTCGTGCTAGTTTTAAGGCTTCTGGGCGTAGGAAACTGCCGACAATATCAAAACGATAAGGGGCTTGGGTGCGTGGTTGGGCATTGGGGAATAATACACTCATAATAAACTCACTGCTTTAATAAAATTCATAATAAAAGCAGTATATCAGCCTATTTATTCATAATATCATCTTTGAGATATGATATTTTTTGGTATTATTTATGAAAAATATTCATCTAGAAAAAATAATCCCCATCAGCATGGACAGATGGGGATTGTGATGTAGAGTGAACCTTAAGCTTAGGTTGGCTAACCTCAAGCAAGGCGATTTAACTCATCTTATTTTAAGTGTTGGCTCACTAATTTTGTCATTTCGAACATAGACACTTGGTCTTTGCCGAAAATAGGGCGTAATTTAGCGTCCGCATTGATATTACGGCGATTAGCGGCATCTTGTAGATTATTCGCTTTAATGTAGTCCCAAATTTTCTTTGTCACTTCTGTACGAGGAAGTGGTGCAGAACCGACAACAGCAGCTAATTGTGCGCTTGGTGTTAATGGTTTCATAAAAGCTGCGTTAGGTTTGCGAGCTGGCTTTTTCTCTACTGTCATAATAGATACCCCAAAAAATAATTGTTATCAAATACTTGTTACAAACGGAATTTTAAACAAATTATATTTAAAAGGATATAAATGAATTCTAATACTTTGTAAAATATCAGCTTAATTTCGTTGCAATATATCAAAATTAAAGGATTTTTATGCAAATCACCCCAGATGCTATTACCCTTATTCGCCCAGATGATTGGCATTTACATTTACGTGATGATGGTGCGTTAGCCGCTGTATTGCCTGATTCGGCACGTCAGTTCGCCCGAGCCATTGTAATGCCTAATTTAAAACCACCCGTGACAACTGTCGCAATGGCACAAGCGTATAAGGATCGTATCGAAGCGGTGATGCAAGAAAAGAACATTAAGGGTTTTACCCCGCTGATGACTTTGTATTTGACCAATAATACAACAGCAGCTGAAGTGAAAAAGGTAGCTGCTAGCGGTTTTGTCAAAGCATTTAAACTTTATCCAGCGGGTGCAACGACGAATTCTGATGCAGGGGTGACAGATTTATTGGCAAACTGTACAGCCGCTCTTGAGGCGATGCAAAAACATGGTGTGCCTTTACTTGTGCATGGTGAAGTAACTGATCCGAGCGTGGATTTATTCGATCGTGAGGCGGTATTTATTGACCGTGTGATGTTGCCATTGCGTCAGGCATTTCCAGCGTTAAAAGTCGTTTTCGAACATATTACAACTAAGCATGGAGCACACTATGTACGAGATGCCGAGGGTCCGGTAGGGGCGACTATTACACCGCAGCATTTGTTGTATAACCGTAATGCTATTTTCCAAGGGGGCATTCGTCCGCATTATTATTGCCTACCAGTACTGAAACGTGAGGAACATCGTGTGGCATTGCTCGAGGCAGCAACCAGTGGTAATCCACGCTTTTTCTTAGGGACGGATAGTGCTCCACATGCCAAAGGTGTCAAGGAAGCAGCTTGTGGTTGTGCGGGTTGTTATTCGGCTTTACACGCGATGGAATTATATGCGACGGCTTTTGAAAATGCAGGAAAATTAGAGGCATTAGAAGGGTTTGCAAGTTTGCATGGCCCGGCTTTCTACGGTTTGCCTGTTAATACCGATACGATTACGCTAGAGCGTCGAGCGTTTGAGATTCCTGCGGAATTAAGCTATGCCGATAATCAATACTTGGTGCCTTTAGCAGCGGGTGAGTCATTAAAATGGGCATTTAAGGCAGCATAATGAGAAGTTCAGTTATTCCTTCTGATTTGCCAGATGAGGTGGATCAGCTGATTTTTAATCGCCTACATACCGACGAAAAAATGTTTGAAGCGGTATTGGCGTTTCATCGTACTAAGCCGATTCCTCGTATTAATGTACCCGCTAACCATGGTAAGTTTTTGCACTTCTTAATTCGTATGATGGGGGCTAAACATATCTTGGAAGTTGGGACATTGGCGGGCTATAGCACGTTATGGATGGCAAAAGATTTACCTGCTGATGGCAAAGTCACCACTATTGATTTTGATGAGAACCATATCAAAATTGCGGAGCAGACTTTTGCGATGACCAATATGCAAGATAAGATTCGTCTGATGCATGGTCGAGCGACAGAATGTTTAGAGGCGCTGCTTAAAGAGAAAAAAGCAGGACTTATTCCTAGCTTTGACTTTATTTTTATTGATGCGGATAAAGAAAATAATCCTATCTATTTAGATTATTGTGTGGAATTGGCACGCTCGGGCACGGTGATTGTTGCCGATAATATGGTGCGTGATGGTAAGGTAATCACCGAAGATGATAAAGCCCCCAATATTCGCGGTATTCGTCAATATTTCCAAAAATTGCAAGACGACCCACGCCTAGACTCGACAGCTTTACAAACGATTGGTCATAAAGGGTGGGATGGTTTTGCGATTACGATGGTGAAATAGCCTGTTATTTGTAATGTTATTGCGGTGCAAGGATTGCTGCTGTGCTGTATAACAGACAAGAAATCTAGGAAAAACACCCATAAACCGGTCTTTTTGGATTAAGGCCTTTAGTTTATGGGTGCTTATTATTTACGCTAGCTTAATCGATTAATTATAAAAAGCCAGGTAAGTTACGTGCAGGGTCCGTCTCACGAGCAGCTTTAGCATCTTCAACTGTTAGACCTAAAGCGGCAGCAACACCAGCAGCATAGTCTGGATGACATTTCTCACAGTTACGAATATGGCGATACTTGATAAAGTCAGGTGCATCGCCCATGCCACGAGCAGTATTGTCAAATAATGCTTGACGTTGCTCAGCATTCATTAAATTGAATAGGGCACGAGGTTGAGAGAAGTAGTCATTGTCATCTTCACGATAGTCCCAGTGAGCTGCATCGCCACTGATTTTAAGTGGAGGCTCTTTGTATTGAGCCTGCTCTTGCCATTGACCAAAGCTATTTGGCTCGTAGTGTAAAGTGCTACCATAGTTGCCATCCACACGACCTTGACCATCACGGTGGTTGCTATGCACTGGGCAACGTGCCGCATTTACAGGGATTTGGTGGTGGTTTACACCTAAGCGATAGCGTTGAGCGTCTGCATAGTTAAATAGACGAGCTTGCAACATACGGTCTGGAGAGACGCTAATACCCGGTACTAAATTACTTGGTGCAAAAGCAGATTGCTCTACATCCATAAAGAAGTTTTCTGGATTGCGGTTTAATTCAATCTCACCTACTTCGATTAATGGGTAGTCGCCTTTTGGCCATACTTTGGTTAAGTCAAATGGATGGTATGGTACTTTTTCTGCGTCTTGTTCAGGCATGATTTGTACGCACATCTTCCATTTCGGGAAATCGCCGCGCTCGATAGCATCGTATAGGTCGCGCTGATGGCTTTCACGGTCTTTACCAATGACAGCCTCAGCTTCTGCGTCGGTTAGGTTTTTAATGCCTTGTTGCGTAATAAAGTGGAATTTCACCCAGAAACGCTCATTGTTTGCATTAATAAAGCTATAGGTATGTGAGCCGAAACCGTGCATATGGCGGTAGCTTGCAGGGATACCACGGTCAGACATTACAATAGTGACTTGGTGGAATGCTTCAGGTAATAATGTCCAGAAATCCCAGTTATAAGTCGCGCTGCGTAAATTAGTGCGAGGGTCGCGTTTGACGGCTTTATTAAGGTCTGGGAATTTACGAGGGTCGCGCAAGAAGAATACGGGAGTATTGTTGCCAACCATATCCCAGTTACCTTCTTCAGTATAGAATTTTAAGGCAAAACCACGAATATCGCGTTCTGCGTCAGCGGCACCTCGTTCACCAGCTACTGTGGTGAAGCGAGCAAACATCTCTGTCTTCTTGCCAACTTCGCTGAAAATCTTGGCACGAGTATATTGGCTAATATCATTGGTGACGGTAAATGTACCAAATGCACCAGAGCCTTTGGCGTGCATACGGCGCTCAGGGATTACCTCACGAACAAAGTTAGCAAGTTTTTCATTTAACCAGACGTCTTGTGCTAATAATGGACCACGAGCACCAGCAGTTAAGCTATTTTGGTTATCGGTGACTGGTGCACCAAAAGCTGTTGTCAAGTGTGTGACAGGGCACTTCTTAATATCGTTACTCATTGAAATCTCCTTGGGTTAGGGTTACTTGCTTAAAAAGCAATCTTAGAAGTAGTGTACAGTGAATTGTTTTAATAGTTAAATTTTATTTTTCTATAAAATTAATAAAAATATTCTATTATTAGGTATTAATAACTTCTTTGTAACACATAGCTTGATGACAAAGTAGGGATTGAAATCGACTGATATAGGTAGAGCTTAATAAGAGTGCAGAAGATTGAGGAGCACAGAAGATGGGCTTAATGGAAGAAGGGTAGGACAAAGGAAAAGTCTAAGATACAGGCAGGACAAAACAAAGAAAGGACAAAACAAGCCTATAAGCCGGATTATGTAAACGCCGCAAGTTTGCACAATTAGCGTCGGCAATCATTCCTCTAGACCAGACATTACTGTCAGGTTCAAGCCATCTACCCACATACTCGGACGAGCAGCCCTTAGCGTATGCCTATTTGATGTTGCTCCAGATAGAGGTTACCGCGTTTCACCCTACAGTGTTGTTACTGAAGTAACGCCATACGGAAGTCGCCGTACCAGTGTATATTGCTGTACCCACACCGCAGTCTCGTCTCTGTGGCCCTAGTCCTCGCCCATTGCTGGACGGACGGCTGTTAGCCGTTACCTTGCTCTATGGAGTCCGGACTTTCCTCGTACATAAGCACGCGATTGCCCAGCTTGTTTTGCGATGTCTATTTTAGCATGGAAACGGTATTGGCTTAACGCTCAAGGGTGAAGTATTTTCGGTGAAGATGAGGATGGAGGTGTTGAGAGAGAAGAAATGTTAACAAATGCAAAATATTTTACGTACATTTTTTTACATAGCTAGCGTAACACTTTTACTGTCTTTTCTAACTCTTTGATTTTTATATTTATTCGAACTTTTTGAGTGCTTTTGGTGTTATCCCTAAGTCTTTATTTTTATTAGGAAAAAACGAGTTTTCTGCTTGAAAAACCAAAATAAATGTCTTAAAGTGGAGGTAAGTAGGATTTTGTGTGAAAAAGTGGGACAAAAGTGATTTTTCAAGGTAACAGTGCACTCTCGTTAGATGCAAAGGGCAGGATGACAATCCCGGCTCGGCATCGTGACGTCCTGTTATCGGACTCTCATGGCAAACTTACCATCACTAGAAACCTTGATGGTGGCTTGTTAATCTACCCCCGATTTGAATGGGAAGCCAGACGAAAAATCATTATGGAACTGCCTTCGTCTCAGCGTGGTTTGCAACGCCTATTATTAGGTAATGCACAAGATGTTGAGATGGATGGTTCGGGCCGTGTTCTGATCGCCCCGGAGCTGCGTGACGTTGCGGGAATCGTGAAAGATGTTGTCCTTGTCGGTATGGGTCAGAAATTTGAATTGTGGGCGGCAGATAAATTTGCTGCACAACAAGAAGAAGATTTGGCTGCTGTTGACCTGACGCAATTAGAAAACTTCTCGTTGTAGTGAGATCGCCTCATGAATACAACGTTTACTCACACAACTGTCTTGCTGCACGCGACAGTAAATGCCCTAGTCAGTCGAGATTTTAATGTTAAAGCCTCGTGGATTCACGAGCCTATTGAAAGCTCGAAAGCCAGCGGTATTTATGTTGACGGTACTTTTGGACGAGGAGGTCACAGCCGTTACCTCCTAAGTCAATTGGCACCTGATGCTCAACTGTTTGTCTTTGATAAAGATCCGCTAGCGATTCAGGCGGCTAAACAATTGCAAGCAGAGGATAAGCGTGTACATATTATTCATGGTGCATTTTCATCCATGAAAGAGGAGCTTAATGCACGAGGCATTGAAACAGTGCAGGGCATTATGCTTGATTTGGGTATTTCATCGCCACAAATTGATGATGCGAGTCGCGGTTTTTCATTTATGCGGGAAGGTCCTTTGGATATGCGTATGGACACGACTCGTGGCATAACGGCAGAAGAATGGCTGGCAACAGCTGAAGTAGAACATATTAAAGAGGTAATAAAAAATTATGGCGAAGAACGGTTTGCTTTCCAGATTGCAAAGGCGATTGAAAGTCGCCGCAAATCCAGCCCTTTACGCACAACGCTCGACCTTGCCGAGCTCGTCGCATCCGTTGTCAGGACGCGCGAAAAAGGTCAGCATCCGGCCACAAGGACCTTTCAAGCTATACGGATTTACCTCAATGAAGAGCTCG
>JAXECN010000149.1:0-7187 GCA_034093535.1 Pelistega sp.
TTGTATTTTAAGCGTATTCTATAGGAGGGTTAGTGTAAAAGTTCGAAATAGCGATAAAATTATCAAAGTTTGACTTATATAGGTGTAGAGATGAAAAAGTCGTCAATCTTTAAAGGTTTGGTATCGCTATGTTTGGCTGTATGGTGTTCAGTGAGTGTTGCACTGACTGAAGTGCCAAGTGAAGTGCCAAGAGCATGGCTATCAGCACCAGCGGTTGAAGCAAGCGCTTTAGATAGTTTTTGGGCAATTGAGGCAAAAACCTTACCTGCAGATAATCCGGGAACAAAATCTTTAGCGGATTTTAAAGGGAAGCCATTGCTGGTGAACTTCTGGGCGACTTGGTGTGCACCTTGTGTGCGTGAAATGCCTTTATTGGATAGTTTTGCTAAAGAGAATCCTCAGCTTCCGGTGGTTGGGTTGGCTTTGGATAGCTTAACGAATATGCAGAAATTTGAGTCTAAGGTTAAGGTTGATTATCCTTTGCTTCAATTGGAGGCTAAACAACTTAAACTTGTGAAGCAATTGGGCAATAGCAAAGGTGGACTACCATTTACCGTCTTATTTGATGAAGCAGGTAAGATTAAAGCGGTGTATACGGGTGAATTACACAAAGAGCAATTAAGTGAAATCTTAGGTTTGTTGTAAATATCACAAACAGATTTTAAAACAATCGTTTTAAAACAAAATAAAATTTAGCAAATTAATAGAAAATAATAGACAAAAGCATTATTTTGTCGTTAAATAAGCGTTATTTGGTGTTGAAAATAAGATGTCACACAGAGTACTTATCATTAATGGCCCTAATCTTAATCTCTTGGGGAAGCGAGAGCCTCATATCTATGGTTCGCAGACTTTAGAGCAGATTAATCAGTCACTTATTCAAAAAGGGGCTGAGCTAGGAATGGTATGTGAGTGCTATCAGAGTAATACTGAAGGTGAAATAGTGAGTCGTATCCATGCAGCGATGGGTAAGACTGACTATATCATCATCAATGCGGGAGCGTATACTCATACGAGTGTAGCTATTCGCGATGCTTTGTTGGGTGTAGCCATCCCTTTTGTTGAAGTGCATCTCTCTAATGTACATGCGCGAGAGGCGTTTAGACATCATTCATATTTGTCAGATAAAGCGATTGCCGTTATTTGTGGCTTAGGTGCTTATGGTTATGAGGCGGCCTTATCTTTCATTGCAAAACAATAGTTTATTCCGTGTAGCTTAAAACTACGTTCAAAACAAAGACCAATATATTGGGAAAGCATTATGGATCTTAGAAAATTAAAAACTCTTATCGATTTAGTGGCTGAATCTGGTATCGCAGAACTTGAAGTGACTGAAGGTGATGGTAAAGTTCGTATTGTTAAAACTCAGCAAGCGACAGCAGCAGCGACTTATGTTGCGGCACCAGCACCACTAGCAGCGGCAGCACCTGTTGCAGCAGCGGCTCCGGCTCCAGCAGCAGCAACAGTAGCGGCTGAGCCAGTAGTGAGTGGTCATATTGTTAAAGCACCTATGGTAGGTACATTCTACCGTGCGCCAAACCCAAGTGCGCCTCCATTTGTTGAAGTAGGCGCTTCAGTGAAAGAGGGTCAATCACTATGTATTATCGAAGCGATGAAGTTATTAAACGAAATCGAAGCTGATAAGACGGGTGTGATTAAAGAAATTCTTGTAGAAAACGGTGAACCTGTCGAGTTCGGTCAACCATTATTCGTAATTG
This sequence comes from Pelistega sp., assembly GCA_034093535.1. Taxonomy (GTDB): domain Bacteria; phylum Pseudomonadota; class Gammaproteobacteria; order Burkholderiales; family Burkholderiaceae_B; genus Taylorella. Next base: position 1,719 of record JAXECN010000149.1, read on the forward strand.
CTTAATTTTTGAGGCAACTATGTTCCAAAAAATTCTAATTGCTAACCGTGGTGAGATTGCGTTGCGTGTACAACGCGCTTGCCGTGAGTTGGGCATTAAAACCGTAGTGGTGCACTCAGAGGCAGACCGTGATGCGAAATATGTTCGTTTAGCGGATGAGTCTGTGTGTATCGGTCCTGCAGCACCACAACAGAGTTATTTGCACATGCCTGCGATTATTGCAGCCGCTGAAGTAACGGATGCTGAAGCTATTCACCCAGGTTATGGTTTTTTATCAGAAAATGCTGATTTTGCTGAGCGCGTAGAGCGTAGTGGTTTTGTCTTTATCGGTCCTCGTCCTGAGTCTATCCGTGTGATGGGAGATAAAGTCAGTGCTAAGCAAGCCATGATTGACGCAGGCGTCCCTGTCGTACCTGGTTCAGATGGTGCTTTACCCGATGACCCAGCCTATATCTTAGCGACAGCTGAGCGTATTGGTTATCCAGTGATTATTAAAGCGGCTGGTGGAGGTGGTGGTCGTGGTATGCGCGTGGTGCATACAGAGGCGGCTTTATTAAATGCCGTACAGATGACTAAAACAGAAGCATCTGTTGCATTTAATAACCCAGAAGTCTACATGGAAAAATTCCTCGAGAATCCTCGTCATATTGAGATTCAAGTGATGGGTGATGGTGAGGGGCAAGCTGTATGGTTAGGTGAGCGTGACTGCTCAATGCAGCGTCGTCATCAAAAAGTTATCGAAGAGGCTCCGGCACCGGGCATTTCGCGTGAGCTCGTAAATAAGATTGGTGAGCGTTGTGCAGAAGCTTGCCGCAAGATGAAATATCGTGGTGCGGGTACTTTTGAGTTCTTGTATGAAAATGGTGAATTCTACTTTATTGAGATGAATACTCGTATCCAAGTAGAACACACCGTGACTGAATGTATTACGGGGATTGATTTAGTTCAAGAACAAATTAAAGTCGCTGCTAAAGAACCTTTTACGCTTCGTCAAGAAGATATTAAATTGACAGGTCATGCGATTGAGTGTCGTATCAATGCCGAAGACCCATACAGTTTCATTCCATCACCAGGTTTAATCAATGCATGGCATACACCGGGTGGTCCAGGGGTACGTTTGGATTCACATGTCTTTACAGGCTATCGTGTTCCACCAAACTATGACTCAATGATTGCGAAATTGATTACCTTTGGTAGTACTCGTCGTCAAGCACTATCTCGTATGAATCTTGCTTTATCTGAGATGGTTGTTGAGGGTATTAAGACAAATATTGCCTTACACCGTGATTTAGTCAATGACGCTAATTTTATCGAGGGTGGTACCACTATTCACTATCTTGAGAAAAAGTTAAGTGAATTAGGTAAATAGGCGTTGGCTTATTGACGACAATAAATAACAACCCCGTCCAATGGTCGGGGTTGTGTTACTTCAAATATTAACGAAAGCTAGGAAAATTATGCGCGAGCTAGTGCTATTAAGTGTCGAAAGTGAAGCAGAAGCATTGTCTGATTTATTATTAGAGTGCGGTGCTTTATCTGTATCTGTAGAAGATGCAGACTTTAATACGGAGAGTGAAAAGCCTCTTTTTGGAGAGCCGGGAACGGAGCCAGAGGTACAAGCGTGGGTGCGTAATTATGTTATCGCTTTATTACCGGATGAGATGAGTGCCGAGCAGATGTTAGCTGCTTTGACAGAGTTAAGTGGCAAGGATTTCAGTGAGGTTGCCTCTGTTCGAGAAGTGGCTAATGAGGATTGGGTACGTTTGACGCAATCGCAGTTTGATCCTATTCAAATTGCTGAGCGTATTTGGGTTGTACCAAGCTGGCATAAAGAAAATCCAGATGTGGTAAAGGCGAATCAAGACAATCAGAATATCTTTATTGAATTGGATCCAGGATTGGCTTTTGGTACTGGTAGCCATCCAACCACACACCTTTGTGCAGAGTGGTTAGCGGCTAATGTTCACACAGGTGCAGAAGTCTTAGATTATGGGCATGGGTCAGGGATTTTAGCGATTATTGCCAAGAAATTAGGTGCTGCACGAGTGCTTGGAGTGGATATTGATGAGCAAGCTGTGACGACCGGTGATTATAACGCGTCAGTGAATCAAGTTGATATCGATTTTATGCTGCCTGATGCCTTGGCAGAGGGACAATTTGATATAGTTGTTGCTAATATTTTATCTAACCCTCTTAAAGTATTGGCTCCTATGTTAGCGGGGCGTGTAAAAGCGGGTGGACATCTTGTGTTATCGGGTGTTTTAGAGCGTCAAGCTGAGGAAGTTGCGCAAGCTTATGCACCTTATATCCAATTGAGTGTCTGGAAGTCAGAAGAGGGTTGGGTTTGTTTACATGGTGTGAAGTAAATCAATGATGAAAACATGTTGCCCACAGTGCGAAACTGTTTTAACTTTAAATCAACAACAAGTTGAGCAACGCAATGGTATGGTGCGTTGTGGTGTATGTCGTCAAGTCTTTAATGCTTTAGAGCATTTGTATCAAGAAGAAGATGATTATCCTGTCCTTAATGAGGATAGTGAGCCTGCTATTCAGCTTGAACCTGTGCGAGTAGAGCGCCCAAGTATGCGTCATCCGGCTTTAGACCGAACGCAGTCCATTGTACGCCCTATAGAGCGAGAGCCTTCTTATGATGCTTTTGGGGATGGTGTACAACGTCCTACAGTCCATATTCATGTGAATCAGGCGGCAGCTACTCCTGCGGTGTCTGCTCCTGCTACGGTATCTGCTGTGACACCAACTCATGAGCGTGGTGAGCATAGAATAGTGATGGATACCGCCGCTCAAGATGACAATGACGATTACTATATTGGTCATGCTAATACACGAGTATCACGAGATATGTCTATTGATAGTCGTGATGATGATTTTCGTATCCAAGGTGATAATGCTTATGAGGGTGAGTACGAGCCTGTGCGTCGTCGCTCGTCTGGGTTAGGCTTATTTTGGTTTGTATTAATTCTTTTAGCTATTTTACTGATTGTCGGACAGGTGTTTTATGTGTTTCGTAATCAGATTGCGAGTGCTTTTCCAGCGAGTCGCCCATTATTGACGCAGATGTGTGCTGTATTTAAATGTGAAGTTGGTATTCAAAAATCAGTCGATAATTTGGCGCTAGAAAACGTCCTGATTTCGGTAGATAAAACAAAACTTCCTAAGCGTGGTGAACATGCTTTACTGTTGCAAGCCGTGTTAGTTAATAAGGTAGAACAAGCTCAAGAATGGCCTGTATTAATTCTGCGTCTTAAGAACAAAGACGGTGCAGTGATGAATAGCAAAAATATTGAGCCTAAAGAGTATTTAGCTGCTGAGCAAGCTATGCAACCTTTCCCTGCTCAGTCGCGTCAAGCTATCAATTTACCGTTTATGTTGCAAGGCGATGCGATTAGTAGTTATGAATTAAGTATTTTTTACCCATAAGGATAAATAATGAGTTCTCCAGTATTGGTATGTGGTTCGGTAGCCTTTGATACGATTACCTTATTTGAAGGGCATTTTAAAGACCATATTCTGCCTGAAAATATTAAATCACTCAGTGTTTCTTTCTTTGTGCCAACGATGCGTAAAGAGTTTGGTGGGTGTGCGGGTAATATTGCTTATAGCTTAAAGATGTTAGGTGGTGAGCCTATTCCTGTCGCAACAGTAGGCAAGGATAGCGCTGAATATTTAAAGCATTTTGAAAACTTAGGTATTAGCACAGAAGCGATTAAAGTATTGCCAGAAGCATTTACAGCTCAATGTCATATTACGACGGATTTAGATGGTAATCAATTTGCCGCTTTTCATCCGGGAGCAATGCTAAGCTCTCACACTAACCCTATCCAAAAGCTGAATGCTGCGTGGGCAATCGTAGCACCAGATTCTAAAGAGGGAATGTTTGCCCATGCTGAAGCTTTAAATGCCAAGGGTATCCCGTTTATTTTTGACTTGGGTCAAGCCATGCCTCTTTTTGATAAAGAGGATATTGAAAAGATGTTGGGGTTGGCACAAGCGATGACAGTGAATGATTATGAGGCATCTGTGGTAGAACAGCGTCTCGGTCGTAGCGTAGAAGAGTTATCGCATTATTTAGAGGCGATTGTGGTGACTCGTGGTGCAGAGGGTGCTAGTTTATACATCAAGGGTGAAGAGACCCAAATTCCACCGTTAAAAGCGGAAAAAGTATGTGACCCGACGGGGTGTGGTGACGCTCATCGAGGTGGTTTATTGTATGGCTTAACTCAAGGCTGGCCATGGTACGAAAGTGCGTGTCTAGCAAGTTTGATGGGAACGCTTAAAATTGAAGTACAAGGACCACAAAATTATTCATATACACGTGAAGAAATTGCGGCAAAATTAAAAGAGGCTTATGGTGTAGAGATGTAATCTCTGACTATGGCGAGAGCTTTTGATAATAGCCTCCATCATGGTGAATGAATACTAATGATGGAGGCTATTGTTTTGGATAGTTGAATGTTTTTGATGAATTTTTTCGTCAGTAAGAGAGATGGAACAGTATTTAAGCAAATACCATTTGTAGTGCGACAATACCAATCATCAGAAACATTAATGAGAAGTCAATGGGTGCAGTTTGTAAGGCACGAGGTAATAACTGACGGATAGGTGTCAGAATCGGCTCAATAAGGGCACGTAGAAACGATAAAAAAGGTGATAGGGGGCTGACCCAGCTTAATAATGCATAAATGATACCTAGCCATAATACCATCGATAGCAGACCATTGATAAAGATTTTAAAAGCGAGGATAGGTAATACGGCAAGATCCACCGGTACTTCGCTTAATCCATCGACAGATAGCATGGCGATTTTGGTCGTTAAAAATAGCTGTAAGATGCAGATAATATAAGCAACGATTAAACTAGGAAAGTCAATATTGCTACTTGATGGGATGATTTTGCGGACAGGGACGATAATAAAATCCGTAATCTTATAGATAAAGGCAGCATAAGGGTTAAAGTATGGGATACGACGCCAAAATACCCAAGCTCTTAAAAAGAGAGCGCTGCAAAATAAGGTGGCAAAGGTAGAGATTAAAAAGATAATAGCGTTTGTCATTAATGATAGTCCAGACCATAAAAAAACCGTTTAGTCATTATAAAACGACCAAACGGTTTTCGTAAAATTTACGTCCTTAATTAAGGGCGATGTGAACCTGTTGGAAATGGCCAAGGGTTCGGTGTATCGAGTTTTTTATTTGCACTAGCTTTTGTGAGTGCGGGTTTTGCGCTCACGGGTGCTACTGCTGGCTCAATTACTTTTTTTTTTCAGCTGTTGTACTTTCTTCTGCTTTTTTAGCAGGAGCTGCTTTGGTTGCTGCCGCTTTTTTAGCAGGAGCCGCTTTTGTTGCTGCTGCTTTTTTAGCAGGAGCCGCTTTTGTTGCTGCTGCTTTTTTAGCAGGAGCCGCTTTTGTTGCTGCCGCTTTTTTAGCAGGAGCCGCTTTTGTTGCTGCTGCT
>JAXECN010000150.1:0-23424 GCA_034093535.1 Pelistega sp.
ATCGGTCAAAGGCTCACCCGCTAAGAAAAAGACTTTTTTCTTCTCCGCAAAATCAGCAATCGCTAAGGCAATATGAGATAAAAAACTCCCTGCTAATAAATCCACTTTATCTCGCTGAATCAGCGTCTGAGCTTCACGGATAGCGTGACTCTGAGTACCACCATCATCACGCAAAATAACTTCTAGACGCTTACCATGAATGCCACCTTTTGCATTCACTTCCTCTACGGCTAGTTCAATACCTTTTTTATAAGGCTCCAAAAATGCTGGTATGGTTTTATAACTATTAATCTCACCAACTTTAATTACCCCTTCTGCATGAGCTCCTCCAGCCAATACACTCAAGAAAGCGATAAGTAACCCTATAAAACGATACATTTTGTCTCCCTTTATGATTGTTAAGAAATGTAAACCATACTATAACAATTTTTACCCTTAGAGAAAACTTTTCCTACCCTTTTTGTGGTTTCTCAAACGTTCCTTATGCTTTATTGGTTAAAATGTCGGCTGTTTATATCACTCAAAAAGGTTAGTTTGCATTATGGCATCTGCATTTTTAGAAGGAAAAGTTCTTAGCGTTCATCACTGGACAGATCGTTTGTTCAGCTTTACCACTACACGCGATATGTCTTTGCGTTTTAGCAATGGACACTTCACGATGATTGGTTTAATGGTCGATGGCAAACCTTTACTTCGTGCTTATAGTATTGCGAGCCCTAACTACGAAGAACATTTAGAATTCTTAAGTATTAAGGTCCAAGACGGTCCTCTTACCTCTCGCTTACAACATATCAAACCCGGTGACTCAATTATCATCGGTCGCAAGCCAACAGGTACTTTAGTATTAGATTACTTATTACCGGCTAAACGTCTTTATCTATTTGCGACAGGCACAGGCTTAGCACCATTCCTAAGCATTTGTCGTGACCCTGAAACTTACGAACGCTACGAGGAAGTTATCCTTGTGCATGGTGTCCGTCAGGTAAATGAATTAGCCTACTATGATATGTTTACCAAAGAGCTACAAGAACATGAGTTCTTAGGCGAGATGGTCAAAAAACAGTTTAAATACTATCCAACGGTCACTCGTGAACCTTTCCACACTCAAGGACGTATTACCGATCACATCACGACAGGTAAATTATTCAAAGACCTCGGTGTTCCTGAATTAAACCCTGCGGAAGACCGTGTCATGATTTGTGGTAGTCCAGCGATGTTAGCGGATCTAAAACGCATGTGTGAAGAGCGTGGCATGAAAGAAGGCAACACCTCAACACCAGGTGATTTCGTGATTGAGCGTGCTTTTGTCGGCTAATTCAGCCAATTAAACACCATAAAAATCGACTGACCGTATTACACGCTCAGTCGATTTTTTATTATCCTCATTATTGACTAACTGCTACGGTCAATGATTCCAAGATGGTTAGCCACAGATCGCTCAAAAATCAATTGCTGGGAGGGAAGTTGGTTAACACGACGATTTTTAATCACCATAGTGCTACTCCCACCACCGTCTAAATTAATCGCATGAGGAACACCTAATCCTTGGAAAAGTTTAGCTAATTGCGTCAGGGTATAACCCTTAAAATTATCCAAGCGTCCCTCAACAACCACCATATACAGATAACGTTTATCTTTACTTAAACCGACTGCTGTTCGTGGGTGTGGATTACGCCCATTACTATGGCAAATTCTCGGACTTCCCGGAGCACACATAAATTTGCCATTTTGCATACTTTGCCAGCCACTCACGACAACATTCCAACTTGGGTTATAAACAGTCACCTTATTATAGGGCTCAATTAAACATTGATTGTCTTTTGTACACGCTAAAAAACTATACTGTTTAACATCTCGTGTATTTGCCCAAGTGCGTTGCTGCGTATAGTTCAAACCCAGTGGCTGACGTTTTTCATTATAGAAAGTACCATTAATCGCAATGGTCGCTTTATTTTGATAAGCAAAATTACTTGTTGTATCGCTATTACCGGGGATAGTACCAATAATCTCTAACTGAGGGCATTGCAAATCAATCTTAGCAATATGAATATGTGTCTTTTGCTGCTCATACTGAATACAAGGACTAACTTGCTCCATCGCCGCCACAGGTGAGGAGACCAACAAACTAAGTAATATCAGTTGCTTCATAAATTTGAATACCTAAGTCATGACAAAGCTGACGAACAGTTTCGTCGCTACTAGGGGTAACGGGCGCACATAAATCCCAAATAATACTGGTATTAAAACCGTGCTTTTTAGCATCTTGTGCCGTCCATAATACACAAACATCGCGAGCCAAACCTGCGACATACACATCTGTAATTCCACGCTCTTTAAGATAGCCCGCTAAACCTGTGCTAGGACGAGTACCTTCTGGACCGTAATTCTCTTGGAAAGCACTATAGGAATCCACCTCGACACGACAACCCTTACGCAGAATTAAGTCCATCTTATCCCAATCAATACCTGCTGCTAATGCCGCTCCAGCAGTACCTTGGACACAATGCTCTGGCCATAATGTTTGGGATTGTTCATATAAGCTAATACTATCAAAAGCTTGCTTATCTGGATGTTGTGTCACAAAAGAAATGTGCTCGGCAGGGTGCCAGTCCTGTGTCGCCACATGGCAATCAAAGAGTCCTCGCTGCACCAACGCTTGCACCCCCGGTAAGATACGATCTGCCTCATGACAGGCTAATGCTCCTCCCGGTAAGAAATCGTATTGAATATCCACGAGAATTAATGCCGCATTTTTACGCATATGACTTTCGCCCCTATGATGTCCTAAAAAGTTACCCTCAAGTATAACTTGTGGGATAATTTATTATTCAAATTTTTTCTTACGTATTTATGAAAGCCGTATTGGTCGAAGGTGTTGCTGGTAGTGGCAAAACAAGTTATATCGCTGATAATGTCCGTGATCGTTGGATTCCCGGCTCTGCCTTGCTATTGACATTTAGCCGTACTGGACGCTCTGTTCTACAGCACTATCTTGCCAAACGTAATATTCATGACTGTACTGTCCATACCATTGATGGCTTTGCGATTAAAATCCTCAAACAGCTAGGAGATACCCGCTACTTACTCAGTCGAGAGCGTATTGAGCGAGAGCTATTGCCAGAACTTTATCTCTATGTCAGTGAGCAAATGCTAGCTTATGCTCAAGCGATTGGAGAGGAAATTTATCTGCCCTCCCCCTCTCCTCGACTCATGCAAGAATTAATGAGTGATATCGATTTTTATCGAGCGTCTTGTGCTTTTGAATATGACGATGATGTCATTCTCGAAGAGATTTTGGCAGGTAAACTTAACCATGACTGGCGTCTAGTCCGTCGCCTATTTGCTGCTTATGATAATTATCGAGAAACATGGCACCCAGCCCTTTCTGAACGCGACAATACTCTCCTAGAAAACGATGACGAAGTCAACTACACTGACGGTGAACAAGGCTTTCGCTCCCTTGGCGAAGCCGTCTACGACTTGCTGCTCTATGTGGAAGAGAGTGATGTACTCGAAAAAATAGGGGCAAGATATCCTCAACAATTTATCGATGAATTTCACGATACCACCCCACTACAACTCAAATTTTTATTACGCTTAGCACAGCGCTCAAAATACGTACTCGCTGTCGGTGACCGCTTCCAGAATATTTTTGCATGGCGTGGTACCAATACCGATATTGTCTTTGAACAATTTGTTCAACAGCTACAAGCAGATAAACAATTCCTCAACCATAGTTATCGTTATGGTCAGCAATTAGCGGATTTTGCTAGCACGATTATTCACCGTGCCATTACCAGTAAAGCTGAGCAAAAAACCTCTATACAGACCATTACGCTACCTGAACTGGCGAAAATTAACCGCGAAACCGTCATTATCAGTAAAGACTTTCCGGACCAGATTAAAGCCGCTTTTGCCTTATTCAGTCATGGCAAACAGAAAATTGCCCTCCCCATCAATCACTCCTTGGGGGTGTCTATTCTCAATATTCTCTGTGTCCTACGCTATGACTACCTACTCGACCGAAGTAGTAAATTAGTCAAAAATATTGACTTAGATTTAGCACAATTTCTGCAATTACCTCAATGTTTGCTCTCCTATCAGGCAAAGCAAGAAATGCTTAAAAAGCCTACGCTAGAGAGTATTCGTATGTATTTTGATATTCATCTGGGCAATGCAGAAGAACCCGCTTATCAGAGTGATTTACGCGAAACATTACTCGCCTGGATGGGAAGTAATCAAGAGCACCGACGTGTCTACGATATTATGTGTTGGTTTGAGCAACAAGCAAGACCATGGTCACTTCACTCTCAACGCCTATATGATCGGATTGCCTTAGCCAGTTGGGAAGCCCTTAAAGAAGATGCTCGTATTCATGCTTATACCTTGGCGCAATGGACAGAACGTGCTAATCAACTTAACCGTCGCTGGAACGATAGGGAAGGCGTAAGATTTGCAACCGTTAGCCAAGCCAAAGGGCGTGAATATGATGATGTGGTACTTTATAACGCTCAAACCCAAGGGTTTAACCAAGGTGCTAGCGATGAACTGTCTCGTCATCAATTCTATGTTGCGATGACACGTACTAAGAAGACCCTCTTTTTATGTCCACTCGAAGCCCCTGCTACGATTATGCACTCAAGCAAGGATGTCGATACTCCTTGCCAGACGAGCGCAAAACCTACAAGCATAAAAAAACGCCTCGCATTGGAGGCGTTAGCAGAGATTAAATCCACATTAAAGAAAAAAACTTTAACTGAAATAAGCTCTCTTGATGATTAAGAAAGTCTATTAATCTTTAGTCGCGTGTTTCAAATCAATATAACCCACTGGATGACGTAAGATACCTTTGACGTTCTCTTTTTGTAAGTAAGTCTGATTGTAGAAATACAATGGTACGATAGGCGCTTCATCCATCAGGATTTTCTCTGCTTTTAATAGCGTATCCCAACGTGCTTGTGCATCAGCAGCAGTTTGTGCCTCTGCTAATAACTTATCATACTCTGCATTTGACCAACCCGTACGGTTCATTGAGTTGCCTGTTGTAAAGCTCTTTAATGAGTTGTATGGGTCAGCATAGTCATTCAAGAATGAGCTACGAGAGAATTGTAGTTCTAGACCACGTTGCTTAGCAAAGAAGACTTTATTCTCCATGCTCTGCAATTTAATATCCACACCTAATGTCTCTTTCAACATATTTTGTAATGTCTCAACAATACGTTTGTCATTAGGATTATTGATATAGGTGAGTGTCACTTCTGGTAAAGTTGTGTACTTCTCTTCTTCCATACCTTTGGCTAATAAAGCTTTAGCCTCTTCTACATTGGTTTTTAATAAATCACCGCTTTCTTCACGGAAATCTTTACCGTTAGGACCAGTAAAACCTGGTGATACAAAACCATAAGCTGGTTGGCGACCTTGTTTAACCACATAGTTGGCAATATCAGCTTGGTTAATTGCTAAAGCAAAAGCACGGCGAATATTTTGGTTTTGGAAAGGTTCCATCTTAGTATGTAGACGTAAGAAATAGCTACCCGCTTGAGGCATATTATGGAAGTCTTTGCCGTCTTTTACCTTATCGTACATCGCTGCAGGTACTGGTGATGGAATAGCATCTAACTCACCGGTACGGTACATTTGGAATGAGGTATTAGTATCGCTAACCATAGCGAATTCTACCTTATCAATTTTGACACTCGCCGCGTCCCAGTAGTTCGCATTTTTTGTGAAGACTAGATTCTTCGCATGGTTCCATTCTTTTAAAGCAAAAGGACCATTACCCACAAATGTTGCTGCTTCAGCATGCCATTTTGGATTGGCTGTCGCTACTTTTTCATTGACTGGTGCGAAATTCGGGTTAGTTAAAATATTTAAGAAAGCAACGCTAGGATTAGCTAATTTCACTTCTAAAGTGTAATCATCTAATGCCTTAATGCCTAAATCTGCTGCTGTTCCTTTACCTTCGTTAAACGCTTGTGCGCCGACGATATCATAAGCAAGAAACGCTGCTGGCGAAGCTGTTTCTGGTTTTAACATCTCCGTCCAAGCAAAGACAAAGTCACTCGCTTTAACTGGATCACCATTAGACCATTTAGCATTTTGACGTAACTTAAACGTATATGTCTTACCATCTTCTGCCACTACCCAGCTTTCTGCTGCGGCAGGTGCGGCAACATGCTGTGCGTCTAAGCGTACTAAGCCCTCAACGAGATTGTTTAAGGGTTCCCAAGAAACCAAGTTAAAACCTTGTGAAGGGTTTAACGATGTCGGCTCTTCTAAGTTATTTAAGTAAAGTGTCTTTTCAGCATGAGCTGCAGACACTGACAGGCCTAATAGGCAAGAAAGTAGCGTAAAACGAAAGGCTTTCATTAGAGGACCTCTACATAAAATAAATAAAAAACAATTAATTATAAATGAGTTTTTGCTCTCGCATCTTGCAACCAACAGAGAACTTTATGCTCGCTCTCCACATCATACAAAGAGGGTGGATATTGCTCACAAACCAATAGTTTCTGCTTACAACGGGCAAAGAAACCACAACCCTTAGGCGGTGCAAATAAATCCGGAGGATAGCCTTCAATAGGCTTTAAACTATCCTCTTGCATATCAAGGCGTGGCACAGACGCTAATAAACCCTGTGTATAAGGGTGCTGCGGACGATAAAAAATATCTTGTCGTGAACCAAATTCAATACATTGTCCTGCATACATCACTGCAATACGGTCAGCGATTTTAGCGACTACCCCTAAATCGTGTGTAATCAAGATAATTGCCACACCGGTTTTCTCTTGGATACGCTCAAATAACTCCAAGACTTGTGCTTGAATCGTCACATCCAAGGCTGTGGTCGGTTCATCAGCAATTAATAAATCCGGATCACACATCAGTGCCATCGCAATCACAATACGTTGACGCATACCACCCGAAAATTGATGAGGGTATTGACTTAAGCGTGAACGTGCCTCTGCAATACCGACGAGGTTTAACATCTCAACCGCTTTATCATAGGCAGCTTCTTTGCTTAAACCCTTATGCTTACGCACACCTTCTGTTAATTGCTCACCAATAGTCAAAGTAGGATTTAACGCTGTCATCGGGTCTTGGAAAATCATGGCAATACGATTACCTTGAATCTCTCTTTGTTTTGGCTTAGGTAGTTTTAATAAGTCTTGCCCATCAAAAACAATTTTACCACTGGCAATCTGCCCACTTGGCTTTTGTACTAACCCCATCACAGCCTGACAAGTAACAGACTTACCACAGCCTGACTCACCTACGATGGCTAAGGTCTCTCCACGAGCAAGCTCCAAATTCAATTGTCGCACGGCATGAACAGTACCCCCGTAAACCTTAAAATTGACGGATAAGTCACGAATACTTAATAATGGCGTTGAACTCATCTTATTTCCTCAATTTAGGGTCTAAAGCGTCTTGTAAACCATCACCTAAGACATTAAAAGCAAACATCGTCAGTGAAATACACAATGCGGGGAAGAATAATTGCCACCATTCACCAGATAAAATAACTGGTAAGGCATCATTAGCCATCACGCCCCAAGAGGCAAAAGGTGCTTGAATTCCTAATCCCAAGAAACTTAAAAAAGCCTCGGCAAAAATCGCACTCGGTACGGTTAAGGTCATCTGTACAATAATCGGTCCCATCGTATTAGGGAGTAAGTTCTTACGAATAATACGCCATGAACTCGCCCCAAACGAACGTGATGCTGTCACATATTCATAAGTTTTTAATTGTAGGATTTGCCCTCGCACAATACGCGCCATGCTAATCCAACCCGTGATGGTTAATGCCACAATAATCGTCAGTAGACTCGGTCCCATGACCACCATTAATAAAATGACAATCAATAAATACGGCAGACCATAGAGAATCTCGACAATACGCATCATAATGGTATCTGTACGACCACCCTTAAAGCCACTATACCCGCCATAAGTCACCCCAATTAGAAAATCAATAAGGGCTGCCATCACACCGACAAACAAAGAGATACGAGCACCATACCAAGTACGGACAAAGACATCTCGACCTAAGTCATCTGTACCAAACCAATGTGTTGCCGAAGGAGGTAAGTTTTGTGAACTCAGCGATTGGGCAGTCACCGAATGTGGTGATAACATCGGTGCAAAAATCGCCATCACTAACATCACAAATAATAAAAATAAACCTAACATGGCGAGTTTATTCGCTCGTAGACGACGCCAAGCATCTGACCAATAAGACAGACTCGGGCGCATAACCTCGGGGGCTTTGTTACCTGCCCCCTCAACATAAGGTTTAAATAAATCATCAGGAATATGTTGTGACATCTTATTCACCCTCCGATTGCTTATCAAGACGAATTCGTGGATCTAATAAGCAATACACCATATCCACCACAAATAATAAGAAGACTAAAATCGCACTATAAAAGACCGTCGTCCCCATAATAACGGGATAGTCACGGTTGCTAATCGAGTCGATAAAATAACGCCCCATACCCGGAATCGCAAAGATTTTTTCAATCACAAATGTACCGGTCAAAATCGATGCTAACAACGTCCCTAATAAGGTCACCACAGGCATTAAAGCATTACGCAAAGCGTGACGAACCACGACTTTCCAAGGCGATAAACCTTTGGCACGTGCAGTACGAATATAGTCTTGGGTTAAGGTCTCCAACATACTTGCCCGCGTTAACCGTGCAATAATCGCCATAGGTGTCGTCGCCAAGGCAATAATCGGTAAGACCATATGCATAGGAGTACGCCAAGTCGCCGCAGGGAACCACCCTAAATTTACCGATAATTCTTGGATTAATAGTGTCGCCAGAATAAAGTTCGGGATAGAAATGCCCAAGACGGCAAAGCCCATGGCAAAGTAATCAATCCAGCCATTATGACGTAAAGCAGCTAATACACCTAAGATGATTCCTGACAAAACCGCCACAATTACCGCCAAAATCCCTAGCTCAAATGAAACAGGGAAACCTCGCTCAATGAGTTGGACAACCGTCGTATCGGGATTACTAATCGATGGTCCAAAATCTAAAGTAAAAATCGACCCCATATAATGCAAATACTGCACATATAAAGGCTGATCTAATTTATAGAAACTACGTAGATTTTGCTCTACGGCAGCATTAAATGAACGGTCCTGATCAAAAGGTGAACCAGGAATCACATGCATTAATAAAAAGGTTAGCGAAGCAATGATGATAATCGTCATAATCATCATCAAAAATCGCTTAATGATATAACGACTCATCAAATCTCTCCCTCTTCTAATAAATGACAGGCCGCAAAATGCTTCGGCTTATACTCTTTAAATAACGGAATCTCTTGACGACAGCGTTCCTTCGCTTTTGGACAACGCGTATGGAATACACAACCCGAGGGCAAATTCATCGCACTGGGTAAATCACCCTCCAGTAAGATTCGCTGTCGTGTATCCTCAATATCAGGATCTGCAATAGGAATGGCTGATAATAAAGCTTGGGTATACGGGTGCAAAGGCTGCTCATATAAAGCATCACTATCCGCTAACTCAACTAAATGACCCAGATACATCACGCCTATACGGTCTGAAATATATTTCACCATAGATAGGTCATGAGCGATGAATAAATACGTCAGTCCTTTTTCTTTTTGTAATCGCTGCAACAACAATACAATCTGTGCTTGGATAGACACATCTAAGGCGGAAATAGGCTCATCCGCCACGATAAATTTTGGCTCTAGTGCTAGCGCTCGAGCAATCCCGATACGTTGGCGCTGCCCCCCGGAGAACTCATGAGGATAACGGTCAGCATGTTCCTTGCGCAAGCCTACCTCTTCTAATAAGCTATAGACTTTTTGACGTAAGGTTTCACGCGTCTGATAGAGTCCATGAATCTCCAATGGCTCTGCAATAATATCCAATACGGTTGAGCGAGGATTTAAACTGGCATAAGGGTCTTGGAAAATCATCTGCGCTTCACGGATTAATGCTTTCTTATCCGCACCGCTTACTTGGTGAATATTTTTATTATCAATCAGCACTTCACCGCTATCGGTTTTATAAAGCCCTAAAATCACTCTTCCAGCAGTTGATTTTCCACAGCCAGACTCTCCGACTAAACCGACGGTTTCGCCTGGATAAATGTCTAAGCTAAAATTGCTTAATGCCCTAACCTTTTGATGATGGTTTAACTCAAAGGTCTTACTAATATTTTTTATCGAAACTAAGGGTTCAGACATAAGGTTTAAAGATAAAATATTATGGTGAAATACCTATTCTAACTGATTACATAAGACTTAATGAGTAAAAATCCCCTTCCCATTCGTGCTGGTATCAGTGCTAGTCGTCTATACCTCCCTAAAGAGTCATGGACTAGCCTACTCGCCTTTCTTATACAGCGTTTTCCGCATATGTCTGCAGATATCATCAAAATGCGTCTTGCGCGCGGCGATATGGTCAATGCACAGGGTGTTCCTTATACTGTCGATAGCCCTTATCCTGCCGACTCTTGGCTATGGTATTACCGTGAAGTCGAAGAAGAAGTCAGCGTCCCTTTTGAGATAAACATTCTCTATCAAGACCAACACCTAATTGTCATCGACAAACCTCATTTTCTCGCCAGTATCCCCGGTGGGCGTTATCTACAAGAAACTGCTCTTATTCGTCTACGAAAAATGCTCAATAACTATGATATCAGCCCTATTCATCGGCTCGATCGGGATACGGCTGGCTTACTATTATTCTGTGCAGACCCTAGTGTACGCAGTGCTTATCAGACACTATTCCAAGGTCGTGATATCAAGAAAGTATATGAATGTGTTGCACCTTTTAATGCTCAGCTACATTTTCCACTGACACGACAAAGTTATATCGAGAAAAGTGAGCATTACTTCACGATGCAAGAAAAAGTCTTTACCAGTGAAGACACGCCAACATTCAATAGTCAAACCTATATAGAAATTATCCAACACAATGAACATCTAGGTCATTATCGCCTACATCCACTCACAGGTAAGAAACATCAATTACGCGTTCATATGAATGGTTTAGGGCTACCTATTTGTCATGATGAGTTTTATCCCGAACTACTACCTGCCAGAGCTGCAGATAATTTTGCCAATCCATTGCAACTGTTGGCACGTGCTATTTCTTTTAAAGACCCTATCAGCAGAAGAGAGCACTATTTTGAAAGCCAATTACAGTTATCGCTCGTCTCTCGTTATTTTGATAAAGGTGTCGTAGGGCAACAAAGGTTATAAATACGGCGGCGAACTTCAGCAACACGATCAGGATATTCGCCATCTGTCTCACCTGCACGGATAATCTCACCCGCTAAATTCGTCACCCCTCGATACCCCACCGCATAGGCTTCAAATCCCATGCGCTGAAAGTGGGGGCTGTAATCATAAGTATCATGGTGATGTCCATGAAAAAGCTTCTGAATACCGAGCTGACGACCTAGACGATCAATGGCAGAAAAGCCATAGCGATTACAGGATGGCGCCTCATGCGTGACCAAAATATCAGCACATTGGGTTCGCAAAGACATATAAGTTGAAGGGAAAATAGAACTACGCTGCTTCAGTGTTAGCCCACCACGAAAATGCATACGTGCAGGGACTTTTTTCATAAACTCTTCAGGAGAGAAGAATTTCCAATTCGCTTGTTGGGGTGTCCAAATTCGCCCACGGAAGACCCCTCCCAAACCAGCAATTTTAATACCTGCCACCTCTGCCACTCGCCCATCCAAATTACGGTCAGCCAACTGACTAGCAAATAAATTATCGTAAATCAGCTCTGAATCTGTGTCATGGTTGCCGGGAATCCACCAAACTTCCGTCAGCTTCATCACATCGGCTAATAATTCATGCAACGGTGCCTCTGCTTGCAAATCTCCTAGGAACACAATCGCCTTGGGCTTGACTTGCTCGACAATCGTCAAGCAATGCGCAAACCCTCCGTGCGTATCACCAAAGAAGAGAATATCATTTGCCGCAAGCATGGCTAAAATTATAAAAAACTGTTAAGTCTCTATTGTAGCGAATAAGCGTATTTCTTGCTGTTAAAAAATAGCATAGAGATTAACTATCAATCCCACGACAAGGAATGGGAAAATCCTGATAAATAGTCTGCACTATCTTCCCAGTAAGTCCTCCCTCCTGAAACGATGGTAACGCTACCCCTAACAATGCGGCTTGTTGTTGGTAAAACTGCTCTCGTGTTGGATGGCTAGGATGTACGATATGTCGAAGACGAGTTCCCTCTGGCGTATGAATAGCATGTAATAATGCCGCCACCGCATCCTCTCTATGCACCATATTAATTCGCTGCTGCCCATTATCAATTTCAGTGCGTTGTGCCAGACGATAAACAGGATGTCTTTGCTGATCAAATAGCCCAGCCAATCGCAAAATAGTCTTATGAGGCACACCGCTCTGTAAAATGGCTTGTTCAACCGCAACGATTTTCTGAGCGCTCTCTGTCATAGGCATCGTCGTGGATTGCTCATCTACTATGCCCTCACGCTGTGAAAATACACTAGTACTACTGGTATAAATAATCTGTTTAATATGATATTGCTCTGCCCAGCTTAACCATTTTTTCAGTGCACTGACATAGTCCACGGAACATGACGGTGGCAATAAGCACACCCACGTTTTCGCTGCTTGCCAATGAGTAGGACATTCACCTTGAGCCATCTCACTGATATCGCATCGCTCAACTTGGATACCTACGACATCACTCGGCTCGGTACATGCATAAGTACCAATAACAGCTGTCCCTATTGCAACTAATTGAGTCGCTAATGGGCGACCCAAATAGCCCATACCCAGGATTAAAACAGTATCCATCATTAAAGAATAGAGGAAGCCGTTTGTGCCTCACCAATATAACCCGTATCGCTACATCGCCATTCCACTACCCCTTCTTGATTTAAAGATAGACGACTACCAACTTGCTTACCATCTTTCATCATATATGTCCATGCATTGACCAAACCCTCTTCGGTTTTAACTGTAATCAAGACACGTTCATACAGATTATTCGGATTACCAGGTTCAAAATCCTCTAGTAAATCAATAGGGGGGATTTCTTGGTCAGGATATTTGAAATACATCAGCTCACCCTGCACCATATCCCAGTCACCACGAGGAGGATCAAAGTTCAACACCTTGCCTTGGTGACGGGCATCTAATTTATACTCTTGGGTACCTACTGCCTGAATAGATAGCTCGGGCAACTCCATCGCAGGATAACCTGCATCTAATGCGTACAAACGCCCCCAGCACCATGCCGATTCAATACTGACGGCAGTGCTACAGTGACGAGCATAATTTGGGAAACCTTTTTTTAGCGTACCGTAAACAAATAGAGGAAATAACATAACTGTCAAAAAATACTGCGTTGCAACAATTTATATTATTGTTATCTTTTTCAAGAAAAGTAGAAATCGGTATTTTCCATAAGATACCGATAAGGAAAGCGATTGTAGCGGGTTCAGCGTTGTACTTTCAATACAATTTGAAATAAATTTCTCCATTTTTTTACATTTCTTAAATATTTTCTTGTTTCATTTAATGATAATAGTTATCATTTGCTTTCTTATTTATAGATTTGGATAGGATTGATTACTTATGAATAAACCATCGCACAGCTTGGCACCGCAATGGATGCCTACCGTCGCCGTTACACTAGGCGCCCTGAGCATTATCCCTGCCGCTCAAGCACAAGAAAGCACAACTTTAGAAACCATTACGGCAACAACAGAATCGATTAAACAAGAGCATGTACAAAGCTCTAAATTTGAGCGTCCCCTTATTGATACCCCACAGTCTATTCAAGTGGTACCTAACCAAGTCCTCAATGAGCAAGGCGCACAAACGCTCCAAGAAGTCCTACGCAATGTCCCTGGCATTACTTTCTCTATGGGTGAAGCCGGCGCTGGTTGGGGTGATATGTTCACTATGCGAGGCTTCAGTGCAGAGCAAAGCGTCACTGTAGACGAAGTTCGTGAGAGCTCTCTTAGCACACGTACAGATACTTTTAATTTAGACGATGTTAGCGTATTTAAAGGTACTGGCTCTTTTGAATCAGGCGTTGCTGCCGTAGGTGGTAGCATCAATCTCAATAGTAAAACACCAAAACTGGATAATTTTAATCACCTCCATCTCGGTGTAGGTACAGATAATTATCGCCGTGCAACAATTGACCTTAACCATCAAGTCAGTGATACCATTGCTGTACGTTTAAATGCTATGGGTCATAAAAATGGGGTGGCGGATCGAGGGCCTACAGAGATGGAACGCTGGGGTATTGCTCCTTCTATCACCTTCGGTCTTGGTACGCCAACACGCTTAAATCTCTCTTATTTCTATCAAAAAGATGAGAATATTCCCGACTTTGGTCTACCTATTAATGCAGCAACGGCAAAACGCCTCAATGGCGTAGCATGGGATTTCTGGGGTGGCTATAAAAACGTCGATACCGAAGAAACAAAAACACAACGTTTCTCTGCCAAGTTAGAACATGATTTTTCAGATAAGGTTCGACTATCTAACACCTTCTCTTGGTCTCGTGTAGACCGTTTTACCAGTTATGCGACGGGTGGCCGCTTATTAAATGTCGGCAATATCACTGACACAGGCTACCAAACAGGAAGCTTTAACAGCAATAACTACTGGGGTTATACTCGTACAAACCTTAACTACCCAAGTGGATACCTCGCTACAGCACGTGTACCTCGTATTACCCGTGCTTACCGAGGAGAAACCTATGCCAATCAGACTAATTTAAACTTAAACTTTAATACAGGTGCCATCGAACACGCTATGCTTGTAGGCGTAGAATGGTACAAAGAAAGTTACCGTATGCGCCCTTGGTCACGCACCTTACCTAATACAACGGCAGGTCGTGAAATCATTGACGTACGCAACCCCTCACAATGGTGGAGTGGTCCTGTCAGCTTACAATCTAGTACAAATCGCTCTGGGGCTGAAGTCAATAATATTGGTTTATACGTCTACGATAGCATTAAACTCAACCCACAATGGGAAATTGCAGGGGGTATTCGTTTTGACCAATACACCGCTAAATGGTTTGATACAAATGGCCATCGTATTCCAGGCCGTTTAAAAGACAATATCTGGAGTGGTCGTCTAGGTGTTGTGTATAAACCTGTTGAAAATGGCTCTATCTACTTGTCTTACAGCCAAGCAGGTCAACCATCTGTTGCTGCACTAGCATCTCGTAGTGGTTCAGGATCTGACCGCATGAAATACTCTCCAGGCAAAGCACAGACATGGGAGCTTGGTACGAAATGGGATTTATTCAATAATAATCTCGCTTTAACGGCAGCTATTTTCCAAACAGAAAGAACGAATCCAACCAATACAAATCCTGACAATCCTTTAGAAGTGACCCAGTTCGCCGGTAAGGATCGTGTACGAGGTTTAGAAATTACTGCCTCTGGTAATTTAACCGACCGTTGGTCAGCTTATGCAGGCTTTAGCTACCTTCACAGCAAGATTATTCGTGATGACGCGAATCCTCTCGATGTCGGTGGTCGCTTGAAAAATGTCCCTAAATACACATTCAATCTATGGACAACTTATGCGGTTAACGATAACCTTGATCTCAGTCTAGGTGCTCAATATGTCGGCAAACGCCAATTTGCTCGAGGAAATATCGCCGTAGGTCGCACCAACTATGGTTATGATATTACCAAACAAGCCCCTGCTTATTGGTTATTTGATGCGGCAGTTAATTACCGTGTGAATAAGAATGTCGATGTTCGCTTTAATGTAAACAATATCTTTGATAAGAAGTACTATGCTAAAGTAAGCACAAGTAGTGATGGATTCCAGAAATTCGCCATTCCTGGTGCTGGTCGTACATTCTTATTATCAACAGATATTCGTTTCTAAACTATCATTTGATAAGCTGATGAGCTAAAGACTGAATACGAGGGGAAGCGTATTCAGTCACCTTGTCCAATCTCCTCTCTATAGGTCACTTTCTATGCTATTAGATATTCCCAATATTCTGACGCCAGAAGAAGCAAAACTGATTCGCGATAAACTGCTTAATGCTAACTGGGTAGATGGACGTGCTACGGCAGGCTCTCAATCACGTCATGTTAAACACAATCAACAACTCGATGAACGTGATCCTTTTGCCTTTCAATTGGGGCAAGAGATTATCCAAAAACTGACGCAAAATAATACCTTTATGTCAGCCGCTTTACCGAATCGCTTTTATCCCCCTCTATTTAATAAATACACTGGAGGTGGTGAATATGGTATGCATATTGACGGCTCGATTCTCTTTAATCTACATAATAAAGAGCGTGTTCGTACAGATGTCTCAGGTACGCTATTTCTCACCGATCCCGATAGCTATGAGGGCGGTGAATTAGTTATCGAGGACACATATGGTCAACGCAGTATTAAGCTCCCTGCTGGACATTTAGTGCTCTATCCTTCAACCAGTCTACACAAGGTTAATCCTGTGACCAAAGGGGCTCGCATTAGCTGCTTCTTCTGGCTACAAAGCCTTGTCCGAGAAGATAGTCAGCGCACCTTACTGTATCAATTAGATCAATCTATTCAAGCGCTCACCGAGGAAACCCCTGGACACCCACAATTGGTCAGCTTAGCAGGGGTCTATCATAACCTTCTTCGCCGTTGGTCTAATACTTAAGAACAATAAAAAAACCTGCTCAATATACAACTGAGCAGGTTTAAACTGATTGATATTTAGAACTAATACTATACGTCTAAATCACCGACAGACAGCGCATTTGCCTCGATAAATTCTCGGCGAGGCTCAACCTTATCACCCATCAGGGTTTCAAAGATTTGATCTGCTGCAATCGCGTCTTCAATACGTACACGTAATAGACGGCGTACACTTGGATCCATAGTCGTTTCCCATAACTGTGTATGGTTCATCTCACCAAGACCTTTATAGCGTTGTTTAGTCACAGCACCTTCTGCTTGTTTGCGTAACCAGATAACAGCATCACGGAAATTGCTAATGACCTCTTCAGCTGGTTTATCGCTCTTACCACGGAATACCACTGCACCGTCACTGATTAAGCCATTAAATGTCTCAGCTGCACGTGCTAGGATACGGTAATCACTGCTTGCTAAGAATTCTGTATTCAATAAAGTTAAGCGTGTATTACCATGATGAATACGGCGAACCAAGATACGATAGCTATTAGTTTCCGCTTCAAACTCTGCCTCTACCGAAATCGCATTTGGATTTAATGGATCCGTTAACGCTTCTTGTAAGGCTTTTGCACTGGCTTGTGCCGCAGCTTCTGATGAAAGGTCAATCTTAATGCCTTCACTGATAGCCGTTAAGGCTTTTTCATCCATCACACGAGATAGACGCTTGATAACCTTATCCGCCGATAAATATAAATCAAAATATTGCTTGAGTTCATCATCTGTGATGACCTTGTCACCTTGACGAATACCGGCTTCTTTTAAAGCAATCTCTTGCATAAAGGCAGCCTCTTCTACTTCATCTTTGAGGTAACGCTCTAGTTTAGAGCCTTTTAATTTGACCTTATAAAGCGGTGGTTGAGCAATATACACATGTCCTGCTTCCACTAGTTTAGGCATTTGACGATAGAGTAAAGTCAGCAATAGTGTACGGATATGCGCTCCATCCACGTCCGCGTCGGTCATGATAATAATACGATGATAGCGTAATTTCTCAAGATTAAACTCTTCACCAATACTTGTCCCTAAGGCAGTAATCAGTGTAGTAATCGCCTCGCTCGCTAATAACTTGTCAAAGCGTGCTTTTTCAACATTTAGTACCTTACCACGCAATGGCAGAATCGCTTGGAACTTACGATTACGACCTTGTTTAGCTGAACCACCCGCTGAGTCACCCTCGACGATATAGAGCTCACTTTTGGCAGGGTCACGCTCTTGGCAATCAGCTAATTTACCCGGTAGACCTGCTCCCTCTAAAATACCTTTACGGCGAGTTTGCTCACGTGCCTTACGTGCTGCTTCACGAGCACGAGCCGCTTCAACAATCTTGCTGCAAACACTTTTCGCATCATTTGGATTTTCGAGTAACCATGTTTCGAGTGCATTAGCCACCACCTCTTCAACAGGCGCACGCACTTCACTCGATACCAATTTATCCTTGGTTTGGCTACTAAATTTAGGTTCTGGAACTTTTACTGATAATACGCAGCTTAAACCCTCACGCATATCATCACCAGTCGTCTCAACCTTGGCTTTTTTAGCGAGTTCATTATCAGCGATGTATTTATTAATGACGCGTGTCATCGCTGCACGTAAACCCGTTAAGTGAGTACCACCATCACGCTGAGGAATGTTATTGGTAAAACAAAGAACTTGCTCACCATAGCTATCATTCCATTGCATTGCCACATCTACACCAACCTCTGTACCACCTGCTGATGAACTGCTTGATACAAAGAACACATTGTTATGTAGAACTGTCTTAGTCTTATTGATGTATTCAACGAAACCTTTAACGCCACCAGAGAAAGAGAAGTTTTCTTCTTTGCCTTGACGCTCATCGACCAAACGAATACTCACCCCATTATTGAGGAACGATAACTCGCGCAAACGCTTAGAGAAAATCTCATAGGTATATTCGATATTACCGAAAATCTCTAAATCGGCTAAATATTGCACGCGAGTACCGGTTTTATCCGTAGTACCAATCACTTTTAATGGCTCAACACGCTCACCACGGCGGAATTCCATTTGATGAACTTGACCATCACGTTGAATAGTCAGACGTAACCACTCAGACAGTGCATTCACACACGATACACCCACACCGTGAAGACCACCAGATACCTTATAAGAGTTCTGGTCGAACTTACCACCTGCGTGGAGTTCTGTCATCACAATTTCTGCCGCACTACGACCATACTCATCGCCTTTGTGGATATCTGTTGGAATACCGCGACCATTATCAGATACAGAAATCGAATTATCTGTATGAATTGTCACCACAATATCATCACAATAGCCAGCTAAGGCCTCGTCAATGGCATTATCGACAACCTCAAATACCATATGATGCAAACCAGTACCATCAGATGTGTCGCCAATATACATACCGGGGCGCTTGCGAACAGCTTCAAGGCCCTTAAGCATCTTAATCGAGTCGGCACCATAATTTGGTGTGTTTGTAGAATCGGTCATAATGTGAATACACTTTTAATAATAAGTAAAACGCCGCCATCGCCTGTATAGCGATGACGGTTGGGGTAAAAACTACACAAAGGTTAGTTTTTCAATGGCATTACCACATAACGGAAATGCTCTTGGTCTGGTAAAGATACCAATACTGGCGAACTAGATTCACCTTTTAGTGAAATCACGACATTCTCTGTCTTCGCTGTATTCAATACATCGAGTAGATAAGTCGCATTAAAGCCAATCGTAATCGGCTCACCACTGTAGTCTAGTGCAAGCTCCATTTTTGCTTTTTCAGTTTCATCTTTATTAGATGAAGTGATACGCAATAGGTTCTCGCCAAAATATAATTTAATGCTACGTAATTTATCTTCAGATACCAAAATCGCCGCACGTTGTAAGTTTTGTAATAACTCTTCGCGGTTAATTTGTAAATGAATGCCGTAATCCGTCGGAATCACACGTTTGTAGTCTGGGAATTTACCCTCAACTAATTTCGATACTAATTCCACATCACCAAAACGGAAGCGAATTTGTGCATCAGCAATACTCACTTGAACTTCTGCATCGCTATCATCAAGAAGACGTAACATCTGATCAACAGTCTTACGAGGAATAATCACACTCGCTTCGCTATTCGCACTTTCTACTACTTCAGCAGCATGGGCTAGACGATGACCGTCTGTTGATACCGCACGGACTAAACCCGGCTCAACAACCATCAACATACCATTTAAGTAATAACGGATGTCTTGATGTGCCATCGCATAATGAATCATATTCAAAAGGCGACGTAAAGCACTTTGCGTCATCGTAAAGTGATGATTCCATTGCTCAATTTCTGGCAATAATGGGAAATCTGCACCCGGTAATGTTTGTAATGAGAAACGGCTACCAGAACATTGTAATGTCATCTGACGACCTTCTACATCAGCGCTCACCTGACCAGCTGCAGGTAAAGCGCGTAGAATATCTTGTAATTTGCGAGCGGCAACTGTGACTGCCTCCACATCAGCACCCACGCCAAAGTTGGCATGCGTGGTGATCTGGATAAGCATATCATTAGCCACAAACGCCATCTTATCGCCGTCTTTCTTAAGAAGAACATTTGACAAGATAGGCATTGTCGTCTTCCGCTCCACAATACCCACAACAGTTAATAGCGGCTTTAATAGCGCATCTGTGCTTGCTTGGAATAATTGCATCATTATCCTTTTAAGGTTTGTTCTAAAACGTGCAAATCATGATTTAGCTCACGATCAGTGGCACGAAGTTTGATGACTTTTTCAACCGCGTGATGGATGGTTGAATGGTCACGCCCCCCAAAAGCCTGCCCTAACTCAGGTAAGCTTTTGCGAGTTAATTCTTTAGCTAAATACATGGCTACATGTCGGATACGAACGATGTCCGCTTTACGACTCTTTGAGTATATATCAGCTACTCTTATTTTATAAAAATCTGCGACAGTTTTCTGGATATTTTCCACGGTAATCAAACCATTTGCCACTCGAAGCAAATCTTTTAATGCTTCTTTACAAATATCCACGGTAATTTCTCTCATACGGCGGAATTGAGCAAAGGCAATCACCTTTTGTAATCCCCCCTCTAGCTCTCGCACATTACTACGAATATGTTTTGCAATAAAGAAAGCCGCGTCATCGCTTAATTCAACATAAGGATGGTTTTCCGCTTTCTTCTGTAAAATCGCTACGCGCATTTCTAATTCAGGCGGTTCAATTTGAATAGTCATGCCTGAGTTAAAGCGAGAAATCAGTCTCTCTTCAATATCTTTTAGCTCACGTGGATAGGTATCCGAACAGATAACCACCTGTTTACCACGACTAACTAAGGCTTCATAGAGATGGAAAAACTCTTGTTGCGTACGCTCTTTATTTTTGAAGAATTGAATATCATCAATTAATAAGAGATCTAATTGAGCATACTTTTGCGCTTCTTTTAGACGATACTCCACCCAATCACCATCACGCATTTTCGCCGAAATCTCGGTGTAATAATCATTGGCGTGAATATAACGTGCATGCTTCACTTTACCCTCTTTAAAGAGCTCATTGCCAATCGCATGCATTAAGTGAGTCTTACCTAAACCTGTACTACCATATAAAAATAATGGGTTATAGCCTTGGCGACCTAAGTTGCGCACAACATTCTTGGCAGTCGCTTCAGCGAGTTCATTAGAATGACCGACAACCAAATTTGCAAACGTTAAATTAGGGTTAAGATGTGTTGCCTGATAGAGTTCTCGCTGCGCATCAGAAATATGCAAAACACCTTGGCTAATGTTGGGTTCTGCTGAACCAACACTATCCATCTCAGCACTTAACTGTGGAGCACTTAGCGGAGCTTCAATGATCGGTTGTGTAGGAGGCAGATTATCAGTATCTTCTTCGATCACAACACTGATACCCTCTTCCTCATAAGTCTCCGTCGGCACTGCTTGGCTAACAGGTTCGGCTGTTTTACGTTTAGAAGTCGTTGACTTAGTCACGCTTGGTGCCGCTTCTACTACCGGTGTCGTCGCCACCACGGTCTGTGCAGTCTCTGCGGGTACATTCTTATTGATGAGCACAACTACTGCCACATCATGATTAAACTGCTCTTTAATCAATGCCTGAATTGTCGGTGCATAATACCTCTGTGCCCAGTTCTGTTTGAGTGGACTAGGTGCAGCAATATGGAATTCGGTCTCATCCTCATTAAAGCCAATAGGCGACAAAGGCATAATCCACTGCTTAATAATCGCAGGGCTTAAGCCTTGAGAAAGGTGATTGACACATTGTTGCCAGAATTCCGTCATGTTGTTGTACCGTCACTAAATCAAACGAGCATTGTAGCATAAAAAACATCAAGTTATCCACAAAGATAGCGACTTATAAAAAGTTATCCACAGAGCCCAAATAGGATTTTTAGCCTTAAAAAAGACATTTTCAGGGTATTTTTTAACATAAAATCAAACACCTATTGACTAAACTCAATTTTTTTGTTGAAATGTAGGGCTTGCTAAACTATTTGTTTGGCTGGGTAGGTGTTTTCTTAGAGAAATGAGATATACCGCTTTCAGCCTAAGCCAAGATTACCATTAAGTGCTTGATTTTTAAGTGCTTATTATATATTTAAGATTAACAAAATTAGCTCTTTGTGTAGCTCTTTACTTTTGGGATTATCATGAAACGTACTTTCCAACCTTCAGTTACTCGTCGTAAACGCACTCATGGTTTCCGTGTGCGCATGAAAACACGTGGTGGCCGTGCTGTTATCAATGCACGCCGTGCAAAAGGTCGTAAACGCCTAGCTGTTTAAGCCTTTAATACCTATCTCGCATAGGTTATACAAGCATGTCTAGCGCCAACTATCCCAAAGAGGCGCGTCTACATCGCCCCTCTGAATTCGCTAACGTTTTCTCAAACAAACGCGTAACTCGAGGGGCTTTGTTCACTCTGCACTATTGCCCAAATCAACTCGATACAGCACGTTTAGGGTTGGTTATCGCCAAAAAAAATGCCTCTCGTGCCGTCACTCGCAACACCATTAAGCGTGTCGTGAGAGATGTCTTTCGACATCGTCGTGCCCAACTCTCTCATAAAGATTACGTAATTCGCTTACATCGCGGTATTAACCCTTGTTCTTTACGAGAATTACGTCAAATCGTCCGAGCAGATGTTGAGCCGCTTTTTGATAAATGGCTCGCCTGATATGCTTAAAAAGATACTTATCGCTCCCATAAGATTTTATCGGTATTTCATCAGCCCTTGGACAGGTAATGCCTGTCGATTTACACCTAGCTGCTCGCTTTATACCATGCAAGCTATTGAGATGCACGGTGCTGCCAAAGGTGTTTATTTAGGTGCTCGCCGTATTTGCCGATGTAATCCCTGGTGCAAAGGTGGTGAAGACCCCGTACCTCCAGTGATTAAAAAACCTTAATTTGGCTGTTTTATATAGCTATCTAGGGTAAACTTATGTCTTTCTCAACCGTTTTATAAGAATAGCTCACATGGATATTAGACGTGGCATCCTCTGGATGATTTTTATCTTTTCAGTGTTCATGGTGTGGAACAATTGGCAAGCTTACAATGCACCACAAGTGCAACAAGCCAATAGCACTACTCAACACCCTTCTGCTCCTGTAGCCCCTAATGCCGCTGGCACAAGTGCTGTACCGGCGACAACAGCTCCTGCCCAAGCCTCAGAAAAAGTACAAATTAG
>JAXECN010000151.1:0-7007 GCA_034093535.1 Pelistega sp.
AAAGACTAATTTATCAGCACTAACACTCAGGGACATTCACGGCCAAGCCGGCACGGGATGTCTCTTTATAAGTTGACATCATATCTGCACCGGTCTGTTTCATCGTGATAATCACTTTATCCAGTGATACCAAATGCTGACCATCCCCTCTTAAAGCCAGACGTGCCGCATTAATGGCTTTGACTGCTCCCATCGCATTACGCTCAATACAAGGTACTTGTACTAACCCACCCACAGGGTCACAAGTCATACCCAGATTATGCTCCATACCGATTTCTGCGGCATTTTCTACTTGCTCTGGTGTCCCACCTAATACAGCAGCTAAAGCTCCAGCAGCCATCGAACATGCCACCCCAACTTCACCTTGGCAGCCAACCTCAGCACCAGAAATAGAAGCATTTTCTTTGTATAAAATACCAATCGCCGCTGCTGTTAATAAGAAATCAATAATACCTTGCTCATTAGATTGCGGGATAAAACGTTCATAATAATGGAGCACAGCAGGGATAATACCTGCTGCACCATTGGTCGGTGCTGTCACGACACGCCCCCCTGAGGCATTTTCTTCATTAACTGCCATGGCATAGAGATTCACCCAATCCAACATCGATAAAGGGTCTCGTAAAGACTCTTCTGGACGCTCACGCAACCGCTGATACAAGGCAGAGGCTCGACGCTTAACCTTAAAACCACCCGGTAACACCCCCTCTTGCGAGCACCCACGCTTAACACACGCTTGCATAACTGACCAAATATGAAGCAATTTACGTTTAACCGCTTCCTCAGGCTGATACACCACTTCATTGGCCATCATCAACTGAGCAATACTTAAGCCATGCTGCCTAGTTAAAGCAAGTAAATCATTACCTGATTTAAATGGATACGGTACCGGCTCGTCAGGACTTAAATTAACCTTTAAGCCATCGCAATTCATCACAAAACCACCCCCAATGGAGTAGTATTCTTTTTTCATGATTTGCTCACCTGACGCATTAAATGCTTTAAAACGCATACCATTCGGGTGTTGCGGTAAGGTATCTTGCAAATTAAAGACTAAGTCTTTTTCAGGATTAAATGCCACTGTCACTTGATTCAACAAGCTAACTTGGTGCTGTTGACGCACTTGCTCTACCAAAGTAGGAATAACATCTGGGTCTACCTCATCGGGTAAATGTCCAAACAAACCCACAATAATGGCAGTATCACTAGCATGCCCATAACCTGTAGCGCCCAATGAGCCAAATAACTCAATATGCAAACGGTGGACTTGCATCAATAGATTAGCTTCCTCTAATCGTCGCACAAAACGCACTGCCGCAATCATAGGACCGACAGTATGTGAGCTTGATGGACCTACACCCACTTTAAAAATATCAAAAACACTTAATGTCATATTAATTTCTATACAAATTATCGATTTCTTGTTGTTTACGCTTTTCTCTTAATTCTTCTTCGCTCGGTAACGGCTTATCATTAATTAAAGGATTATCCCACGTCCCTGTAACACTAAAGTAAGCCGTCAATGCTCGGTTAAGTGGCTCTGATAATAACCATTGTGATAAAAAAGCGCCTAAGCCCACAATAGGGTTAACAATCACCCCAGCCAATACAGCAGCACCACTCATTTCTAACTTAGGAATAGCCGCCGCTTGGAAATTCAATTGACGCGTCTGCAAATGCGTATTACCGGCAGCCACAATAGCCACCAACGGTCCATTTAAACGAAAATCCTGAATAAAAAGCTGTTGATTTTTAAGCTCAAAATTACTGCGTAGATAATCAAAAGCCAAACCCTTACTAAACGCACTCGGTGTGCTATTAGCCAGATTACTTAAATTAGACAAGGATTGCAAGGAAATCAGCGCGAGTGCTTTTATCGCCCCCGAATTCACTTTAAGTAAAGAGCCATTATTCAATTGCATATCACCGCTTAACTGTAAACCTTTTAGAGAAAAGTCACTGATATCCGCTGTCTGTACACGAGCATTAATTTGCCCCTTACCCGCTCTGAGTAAGCCATCATTCCAGAAGAACCCAAGAAACTTCCCTAAATCCAAGGCATTAGCATTAAATTTAATATCCGCGGCGGTCTGCTGTCCCTGACTACGCAAATCACCGGTCGCATAAAGACTACCAACTTGATTACTTAAACTTAATTGATTCAAATGCCAACTATCTTTATTCCGCTTCTCACTCTTAATCTCAATCCGTCCAATGTTTTTATCAGCTAATAAAAACTGTCTAACCACACCCTCTATTGCAGGTAAATCTACACGTGTCGGTTGATGCTCTGTTGCTTTCTCTTTATCTAAAAACTTAAGATTAAAACGATTCACATCTAGACGAATTTTATCAATGGCATTTTTACCCAACGTCAATACTACCTTACCTCTTGTATCGGTCGCATTGGCATTGAATACCCAATCATTACCTTGTCGCTCACCTAGTAAAGAAACTTTATCGACATAGGCGCCAAACAAGGACAGTCGGTCAGCATCAACTTGTAGATAACGCATCGCAGGAAATAAAGAATGACTCTCATTTGTCGTCTTAGGTGGCGTAAACTCATCCACAAAATCTAACCATGTCATCACGTCCCATTGCCCAGACTGCACCGCTAATTTCATCTGATTTGGCGGTAAAGTTGCTGGCGTATTGACAGCAATCACCCCTCGGTTAAATTGCTTCTTACTCCTATCTGCACGCTCTAACAGCACTTGCAACCACGCATTTTTATAATCAATATGCAACTGCTCTGCTTGCCCATTACGCGGTGCTTTTAAGGTCACTGTCAGCGGAATACTTTGGTCTACACTTTTACTCAACTCTTGCGGCAATGCTAAACCAAGACCTTTGAGCTGACTATTGACGGTGAGATCAATATAATCCCCACCTAAGAAATCAAAATCAGCCGTATACGCTGTCTGCCCCGTCAAGCGCTTTTTAATACCAGCCAATGGCAAGTACTCATAAACTCCCTGAGCGGTCACTACCCCCTGAATACTTAAACGATCGCCTTTCGCACCAATGCCACCCTTTAGCTGTGTTTGACCACCTAATAAGCGCCCCTGCACTCCTTCTAGCTGGATATTTTTTTCTGTGATTTTAAGTCGCCCCGAGGCTTGTGTAATCGCTGGATGGTCTGGCGTAAACTGAAAGCTCGCTTGTTGTAAATCAAAGCGACTATCCACCTGAGTATCTTCCGGATGAGTGATAGGAATATGAATCTGCAACTGCCCATCTACCTGACCAGACATCTGGCTTTTATCCAACGCTTGCGATAGGATAGGACGAAGTGGTGATTGGCGATAAAACTTCAAAAAGCTATCCCCTGTGGCTTTAATACGAGTACGAATATCCACGACTGCATTTTTTTCAATATTACGTACATGCACTTCTGCATCACTAGCTTGAATAGATGATAGACCATACTTAGGGTCTAGCTGTAAACTATTACCACGAATACTAATCGTCTGACGATTGAAATCCACATCGGCAGTCGGCACTAAAATATCTGGCCAATAAGTATTATCCTTAGCAGGAAACTGGTGATAGTGTAGTGCCACATCTTTGACAGGACCTTGAATTTGAAAATCCCCCGACTCAGGTCGTAAACCAAAAGGAATATGGTCGACATTACCCTCTACTTTTACTCGCGCATTTTCGACATAACCTTTTAAAAAGGCTTTTTCCAACCAATCCAAGGACTCTGCCGAAAGCGCTTTGGGCAAATAATACGGTAATTTATTCAGTTCCATCCGGTGAATTAAGCCTTGTAGCTGCACCTTGCCATTATCGCTATCCGGTACGGCGTCCCAAGAACCACTCACTTCAAATGAGCCATAAGGGAGAGTAGCTTTAAATACATCGAATTGTAGACTTGTTTTCTGATGATCATTCAGACGATACTGTCCTTGCATTTGCACATGATTAAAATCCATCGGGTGACGAAAAAAATCGTTCGCTTGAACATGCAAATTATTCGTATCAATATCAAAACGATAAGGGTGTTCTAGCCCAGTATCAGAAGCAATCGACATGGCAATCTTATCCCCTTGTAAGATTAAGCCATTATCTTCATTATTTTGCTCTAGAAAAACAAAGTCATTTAAGACCCAATGCGTTGAAAAATCTTTGAGCTCAATCTGCTCAAAAGTAAAGTCGGCACGAGCCTCTTCAATCACCCCTTTTTTCATAAAGAGTGGAAAATGCACCCACTTCTTAAAATACTGCGGTTGCCAGTTCTTCCAAGAAACCTGTAACCCACCATTGCCCTTGCGATTAAAATCAGCTTGTAATTTCACCGCACTATCCGGCATTTCTGTCAATCCGATACTTAATTGAGCCTGTAATTGTTGCTGATTATGAGAGGCATGAAAATCGACTGGTGCCAATGATAAATCTGGACGCTGTTCTTGATAATGATCCCGCCAAATAATATGCCCTTGTTCGACTCGGATATCTTGTGGCAGACGCTCAAATCCCCATGCGAGCCATGGCGACAACAGACTAGCAACACTTTCTTGTTGAAGTGGTGTCTGTGCTTTAAGTGTGTCATCTTGTGTGGAAAGCACCTTGCCCCCTACCAAAATTTCACCAGCGGCATTACGTTCGATAATAACCGTCGCCTCTTTGGCAAGCACCGATTTCGCAGTAGGTTGCATTTTCAATAAAGAAAACGTATCTAATTCAATAGATAAATCACCCACAGTGGCAAGCTCATTATCTAGTCCCAAGCCTACTTTTTGAAAACTTAAACTCGGTGTCCAATAGTGCCAATCCAAGTCCATCTGACCAATCTGAAACGATGGATGTACATTCTTCTGTAACCATTGGACAAGTTGCGGACGCCATTGATCAATTCGCGGCGAGATATAAAATCGCCCGACTAATACGGTAGCTACTAGCACCACAAATAAGCTAATAAGCCCCCAAGCTATCCACTTAAAAATCTTCTTAGAAATCGACACAAAACACTCTAATTTTCTTAAACAACATCAGTTCCAGTAGTATTATATAGGCTTATATAGCATTCCTTTTGGTGATTAAAGAAAATGTCTGAAAGCTTAACAAAACCTTTACTTTGGTCTAATTTCCTCAAGCGTCGCCTTGACGCTCGCCCAGAAATTATCCCCCAACTCCTTACTGATATTCAGACACCACTCACCCCCACCAAAATCCTCGAATGGTTAGCGGAACTAGGAGGCTCGCCAGAACAATTCCCGCCGGCAGATAGTAGCGAATGTCGCCGTCAGCTCCGTCAGTTACGTGCTCGTATTATCCAAACGCTTATCGTGCGTGATATTAATCAAGAAGCCTCTCTTGAAGAAGTCACTTCATGCATGAGCTATCTGGCAGACCTCTCTGTACAGATGGCATATCGGACGGTCATGCATGACTTAGTCCAAAGCTTTGGTGCACCGATTGACCCTAGCACGGGTTTACCTATGGAAATGATTATTCTCGGCATGGGTAAGCTCGGTGGACAAGAGCTCAATGTTTCATCAGATATCGACCTCATTATGCTCTACGGTGATGAGGGTGAGACCTCTGGCGCTCGTCGCTCTTTGAGCTATCATGAGTTCTATGGTCGCCTAACCCAACGTATGATGCCGATTATTTCCGAACCTGATGCCGATGGTTTTGTCTTCCGCACCGATTTACGCTTGCGACCTGATGGTGATGGCAGCCCATTGGCATGGAGTCTAGCTGCTTTAGAAAACTATCTAATCACACAAGGGCGTGAATGGGAACGCTATGCTTGGTTAAAAGCGCGTATTATTCCAGTGAAATACTTTGAGAATAGCCAGCCAGAAAATGATTTACGTCTTTTAGAAAGCCTACGTAAACCTTTTGTCTATCGTAAGTATTTTGATTTTGACGCGCTCTCTTCCCTACGCAAATTACGTGAACAAATCAGTCAAGAATGGACACGGAAAGTCAATGCCAAAGAGGGATTAGAATCGACTCAAAATATCAAACTCGGTGAAGGTGGTATTCGCGAAATTGAATTTATTGTCCAGCTTATCCAATTAATCCGTGGGGGTCGTATGCCTAGCTTACAATTGCGACCACTATTGGCTGCACTACATGCCGAACAAAAAGCTGGACTGATTTCTGCAGATATCGAGCAAAAGCTCGAGAGTGCCTACCGCTTCTTACGCCGTTTAGAGCATATTATTCAATATCAAGATGACGCACAAACTCACCTCTTACCTGCCAGTGAAGAAGACCTCGATAAGATTGCACAAGCGGTCGGACTAGAGCGCAATGCCTTTGATACTACCCTAGCTAACCATCGTCAATTTGTGGCACAAACGTTTCGCAATGTGTTCCGCTTATTAGGTATGCAAGATGAAGAAGAACAAGGCGCTGAAGAAAGTCAGGATACACAAGCTCTCACCTCGCGTCTTTTTGAAGAGGATATTCAAACACAAATTCAACACCGCATAGAATTACTCTTTAAAAACCATCGTGTTCAACAACTGACCAATAGTAATCGTCAACGTATCGAACAGCTACTACCACAATTATTAGATGCTGCCTCAAAAACTAAAAACCCCTTATTAGCGAGCAACCATCTATGCGAGCTCATTGAGACGATTGCCCAACGTAGTGCCTATATCGCCTTATTAGCGGAATACCCTGAAATTCTTCATCGTGTTGCTCGCATTATGACTGCCAGTCCTTTTGCCGCACAACTATTAATTAAGAACCCTATCTTATTAGATAGCCTAATCGACTGGCGTACGCTCTTACAGCCGATTGACCTCAAAGCGATTGCCGCCCAACTACATCAAGACCTCAGCGCTTGCCTTATTCATGAAGGCGAAGTAGATGTTGAGCGTCAGATGAACTTAATGCGCGATACGCAAAAAATCGTAGAGTTCCAATTATTAGCACAAGACCTAGAGGGTGAATTAAGTGTGGAACACCTTGCCGATTACCTCTCAGCCCTCGCTGATACACTACTCGAAGAAAGTCTATATCGCACATGGGAGCAATTA